>NZ_JBEZCX010000012.1:0-289035 GCF_040647835.1 Micromonospora sp. NPDC049240
CTGCCTCAAGCGCTACATCGTCCGCGAGGTCCACACCGCCCTCCTCGCTGACTTCACCACCCTCAACACCCCTTGACTTCCATAGGAGCATCCCCCACCCACCACCCGCCCCGAGAAAGGGCGCTGGTGCACGGGGTGGGGGTGGTCAGGTGCAGGTGGGGGCGGCGGCCTCGCGGAGGGGCGTCAGCGGGGACGGGGAGGCCGGGAGCGGGGTGGCCGAGGGTGGCGTGGGCGGGGGTGGGGAGGCGGGACGGCTGGGGGTCGGGGTCGGGCGGGGGGACGACGGCGAGCGGGACGGCTTCGCGGTACGGGTGGTGGTCGCGGTGCCGCCGCCGTACATCCGGGTGGTGCTGCGCTGCACCTGGCCGGGGAGCATCCGGATGCCGGTGGCGGTGGCCCGGTGGCCGGACACGTCGGTGACCCGGATCGCGTACGGGCCGGGGCCCGCGCCGGACGGGATCAGCCAGTAGTTGTAGTCCTCGCGCGCCGCCGCGCGCCACGAGCCGTTCTGCCGGACCTCCACCGAGCGCAGCGGGTTGCCGTGGTCGCCGACCAGGACGGCGAACCACCACTGTGACGCGCCCTCCTTGAGGCGGAACGTGAGCGGGCCGGGCAGCGGCGGGTCGACCACGGCCCGGTAGCGGACCTGCACCACGCCCTGCACCGGGTCGGCGATCCGGGCGAACGCCTCGGCGGAGAGGTCCAGGTGGCCGGGGGCGCACTCCGGGCACTGGTCCATGACGAGCACCCGGACGGTGCCGCGCGGGCCGGTGACGTCGAGGAAGCCGCCGCAGGACGCGCCGGCCGCGTACTCGCTCGGGCCGAGCGCGACGTAGAGCCGGTTGGCGGGTGCGGCGGGCCGGGAGCAGTTGCCGCCGGCGCCCTTCGAGTCGTAGAACGTGGCCTTGCCGGTGTGCGTGACGCCACCGGCCGGCGGGGCGGCCAACGGAAGGGCCGCGCGGGCCGGGACGACGGCCAACGGGAGGGCCGCGCGGGGTGGGGCGGCGCAGGCGGGGGCCGCGCCGCCGCGTACCGCGAGGGTCACCGCGACCACGGCGGCGAGGGTGGCCAGGCCGGCGGCGGCGAGCCGGCGGCGGGCCCGGGCCGGGGTACGGCGACGACCGGTCCGGGTGGGCGGGTGCCCGTCGCCGGTGGACGTCAAGGGGTGGGGCGCGCTGCCGTCGGTCACGCCGGTCGATGCTGCCGGACCGGGTGGTCGCCGGACAAGCGGGCTAAGCGAAAGCTAAGGCCGGTGCGCGCGGGCGACCGAGGCGAGGCCGGCCAGCTCGTCGGCGAGCTCCGGGCGCTGCCGCAGCGCGTCCTCCAGGCGGACCCGCCAGAGGCCGGTCTCGACCGGGAGGCGGGCGTCGCCGGCCCAGCGGACCCGGTCGCGGCTCTCCGCGAGGGCATCCCCGGCGGCGGGCCCGAACAGGCCGCCGAACTCCTGGTGGAGCCAGCCGAACAGCGCGTCGTCCCGGAGCGCGTCGCCGATCACCCGGGCCGTGTCCCACGCCACCCGCGGCTGGTGGATCACCTGCATGTCGACTCCTCGGTCCGATCCGGTCGTCTCGGCCATCATCGATCCCGCGCGGGTCGGCCGCAAGGCCCGCGCCGGGCGGGCGGGCCGACCGACGGGCGACGTCGTCCGTCCGGACGAGGTCATCCTGGCGGAGGTGTTCCGGGCCGGCCGTCGAGGTCGGCCAGCGCCTCGGCCAGGTCCGTGTGCCAGTCTCCGGGCGGCGGCAGTTTCGCGGCGGCCCACCGGTCGTGGGCCAGCACGCTGTAGCGGGGGCGGGGCGCCGGGCGCGGAACGCGGTCGCCGGTCGTCGGGCGGACCCGCGCCGGGTCCAGGCCGGACAGTGCGAACACCGCGCGGGCGAGGCCGTACCAGGTCGTCTCGCCGGACGCGGTGCCGTGGTAGACGCCCGGCGCGGCGTCGCCGGCCAGTGCCGCGTCGGCGAGCGCGACGAGCCGCTCGGCGAGCCGGTACGACCAGGTCGGTTGCCCGTGCTGGTCGGCCACCACGTCGAGCCGGTCGCGGTCGGCGGCCAGCCGCAGCACGGTGGTGACGAAGTTGCGCCCGTGGGCGCCGTAGAGCCAGGCGGTCCGCACCACGTACCCGCGCTCGGGCAGCAGCCGGGCCACCGCCCGTTCCCCGGCGAGCTTGCTGCGCCCGTAAGCGTTGACCGGGCCGGTCGGCGCGTCCTCCGGGTACGGCCGGGTGGCGTCGCCGCCGAACACGTAGTCGGTGGAGACGTGCACCAGTCGGGCGCCGATGGCGGCGCAGGCCCGGGCCAGGTGCGCGACCGCGTCGCCGTTGACGGCGGTGGCGTCCCGTTCCCGGGTCTGGGCGCCGTCCACATCGGTCCACGCGGCGGCGTTGAGCACGACGTCGTGTCCGGCGACCGCGTCCCGTACCGCGTCCGGGTCGGTGACGTCGAGGTCGGCGCGGGTGGCGGCGGTGACGGACCGGTCGGGGCGGGCGCGCAGCACGGTCACCAGGTCGCGGCCGAGCATGCCGCCGGCGCCGGTGACCAGCAGCCGGGTCACCGGCGCGCCGCCTTCAGCGGCTCCCACCAGGCCCGGTTCTCCCGGTACCAGCGCACGGTGTCGGCCAGGCCCCGGTCGAGGTCGATGCTCGGGGCGTACCCCAGCTCGTTCTGGATCTTGGTGATGTCGAGCGAGTAGCGGCGGTCGTGGCCCTTGCGGTCGGGGACCGGCACCACCCGGTCCCAGTCGGCGTCGCAGGCCGCCAGCAGCCGGCCGGTCAGCTCGCGGTTGGTCAGCTCGGTGCCGCCGCCGATGTGGTAGACCTCGCCGGCGCGGCCCTTCTCCTGCACCAGCGCGATGCCGCGGCAGTGGTCGTGCACGTGCAGCCAGTCCCGGACGTTGCCGCCGTCGCCGTAGAGCGGCACGGTGCCGCCGTCGAGCAGGTTGGTGACGAAGAGCGGGACGACCTTCTCCGGGAACTGGTACGGCCCGTAGTTGTTGGCGCAGCGGGTCACCACCACGTCGAGGCCGTGGGTGCGGTGGTAGGCCAACGCCAGCAGGTCGGCGCCGGCCTTCGAGGCCGAGTACGGGGAGTTCGGCGCCAACGGCCACGCCTCGGTCCAGGAGCCGACGTCGATCGAGCCGTACACCTCGTCGGTGGAGACGTGCACGAAGCGGCGGGTGCCGTGGCGCAGCGCGGCGTCGAGCAGCGTCTGGGTGCCGAGCACGTTCGTGGTGACGAACGGGGCCGCGCCGGTGATGGACCGGTCCACGTGCGACTCGGCGGCGAAGTGGACGATCACGTCGTGGCCGCCGACCACGTCGTCGACGAGGGCCGCGTCGCAGACGTCGCCGTGCACGAAGCGCAGGCGGGGATCGTCGCGTACCGGGTCGAGGTTGGCCGGGTTGCCGGAGTAGGTGAGCTTGTCCAGCACGGTCACCGCGGCGGGCACAGGGTCCGGCGTCCACGCCCCGTCGCCGCCGGGCCGCCCGAGCAGCATCCGCGCGTACTCCGAGCCGATGAAGCCGGCGCCGCCGGTGACGAGGATCCTCACGGATCGTGGAGTTTACGCGACGGTACGCTCCGCGGGTGCGCGGAATCCTTCTCGCCGGTGGCACCGGATCCCGGCTCTGGCCGATCACGCGGGCCGTTTCCAAGCAGCTCATGCCGGTGTTCGACAAGCCGATGGTCTACTACCCGCTGTCCACGCTGGTGATGGCCGGGGTGCGGGAGATCCTGGTGATCACGACGCCGGAGGACCGCCCGCAGTTCGAGCGGCTGCTCGGCGACGGCGGCCAGTGGGGGCTGCGGCTGACGTACGCCGAGCAGGCCCGGCCGGAGGGCATCGCGCAGGCGTTCCTGATCGGCGCGGACTTCATCGGTGACGAGTCGGTCGCGCTGGTCCTGGGCGACAACATCTTCCACGGCGTCGGTCTCGGCCGGCAGCTCGCGCAGCACGGCGACCCGGCCGGCGGGCGGGTCTTCGCGTATCCGGTCGCCAACCCGGCGGCGTACGGCGTGGTCGAGTTCGACGCGGCCGGCCGGGTGCTGTCGATCGAGGAGAAGCCGGCCCGGCCCCGCTCCCGGTACGTGGTGCCCGGCCTCTACTTCTACGACAACCGGGTGGTCGACATCGCCCGCAAGCTGACGCCCAGCGCGCGGGGCGAGTTGGAGATCACGGCGGTGAACGAGACCTACCGTGGGTGGGGCGAGCTGTCCGTGACGGTGCTCGACCGGGGCACCGCCTGGCTGGACACCGGCACGTTCACCTCGCTGATGCAGGCCGCCGAGTTCGTCCGGGTGATCGAGGAACGCCAGGGCATGAAGATCGGCTGTGTCGAGGAGGTGGTCTGGCGGTCCGGGCTGATCGACGACGAGCGGCTGCGGGCGCTGGCCCACCCGCTGACCCGCAGCGGTTACGGCGACTACCTGCTGGGCCTGCTGGCCGAGCGGCCGGGCGCCGTCCGGAGCGGCTCGTGAGGATCCGGCCGCTGGGCATCGAGGGGGCCTGGGAGGTCACGCCGCAGCAGCACGGCGACCCGCGCGGGCGCTTCCTGGAGTGGTACCGCCACGACCGGCTCGCCGAGGCGGTGGGGCATCCGCTGCGGCTGGCCCAGGCCAACCTCTCGGTCTCCGCGCGGGACGTGGTGCGCGGCGTCCACTTCGCCGACGTCCCGCCCGGCCAGGCGAAGTACCTGACCTGTGTCCGGGGGGCGGTGCTGGACGTGGTGGTGGACGTGCGGGTCGGCTCGCCGACCTTCGGCCGGTGGGAGGCGGTACGCCTGGACGACGCCAACCGGCGGGCCGTCTACCTCGCCGAGGGGCTCGGGCACGCCGTCTGCGCGCTGACCGATGACGCCACGCTCAGCTATCTCTGCTCCGCCACGTACCGGCCGGCGGCCGAGCACACCGTGCACCCGCTCGACCCGGCCCTCGCCATCGACTGGCCGACCGCGACGCCGCTGCTGTCCGCGCGGGACGCGGCAGCGCCGAGCCTCGCCGAGGCGCGCGCGGCGGGCCGGCTGCCCGACTACGACATCTGCCGCTCCTTCTACGCCGGGCTGGACACCCGCCCGTCACCCTGAGCCGGCTCACCGTTCGGCGACCGGCCGCCGGGGCCGGGCCGTCGGGGGCCGACGTACCGGCCGCCGGCGGTGGCGGCGTGGCGGTCACCGAGCGACCGTTCAGCGGGGCGCCCGTGCTGCGATTCGACCTGATGGGGGCGTCACCAAGGGCGGTGCCGTCTGCGTGGTGGTGCCGCCGAACAGCGCGTCCGCCGCTAGGTCACGCGTCGCGCAGCGGGTCGGTGACGACGGTCGCCGCCTCGGTCGCGCTTGACCCGCTGGTTACCGCGCGACGCGCCGGAGGCGACCGCCCGATCCGCGTCGGAGCGACAGGGGCGGACGTGGCGGGAGCTAGCTCTGTGCCGGTGCCAGAGTCGCGCAGACCGGCCGACCGTCGCGGCGTTGCCGGGTGCTCGCGTAGCTGCCGGGGGCGCCGCTGGCCGACCCGGCCTCCCACATCTGCGGCGCGCGCGGCCGATGATGCCCATCTACTGCCGGACGGTGGCCGTCGGGTGCCTGCGCCAGCACGTTCGCCGCGTTGGTGACCGCCTCCTGCCCCCGCTGGTCGCCGGCGGCGGCACCGTCGAGCGTCGTCACGGTCACCGGGCATACCTGCCCGTCGAGCACCGTCACTCAGCCGCGGCGGCTCAGCCCCAGCGTCTCCGGGAACGTCGCCACGTCGTAGAGGTCGCGGATGTGCGCCTCGGCCGCCCGCAACGCGTCCGCGAGACGGAGATCCTCCGACGATCTGCGGTGGAGGACGTGCGATCCCGGCCCCCACGTCGCCATCGACCGGTCCAGGTGCGCCTCGACGGACGACGTGACGCCACACGAGGAGGGCGTGAACGTGAGGATCAACCGGATGGAGATCTCATTGCTGACGAGGGGGTGCGGCGAGATGGGCATCCGGATCGTCTTCCGGATGTCCGCCTGCTGCACCCCCTCCCGCTCGGTGCTCAGGACGAGGTGGGGATAGAGCTCGCTGTCCGGCCCGAAGTCGTAGTCGAGCAGGACGCCGGTCGCGAAGTCGCCCAACTCCCGGTCGCAACGGCCAAGTGACGCCACGACGTCACTGGCCACCGCCTCGGCTGCCGCGTTCTCCTCGACCACGAAGATCAGACCCCCACCTCGTCGGAGCCTCAGAACGCCTTGATGGTCTTCACCACCCAGGCGCCCTTGTGGCCCTGGTAGCCCTTGTCGATGCGCTTGAGGACGAGCGTGACAGTGTAGGCGTCCTTGGCCCCGGCCTCGCCTATCCTCGCGACCCGGCCAACAGGGTAACTGAACCGCATGGTGTATTCGATCTCCGCGCCGACCTGCGCCTTCGACGCCCAACGGTTGATCTTTTCGATGTTCGCGGTGACGACCGCGTCCACAGTCTTCTGGTAGTCGGCGGCGTTGAGAGTGGACGCCACACCCTTTGCCTTCGGGTCCGTGTCGGCGCGCGTCTTGATCTCGGCGTCGGTCTTCCCGACGTGATCCCGGGGATGGGCGTCACCGATGCCGTGGTCAAGGTCGATCTTCCCGCAGTTGTGGACGAGCACCGGGACGTCCCCGGCGTACACGTAGTAGGTGTGCAGGTCCGCGACGTTGAGGTTGTAGACGGTGGTGCGCTCGCTGCGGGTCTCGACCTTCTCGACCTCGACCCTGCGACCGGCGGCGGTGAGCAACGACTGACCTCGCCGGAGCTCGCCGGCCTTCGTCCACACCCCGGAGTCGGCGTTCCAGAACGGGTGGTTCCAGGTGGCCGTGAGCGTCTCGGTCTCGGTCCCCCGGTCGCCGTCGACGTCCACGGTGACCTTCGCCAACACCTTGACACCCGTGCCCGTGATCGTCTCGATCACCCGCCCGGTCGTCGAGACGCCCATGAGCGGGTTCGTCGACCGGACCTCGTCGCCGACGCGCAGCCGCTCGATGGGCTTTCGGCTGCCGTCGGCGAGCAGCACCTGCGTGCCCGGTGCGAAACTGTTCGGCACGTTGTCGCACTTCTTGGCGAGTTCGTCGAACACCCGCCACGCGTCGCGGAACTTGTCCCCGAGCCGGCCCATGTTGATCCCGGCCGGCACCCAACCAGCGACCGGAACCACGCTGAGCCCGGAGAGCACGCCGCCCACCCAGTCGCCGCGGGCGAAGGAGATGCCGGCGTCCACCCCGTCGCACGCCTCGCCGTAGGCCGGCACCAGGCCGCACACCATGAGGACGAGCTGCACGACGTCGAGGATCAGGTCGGGGTTGTCCTTGACGAACTCCTTGATGTCGTCGACCATCTCGCAGCCGGGTCCGGTGTTCAGTCCGGCGGTGGTGCACTTGTTGGGCCGGACGAGCGCGTCGGCGAAGTCGACGTAGACCTTCGCGCACTCCGCGGTGAGCTGGGACGGCTGCACCATGCAGCTCCAGGTCCGGTGCTGGTCCAGCGCCGTACCGTCACCGTTCCAGGCGCTGCCCGGCGCGGTGTTGCGCTGCGCGGCCTCCCACTCCTTCAGCTTGGTGTTGTAGATCTGCTCCGCTTCCCGGGCCGCCTGGTTCGCGGCGGCGGCGTCAGCGCCGGCCTGTCTGGCCGACTGCCGGGCTTCCTTGGCGGCCTGTGCGGCCCCCGCGGCGTCCTGACGGGCCCGCTTCGCTGCCGCGCCCGCCGTGGCGGCGGACTGGGCGGCCTGGTTGGCGCTGGCCTGGGCGGAGTTGGCGGCGTTGCGGGCCGTCGTCGCGGACTGGGCCGCCTGGTCGGCGGAGTTCTTCGCCGCGACCGCCGAGTTGTTGGCATCCGTGGCGTACTGCGCCGCCTTGCTCGCCGACGCCGCCGCCTGCTGCGCATACGTCTGCGCCTCCGCCGCCTTACCCGCCGCGACCGCCGCGACCCGGTTCGCCTCCGCCGCGTCCGACACCGCGCTCTGCGCGTACCGCTGCGCCTCCGCGATCAACGCCTGCACCGCCGCCACATGCGCGGCCTGCTCCTGATCCCGCTGCGCCGCCTGAAAACGACCCGCCGTCAAGAAATACGAGATGTACGACGACGGACCCGCCAACGCCACCTGCCCGGCCGCCTTCACCTGCGGACCACCCGCATCGATGACCCGATACACCTCAAGCCGGTCATCAGCCGTCCGCGCCGCATACTGACCCGACCGCAGAAACTCGTGCCGATCCGCGTTCGTCCCCGCCAACGCCCGCTCCGCAGCCGCCTTCAGCGTCGGCCCCGCCGTCTCCAAAATCTTGTAGACCGCCTGCCGATCAAGCGTCGCCTTACCCGGATAACTCCGCGTCCGCAAAAACGCCTGCACCGCCGCGTCGTCACCAGCCAACGCCACCTGCGCCGCCGACTTCTCATTCCCGTCCGGCAACGTGTCGACCAGATGCCACACCCGCGCCCGATCATCCTGACCAACCGCAAGCCGACGACCATCCGTCAGCCACGACCGCAGCTCCACCTCACCGCCGGTGAGCGCCGCCGACGCGGACGCCTTGGTGTGCTCGCCACCGGTGGTCAACAGGTTGATGGCCGCCCGCCGACCGCGGTCGAGCATGACCTCGGTGGTGGCACCGGACGCGGTCGCCTCCGACAGCAACTGCCGCGTCGCCGGATCGACCCGATCCTCCTCCGCCGTGTCCCACAACAACTTCCGGTTCCACGCCACCACATCACCGACCGCGGCGTTCTTCGCCTGCTCGAAAGCCTGCGCGTCCTGCGCCGCCAACACACCCTGCTCAGTGGACTCCGCCAACCGCGCGTCGTCCTCCGCACGCGCCAACCGCTCCAACTCGACAGCCTTGTTCGCCGCCTCCACCGCCGTGTTCGACGCCAACACCGCAGCCGCCGCATGCTTCGCGGACTCCACCGCCGCCTTCGCCGCATCACCCGCCGCAGCCGCAGCCGCATCCGCCGCATCCGCCGCCGCCTCCGCATGCGCCGCCGCCCGCCGCGCGAACTCGAACGCTTCATCCGACGCCTTCGCCGCCGCCTGCGCCAACGCATACGCCCGATCAGCCGCCCGCGACGCCGCCGCCGCCGATCGCTGCGCCCGGTCCGCCGCGTCCCGCGCCCGCTTCGCCTGTTCCTCGGAGACGCCGGCCTGGGCGCCGGCCCTCCGCGCTTCCGCCGCTGCCGCGTCCGCGTTCGCGCTCGCGCCCTTCGCCGCGGTGCTGGCCGCCTTGGCCTGGGAGAGCGCGCGGTCGCGCTGGGCGCGTACCTGGTCGAGTTCGCGTGCCTTACGGGCCGCGTCGCGGGCCTGCTGGGCGGCCTGGCGGGCCGCTGCCGCCTTGCCCGCATCCGTCCGGGCATCCGCCGCGGCGCGCTGAGCACGCGCGGCGGCCTGCGCGGTCAGGGACGCGGCCGTGGTCGCCTTCCGGGCCGCGTCGGACGCCACCCGCGCCGCCCGCATCGCGGCGTTCGAGGCGCTCACCGCGTCCCGGGCCGCGTCGGCGGCGCCATCCGCCGCGTCGGCGGCCCGTCCGGCCGCTGCGGACGCCTTGCGCGCGGCACCGCCCGCCGCGGCGGTCTCGTCCGCCGCGGTCTTGGCCGCCTTCTTGGCCTCCTCGGCCGCGTTCGCCGCCCGGTTCGACGCCTCCGTCGCGGCCAGCGACTCCCGGGCGGTGGTTTCGCTTGCCTGCTTCGCCTGCTCCGTGAGGCTGCGGATGGAGGCGAGTTCCTTGTCCCGCGCGCGGGCGACGAACTGGCCGGCCGTGATGAACTCGCGCAGTTCGTCCGCCGTGCCCGCCAACGCCTGCTGCGCCGCGGTGTGCAGCACCGGACCGGAGTTGTTGGCCCCGCCGGTGAGCATCTGGGTCGCCGCCAGCCGGTCGTCCGCCCTCAGCGCGGCGTCCCGCCCCTCGGCGAGGAACTCGGTCAACTCCTCGGGCGTGCCGTCGAGCGCCTTCTGCGCGGCGGCCCGCACCGTCGGGCCACCGGACTCCAACAGCCGGTAGGCCCGCACCCGCTCGTCGGCGGCCCACGACGCGCGCCAGCCGCCGTCGACGAACGCCTGGACGTCCGTCGGCGTTCCGGACAGCGCCTGTAGGGCACCGGCCCGCATCGCGGGACCATCCATCGACGCCAGCGACTCCGCAGCCGCCCGCGCGTCGGCGGCGTACGCCTCGTCCACCCCGCCCTCGAGGAACGCGCGGACCGCGGCGTCGTCGGCGAGCAGCATCTCCGCGGCGGCACGCTTGACCGAGGGGGTCCCCTCGGTGACGTAGTAGACGAGCACCTCCCGGGCCACCGCCGGGTCCCAGGGATATTCCTCGTCCTCGGCAGCCGCCGGCGTCACCGGGGCGAGCGAACCGACCAGCACCACCGCTGTCGCGACGGCGACACGTCGCACCCAGCAAGGTGACAGGCGACTATTTCTGAAAAGCGCAGCACGCATTGACCGTGCGGTCACGACAACCCCCGTGGAAGTGAGACAGGACAGCCGAATGCTATCGATGAAGAATATTGTCCACAAGGGCTGACCGGGACAGGATTGGCGGGCCGCAGCGCTTTCGGCAACGGCCCGCCAATGAGTGCTTTTGGGGTCAGTTCACCCGCAACTCGACCAGGGTCGCCGTCGGCAGGTTACCGCCCGAGCCCGGGTCGATCGGCACCGGCTGGTTCGGCGGAATCGTGAAACTCTTGTCGCCGTCCGGCAACTTCGCCGTCGCCACGACGGTTTCGGCGCCGGCCCGAACACCGAAGGTCCCGGGGATCTCCAGGGTCAGGTAGCCCGTCGGGCCCAGCACCTTGAAGCAGTGGTAGAAGCCGGAGACGCCGGGAATCTGCTCCACCTGGATCTCACCCACGGCGCACTGGATGTCGTCCTCCACCGACCGGGTGGCCGTCCAGACGATGTGGCCGTCGCCCTTGAACAGTTTGAGCCCGTGGTCCGCCAGGATCTTGGCGGCCCCCGGGTAGTTGAAGTCCTCCTCCAGCGAGGGCGGGGTGTCCGCCGCCGTCGACATGGCGGCAGGAATGAGCACCGCCGCTCCCGTCAGAACTGCGCCGGCAGCAACCAATGGTAGAAGCTTCATCTTTCTCCTCAACTTGAGCTTTGCACGTTGACCACGCCGGCTCCGGCCCGGCCGTTACCTTCCCAGGGCCGACTTCCGCCAGCAGCGATCTCGAATGCGGCATTCACCAACAGAACGCTGCCCCTTCTTCAGCAGATCCCTCAAGCTCTTCGAACCATCGGTATGGGCACCCGCAACCAGAAGAACCCGCTCTCCGGGATGGCGGGAATTTCCACTGTCGTTCGAAGAAGTTCGGCGCCGGGCAGCGACGACGCATTGTTTAGCAGCCGCACGGCAAAGGTGACACCGAGGTCGAGGAAGGACTGAACGTCAGCGTCGGAGCCCCGGAACGCGACCTCGGCGGCTCGCCGCACGGAGGGCCCGGGACCAAGGCGAACTCAGGCGTTTGGCCCGAAGGTAGGCAGCATGCATCGACCGTGTAGTCACGGCAACCCCCGTGGAAGCGAGACAAGACAGCTAGCAGGCTATAGACCGGCACCACTCCGCACAAGCGGTCAACGGGTGCGCACTCTTCGTCGCTCTGGCCGCACCGCTCCCAGCAGGGAGAACGTGGCAGCATCGACACCCTTGCCGGATGAAAGTTTTCATGCATAGAGTCAGCGGGTGAATGAAACCGGTGCGTCCAGCGCCGACCGCCTGCTCGACCTCTTCCACGGCGTGCGGCTCACCCCGACCCAGCGCCGCATCGCGCACTGCCTGGTACGCCACGCCGGCGCGGCGGCGTACCTGTCCGCGGCGGAGGTGGCCGAACTGGCCGGGGTCAGCCAGCCGTCGGTGACCCGGTTCGCCATGACGCTCGGGCACGACGGCTACCCCGCGCTGCGCCGCCGGCTGCGGGACCTGGCCGCCACCGGGACGACCGAGCCGGCCGCAGCCGGGAACGCCCTGCAACGGGCGGTGCACGCCGAGCGGGACAACCTCGACCGGCTCGCCGGGCAACTCGCCGACGCCGACCGGATCGCCGAGGTGGGCAGGCTGCTGGCGGCCACCCGACCACTGCCGGTGCTCGGATTGCGCGCCGCCGCGCCGCTGGCCGCGTACTTCGCGTACTTCGCCGCGAAGGTGCACCCGGACGTGCGGGTCCTCGACGACGGCGGCAGCCTGCTCGCCGACCGTCTCGACCAGGCCGTCGCCGCCGGCGCCACCGCGCTGCTCGCGTTCGTGCTGCCCCGCTACCCCCGGGAGACGCTCGACGCGCTGCGCGAGGCCCGCGACGCCGGGCTGACGGTGGTGGCCATCACCGACTCCCCGGTCAGCCCGGCCACCGACCACGCCGAGGTGGTGCTGCCCGCCGCGGTCGGCACCGACCTCGTCTTCGACCTGCACACCGCCCCGATGACGCTGGCCATGGTGGTGTTGCAGGCGATCTGCGACGCCGCCCCGGCCGAGACCCAGGCCCGGCTCGAGGCGTTCGAGTCGTCCGCCGCCCGCCGCCAGTTGTTCCTCGGCTGAGAGGAGTACGAGATGCACCAGCCCGTCCGCGCCGCCCGCGGCACCGTACGCACCGCGAAGGGGTGGCCGCAGGAGGCCGCGCTGCGGATGCTGATGAACAACCTCGACCCGGAGGTGGCCGAGCGCCCCGACGACCTGGTCGTCTACGGCGGCACCGGAAAGGCGGCCCGGGACTGGCCGTCCTACCACGCGTTGGTGCGGACGCTCACCGAGCTGCGCGACGACGAGACCATGCTGGTGCAGTCCGGCCGGCCGGTCGGCGTGCTGCGCACCCACGAGTGGGCGCCGCGGGTGCTGCTGGCCAACTCCAACCTGGTCGGCGACTGGGCCACCTGGCCGGAGTTCCGCCGCCTCGAATCGCTCGGCCTGACCATGTACGGGCAGATGACCGCCGGGTCGTGGATCTACATCGGCACCCAGGGCATCCTCCAGGGCACCTACGAGACGTTCGCCGCGGTCGCCGCCAAGCGCTTCGGTGGGTCGCTCGCCGGCACGCTGACGCTCACCGCCGGCTGCGGCGGGATGGGCGGGGCGCAGCCCCTGGCAGTCACCATGAACGGCGGCGTCTGCCTGATCGTCGACGTGGACCGGACCCGGTTGGAGCGCCGGGCGCACGACCGCTACCTGGACGAGATCGCCGACTCGCTCGACGACGCGGTGGAGCGGGCGCTGGCCGCGAAGCGGGACCGGCGGGCGCTCAGCGTCGGCGTGGTCGGCAACGCGGCCACCGTCTTCCCCGAGCTGCTGGCGCGCGGCGTCGAGATCGACATCGTGACCGACCAGACCAGCGCGCACGACCCGCTGTCGTACCTGCCGGAAGGGGTGGAGCCGGGCGACGCGCGGGACTACGCGGCGGCCAAGCCGGCCGAGTTCACCGACCGGGCGCGGGCGTCGATGGCGAGGCACGTCGAGGCGATGGTCGGCTTCCTCGACGCCGGCGCGGAGGTGTTCGACTACGGCAACTCGATCCGGGGCGAGGCTAAGCTCGGCGGGTACGAGCGGGCGTTCGACTTCCCCGGTTTCGTGCCGGCGTACATCCGGCCGCTGTTCTGCGAGGGCAAGGGCCCGTTCCGGTGGGCGGCGCTCTCCGGCGACCCGCGCGACATCGCCGCCACCGACCGGGCCATCCTCGACCTGTTCCCGGAGAACGAGTCGCTCGCCCGGTGGATGCGGATGGCCGGCGAGCGGGTCGCGTTCCAGGGCCTGCCGGCCCGGATCTGCTGGCTCGGCTACGGCGAGCGGGACCGCGCCGGGGTGCGGTTCAACGAGATGGTGGCCTCCGGTGAGCTGAGCGCGCCGGTGGTGATCGGCCGGGACCACCTGGACTGCGGCAGCGTGGCCAGCCCCTACCGGGAGACCGAGGCGATGGCCGACGGCTCCGACGCGATCGCCGACTGGCCGCTGCTCAACGCGCTTGTCAACACCGCGAGCGGCGCGTCCTGGGTGTCCATCCACCACGGCGGCGGGGTGGGCATCGGCCGGTCCATCCACGCCGGGCAGGTCTGCGTCGCCGACGGCAGCGCGCTCGCCGGGCAGAAGATCGAGCGGGTGCTCACCAACGACCCCGCGATGGGCGTGATCCGGCACGTGGACGCCGGCTACGACGACGCCCGCGAGGTCGCGGAGCGCACCGGCGTCCGGGTTCCGATGGCCGAGGGTGACTCGTGAGCGACCTGGCCGACCGATTCCGGAAGCTGTGGGACGAGATCGCCCCGGTCGGGCGGGACGCCGGCAGCGGCGGCTACCTGCGGTACGCGCTGACCGAGCCGGAGCGCAGGCTGCGCGGCTGGTTCCGGGAGCAGGCCGACCGGCGGGGCATGCCGGTCAGCGAGGACGGCAACGGCAACCTGTTCGCCTGGTGGGGCGACCCGGCGACCGGCGGCGCGGTGCTCACCGGCAGCCACTTCGACTCGGTGCCGTACGGCGGCGCCTATGACGGGCCGCTCGGCATCGTCAGCGCGTTCCTCGCCGTGGACGAGCTGCGGGCCGCCGGGGCCACCCCGGACCGGCCCGTCGTGGTGGCCGCGTTCGTGGAGGAGGAGGGCGCCCGGTTCGGCGTACCCTGCCTGGGGTCGCGGCTGCTCACCGGCGAGATCGACGTCGACCGCGCGGCCGGGCTGCGCGACCAGGCCGGGGTGAGCTTCGCCGACGCGCTGGGCGGGCGGCCGGCGGGCGCCGACCCGGCGCTGCTCGGCCGCTTCGCGGCCTTCGTGGAGCTGCACGTCGAGCAGGGCCGCGCGCTCGTCGACACGGACGCGCCGGTCGCGGTGGCGTCCGCCATCTGGCCGCACGGCCGGTGGCGGTTCGACTTCACCGGCGAGGGCAACCACGCCGGTACGACCCGGATGGCCGACCGGCGCGACCCGATGCTCACCTACGCGTTCACCGTGCTCGCGGCGAACAAGGAGGCCCGGCTGCGCGACGCGCACGCCACCGTCGGCCGGGTGTCGGTCGAGCCGAACGCCACCAACGCGATCCCGTCCCGGGTCACCGGCTGGCTGGACGCCCGGGCGGCCGAGGCGGCGACGCTGGACGGCCTGGTCGAGGCGGTACGCGCCAAGGCCACCGAGCGGGCCGGCCGGGACGGCACGGCGCTGACCTGCACGCGGGAGTCGGCGACGCCGCTCGTCGCGTTCGACGGCGGGCTCGCGCGGCGGCTGGTCGCGCTGCTCGACGCGCCGACGCTGCCGACCGGCGCCGGCCACGACGCCGGCGTGCTGGCCGCGCACCTGCCCACCGCGATGCTGTTCGTGCGGAACCCGACCGGGGTGTCGCACTCCCCGGCCGAGTCCGCCACCGACGCCGACTGCGCGGCCGGGGTGACCGCCCTGGCCCGGGTGCTGGAGGAACTGGCATGCCGCTGACCCGCTGGCTGGCCGAGTACGCCTGGCTGCCCGAGGACGCCGAACCCACGCCGGACGTGCTGATCGAGGCGACGGACGGGCGGCTCACCGCCGTCACGCCGCTGACCGGTGGCGATCCGCCGGCCGCCGGGGTGACGGTGGACGCCGTCCGGCTGCCCGGCCTGACGCTGCCCGGCCTGGCCAACGCCCACTCGCACGCGTTCCACCGGGCGCTGCGTGGGCGCACCCACGCCGGCCGGGGCGACTTCTGGTCCTGGCGGGACCCGATGTACGCGGTCGCCGCCCGCCTCGACCCCGACTCCTACCTGGCGCTGGCCCGGGCCGCGTACGCGGAGATGGCGCTCGCCGGGATCACCTGCGTCGGCGAGTTCCACTACCTGCACCACGGCCCGGACGGCACCCGGTACGACGACCCGAACGTGATGTCCGAGGCGCTGGTGGAGGCCGCCGCGCACGCCGGGATCCGGCTCACGCTGCTGGACGCCGCGTATCTGACGGCGGGCGTGGACGGCGCCGAGCTGGTCGGACCGCAGCGCCGGTTCGGCGACGGCGACGCGCTGCGCTGGGCGGAACGGGTCGACGCGTTCCGCCCGACCGACGGGCACGTGCGGCGCGGCGCGGCGATCCACTCGGTGCGCGCGGTGCCGGCCGGGCAGCTCGCCACCGTGGCCGGCTGGGCGGACCGGCACGGGCTGCCGCTGCACGCGCACGTCTCCGAGCAGCCGGCCGAGAACGACGCCTGCCGGGCCGTGCACGGCTGCACGCCGACCCGGCTGCTCGCCGACCACGGGGTGCTCGGCCGGCACACCACCGCCGTGCACGCCACCCACCCGACCGCCGCCGACGTGACGCTGCTCGGCGACAGCCGTACCGGCGTCTGCCTCTGCCCCACCACGGAACGGGACCTGGCCGACGGGATCGGCCCGGCCCGGCGGATCGTCGAGGCGGGCAGCCCGCTCAGCCTGGGCAGCGACAGCCACGCCGTGGTCGACCTGTTCGAGGAGGCCCGCGCGGTGGAGCTGGACGAACGGCTGCGCACCCGCAGACGCGGGCACTTCGCCGCCGCCGAACTGTTCGCCGCCGCCACCGTGACCGGCCACGCCGCGCTCGGCTGGGGCGACGCCGGCCGGCTCGCCGTCGGCGACCGGGCCGACCTGGTGACGGTACGGCTGGACAGCGCCCGCACCGCCGGGGTGCCGCCGGTCGGCGTGTTCTTCGCGGCCACCGCCGCCGACGTCACGCAGGTGGTGGTGGACGGCCGGACCGTGGTGGCCGACGGCCGGCACCTGACGGTGGACGTCCCCACCGAGCTGCGGGACTCGATCGCGGTGGTCACGTCATGACCGGCAGCCTGCTCGTGGACAACATCGGTGAGCTGGTCACCAACGACGGCCGGGGCGGTGACCCGCTGGGCGTCCGCCGCGACGCCGCGCTGCTGGTCGAGGACGGGCGGGTGGCCTGGGTCGGTCCGGCCCGCTACGCGCCCGCCGCCGGCCGGCGCGTCGACGCCGCCGGCGCGGCGGTGCTGCCCGGCTTCGTGGACAGCCACGCCCACCTGGTCTTCGCCGGTGACCGGGCCGCCGAGTTCGCCGCCCGGATGGCCGGCGAGCCGTACACCGGCGGCGGCATCCGGACCACCGTGGGCGCGACGCGCGCCGCCTCCGACGACGACCTGCGCGCCACCGTGGGCCGGCTGCGCGCGGAGATGCGGCGGCAGGGCACCACCACCGTCGAGATCAAGAGCGGGTACGGCCTGAGCGTCGCCGACGAGGCCCGCTCGCTGCGGATCGCCGCCGAGTTCACCGAGGACACCACGTTCCTCGGCGCGCACGTGGTGCCCGCCGAGTACGCCGACCGGCCCGACGACTACGTGGGCCTGGTGTGCGGGCCGATGCTGGCCGCCGCCGCGCCGTACGCCCGCTGGATCGACGTGTTCTGCGAGCGGGGCGCGTTCGACGCCGACCACGCCCGGGCGATCCTCACCTGCGGGCAGGCGGTCGGGTTGGGCGTCCGGCTGCACGCCAACCAGCTCGGCCCCGGGCCGGGCGTCCGGCTCGGCGTGGAACTGGGCGCGGCCAGCGTCGACCACTGCACCCACCTGACCGACGCCGACGTGGACGCGCTCGCCGGCTCGGAGACGGTCGCCACGCTGCTGCCCGGCGCCGAGTTCTCCACCCGGTCGCCCTACCCGGACGCCCGCCGGCTGCTCGACGCCGGTGTCACCGTGGCGCTGGCCACCGACTGCAACCCCGGCTCGTCGTACACCTCGTCGATGCCGTTCTGCGTCGCGCTCGCCGTACGCGAGATGGGGATGACCCCGGCGGAGGCGGTGTGGGCGGCGACCGCCGGCGGGGCGGCGGCGCTGCGCCGCACCGACGTCGGGCGGCTGACCGTCGGGGCCCGGGCCGACCTGGTCGTCCTCGACGCGCCGACCCACCTGCACCTGGCCTACCGGCCGGGGGTGCCACTGATCCGCCAGGTTCTGCACAACGGAGTGCCACGATGACCACCGTCACCATCCTGTCCACCGGGGTCACCCCCGCCGACGTGCTCGCGGTCGCCCGCGGCACCGCCAAGGTCGTGCTCGACCCCGCCGCCGTCGAGGCGATGGCGACCAGCCGGTCCATCGTGGACGGCATCGAGGCCGCCGGCCGCCCGGTGTACGGCGTCTCAACCGGGTTCGGGGCGCTGGCCAACACGTTCGTCGCCCCCGAGCGGCGAGCCGAGTTGCAGCACGCGCTGATCCGCTCGCACGCGGCCGGGGTGGGCGCGCCGATGCCCCGCGAGGTGGTGCGCGCCATGATGCTGCTGCGGGTACGCTCGCTCGCGCTCGGCCGCTCCGGCGTCCGCCCGCTCGTCGCCGAGGCGCTCGTGGACCTGCTCAACCACGAGATCACCCCGTGGGTGCCGGAGCACGGCTCGCTGGGCGCGTCCGGTGACCTGGCGCCGCTGGCGCACTGCGCGCTGGTGCTGCTCGGCGAGGGCTGGGTGCTCGGCCCGGCCGGCGACCGGATCCCCGCCACGGACGCGCTGCGCCGGGTCGGGCTGGCCCCGGTCGAGCTGGCCGCCAAGGAAGGGCTGGCGCTGATCAACGGCACCGACGGCATGCTCGGCATGCTGCTGCTGGCCGTCTCCGACGCCCGGCACCTGTTCGCCATGGCCGACGTGACCGCCGCGCTGGCCATCGAGGCGATGCTCGGCTCGGAGCGGCCGTTCCTGCCCGAGCTGCACGCCATCCGCCCGCACCCCGGCCAGGCCGCCTCGGCCGCGAACATCCACCGGCTACTCCAGGGCTCGGCGGTGATGGACTCGCACCGCGACGACCTGGCCCACGCGGTGCAGGACGCGTACTCGATGCGGTGCGCGCCGCAGGTGGCCGGCGCGGCCCGCGACACGCTGGACTTCGTCGAGGTGGTCGCCGGCCGGGAGCTGACGTCCGTGGTGGACAACCCGGTGGTACTGCCGGACGGGCGGGTCGAGTCGACGGGCAACTTCCACGGCGCGCCACTCGGCTTCGCCGCCGACTACCTTGCCATCGCCGCCGCCGAGGTGGGCGCGATCGCCGAACGGCGGGTGGACCGGCTGCTGGACGTGGCCCGTAACCGGGACCTGCCGGCGTTCCTCTCCCCCGACGCCGGGGTGAACTCCGGGCTGATGATCGCCCAGTACACCGCCGCCGGCATCGTCGCGGAGAACCGCCGGCTGGCGGCCCCCGCCTCGGTCGACTCGCTGCCCACCAGCGGTATGCAGGAGGACCACGTCTCGATGGGCTGGGCGGCCACCAAGAAGTTGCGCACCGTGCTGGACAACCTGACCAGCCTGCTCGCGGTGGAGCTGCTGGCGGCGGTACGCGGGCTCCAGCTCCGCGCGCCGCTGGAGCCGTCCCCGGCCGGCCGGGCCGCGTTGGACGCGCTCGGCGACACGATCGGCGACCCCGGTCCGGACGTCTTCCTCGCCCCGCTGATGGAGGCGGCCCGATCCGTCGTCGCCGGCCCCGACCTGCGCGCCGCCATCGAGCGCGCAACCGGCCCCCTCGCCTGACCCTTCCCCTTGCTTTCGCGCTGATTGACGGAAAGCGTGGCTGTTCGACGTCGAATGGCCACGCTTTCCGGGAATCAGCGGCCGGGGTCCGGGGGTGGGGTGGTGAGGTAGGCGACGTCCGGGTCGAGCAGCGCGGTCCAGGTGGGCCGGAACTCGGCGGCCCGGGACCGCATCTCGGTGCGCAGGTGGGACAGCCACGGGCCGCTGTCCCGCGGCCCCATCCAGTCCGGCCAGGAGTCGTACCGGCGCTCGACGGAGAAACCGTCCGACGTGGTCGCCACCCGCAGGAAGATCCAGCGTCCGTGCCGGGCGTCGGCCTCGGCCGCCCGGAGTTCCTTCACCAGCGTGAAGAGGTCCCGGAAACCGTCCCCGGGCCGGTCCACCGGGCAGCACTCGCCCGGGATCTGGCGCATCGCGCCGTCCAGCGCCTCCACGACCACGGAGGACCGGCCGTCCGCGCCCGGGGCCCGGAGGCGCGCCCAGTCCACCAGCGCCGCCAGTGCCCCGGTGTCGGCCGGCTCCGGGCGGGGCAGCTCGGCCGCCTCACCCATGGCCGCCCAGACCAGCCGTTCGTGCTGCGTCTCACTGAGCTTCCGGACCCGCCGGTGCGGCACCTCGGCACTCGCCGGCACGACCGGTACGACAGCGCCGGGGGTGAGACCGGCCCTCGCCGCCGAGGCGAGGGCGGCGTCCAGATCGACCGGAACGGACCGGACCCGCCCGAGCAGACCGGTGAGCGCAGCCGCGTCGACCGCGTGGCCGGCCGCGGCGGCGAGCAGTCGGTCGGCGTGGGTCGCCACGTCCGCCCGTTCCGCCTCGCCGTCGGCGTCGTGCCCGGCCCACTCGAAGACCACCTCCGCCAGTTCCCGGCGGGCGCGGTCGGCGTCGAGGACGGCGCCGACGGTCTGCGGGAGGCCGTCGGCGACCCGGTCCGGGTAGCGGACCCGGTGCCAGTCGCCGTGCTCGTGCCAGTAGACGTAGCCGAGCTGGTCGTCGTCGGCGTGCCGGACCAGTTCCGCCCAGGGCAGCCAGGCGGGCGCGCCGGCGAGCAGGTCGATCGGGGGACTCGCGTCCACCGTGTCGCTGTACTCGTGGTCGTAGCCGAACAGCACCGCCCGGTCGTCGGCGAGGAGGACCAGCCGCCCCCAGTTGCCCCCGTGGTCGTCGTGGTGGGCCCCGTCGGCGTCGATCCACCAGACGTCGTCGTGGCCGAGCGCGGCGAGAGTCGCGCCGAGCACCCCCCACCGGCTCCACAGCACGCCTGGACCCGCGAGGTCCACGGTCGTCCGCTCCGTCACGGGGACGCCGTCAGCCGGCCGCGGGGAGCACCTTGGCGACCAGCTTGGCCAGCTCCCGCAGCGCCTTGCCGCGGTGGCTGACCGCGTCCTTCTCCGCCGGCGTCAGCTCGGCGTTGGTCCGCTCCTGCCCGTCGCCGAGGAAGATCGGGTCGTAGCCGAACCCGCCCTCGCCGCGCGGCGCGCGCAGCAGCCGGCCCGGCTGCCGGCCGTCGACCAGGTGCTCCTTGCCGCTCGGCAGCACCAGCGCCACCGTGCAGACGAAGGCCGCGCCCCGGTGCTCGTCCGGCACGTCGCCCACCTGGTCCAGCAGGAGCTGGAGGTTGGCCCGGTCGTCGCCGTGCCGGCCGGACCAGCGGGCGCTGAACACGCCGGGCATGCCGTTGAGCGCGTCCACCGCGATGCCCGAATCGTCGGCGATGGTCGGCAGGCCGGTGCGCCGGCAGCCCTCCCGCGCCTTGATCAGCGCGTTCTCGCCGAACGTCAGGCCGGTCTCCGGCAGCTCCGGATATTCCGCCACGTCGTCCAGGCCGACCAGGGCGACCCGGTGGGCGCCGAGCGCGCCGTCCAGGATCCGCTGCAACTCGACGAGCTTCTTGCGGTTACGGGTGGCCAGCAGCACCTTGTTGTCGGTCACAGGTTCAGCGCCTTCCGCTGTGCGTCGGCCAGTTCCAGACAACCCGCCACGCCCAGGTCGAGCAGCGCGTCGAGCTGGTCGCGGGCGAAGACACCGGCCTCGCCCGTCCCCTGCACCTCGACGAAGTCGCCGGCGCCGGTGCAGACCACGTTCATGTCCACCTCGGCGGTCACGTCCTCGGCGTAGCAGAGGTCGAGCATCGGCTCGCCGCCGATCACGCCGACGCTGACCGCGGACACCGACCGGTGCATCACCTTCTCCACCTTGCCGGTCAGCGACTTGCGCTCGGCCAGCCAGGTCACCGCGTCGTACAGCGCGACGTACGCGCCGGTGATCGCGGCGGTGCGGGTGCCGCCGTCGGCCTGGAGCACGTCGCAGTCGAGCACCACGGAGTTCTCGCCCAGCGCCTTGAGGTCGACGCAGGCGCGCAGGCTGCGACCGATCAGCCGGGAGATCTCGTGGGTGCGACCGCCGACCTTGCCCCGGACGCTCTCCCGGTCGGAGCGGGTGTTGGTGGCCCTCGGCAGCATCGCGTACTCGGCGGTCACCCAGCCCAGCCCGGAACCCTTGCGCCAGCGGGGCACCCCCTCGGTGACGCTGGCCGTGCAGAGCACCCGCGTCGCGCCGAACTCGACGAGCACCGAGCCCTCCGGGTGGGTGCTCCAGCCCCGGGTCAGGGTCACCGGTCGGAGTTGGTCGGGCCGCCGCCCGTCAGGTCGCGCCATGCCTGCACCCTATGCGGTGCGCCGATCGCACCGCCCACGGGTGCCGCCGGCCGGTCAGCGCTCCGGCGGGTCGACGCCGTGCGCGCGGAGGAAACCCGAGACCGCGGCCGGCCAGCCGAACTCCTCGGCGCGGGCCCGGGCGGCGGCACGGCGCTGCGCCGCCGGCCGGTCCAGCAGTCGGCGGACCGCGACGGCGAACGCCGCCGGGGTGCCGTACGCGGCGAGCCCGCCCGCGCCGACCACCTCCGGCAGGGCGCTCGCCGCGTTCGCCACCACCGGCGTGCCGCACGCGAGCGCCTCCAGCCCGGCCAGGCCGAACGTCTCCACCGGCCCCGGTGCGAGCGCCACGTCCGCGCTGGCCAGCAGCGCGGCCACCGCCAGCCGGTCCGGCAGGAAACCGGTGAAGTGCACCGGCAGGCCCGCCGCCGACCGGGTCAGCGCCGGCCGCAGCGGCCCGTCACCGGCCAGCACCAGGACCGCCGGTACGCCGGCACGTCGCAGCCGGGCCAGCGCGGCCACCGCCAGCGCGGGGCGCTTCTCCACGGAGAGCCGGGCGCAGTGCACCAGCAGCACCTCGGAGTCGTCGGCGTACCGTTCCCGCAGCGCCGGGTCGGCACGACGGGGATGGAACGTGTCCAGGTCGACACCGAGCGGCACCCGCTCCACCGGCGGCCCGTCCAGCCGGACGAACTCCTCGGCGGCCCAGCCGGTGGTGCAGACGATCCGGTCGTACCGGCGTGCCGTCTCGCGGTTCAGCCGGTCGGCGGTCCGCCGGGCCAGCCCGGTCGGCATCCCCCACTGACCGAGCAGCCCGGTCAGGCTCTCGTGCGAGACCATCGTCGAGCGCACCCCGTGCTCCCGGGCCCAGCGGCCGGTCCAGCGCAGCGTGCTGCGGTCGGAGACCTCGATCCGGTCCGGGGCCAGGTCGGTGAGGAGCCGGGCCAGCCCCCGCCGGTCCGACAGCACCCGGTAGCCGCCGGTGCCGGGCAGTTCCGGTCCGGGCAGGGCGATCTCGCGCCCCCACGGACGCATGCGGTCCGAGGGGCGCGCGCCGGGGATCACCAGCACGGGTTCGTGACCGGCGGCCAGATAGCCGGCGCCCAACTGCCGCAACGCCGTCCGCAGCCCGCCGGAGCGCGCCGTCACGAAGTTGGCGAGCCGGACGATGCGGACCGGGCGGGGACCGGCCCCGGTCACGCCGGGAGCCGGCCGGCGGCGGGCGTGCCGGCCAGCACGGCCTCGTAGTGCCCGATCAGCTCGTCACCGACCGCGTCCCAGCTGCGCCGGGCCACCGCGACGCGGGCCGCCGCGCCGTACCGGGCCCGCCGCGCCGGATCGGCGGCCAGCTCGGCCACGGCGGCGGCCAGCGCCGCGCCGTCGTCCGGCGGCACCAGCAGCCCGGTCACCCCCGACTCGACCAGGTCCACCGGACCGCCGCTGGCCGGCGCCACCACGGGTACGCCGCTCGCCGCGGCCTCCTGGAGCGTCTGCCCGAACGTCTCGTGCGGTCCGGTGTGGACGAACACGTCCAGGCTGGCGTACAGCTCGGCCAGCGCGTCGTCGTGCCGCACGCCGAGGAACCGCGCCGACGGCAGCGCGCGTTCGAGTTGCCGGCGCACCGGTCCGTCGCCGACCACCACCACCCGCACGCCGGGCAGGGCGGTGATCGGCGCGAGCAGTTCCACCCGCTTCTCCGGGGCGAGCCGGCCGACGTAGCCGACCAGCAGTTCGCCGTCCGGGGCGAGCGTCGCGCGGAGCCGAACGCTCCGCCGTGCCGGGTGGAACCGGACCGCGTCCACGCCCCGCCGCCACAGCCAGATCCGCCGTACCCCGTGGGTGATCAGGTCCGCCGCGGCGCGGGTGGACGGCGCGAGGGTGCGCTGCGCGGAGTTGTGGATCTCCCGGATCCGCCGCCACGCGGCGGCCTCGCCCCACCCCACCCGGTACGCCCGGGCGTAGGCCGCGACGTCTGTCTGGTAGACCGCGACCGCGGGCAGGCCGTGCCGGGCGGCCACCGACGCCCCGGCCGCGCCGAGCACGAAAGGGCTGGCCAGATGGACCACGTCGGGCCGGTGCCCGAGCAGCGCGCCGGTCAGCCCGACGCGCGGCACGCCGAGGCGAAAGCCCTGGTAACGGGGCAGGGGCACGCTCGGGACACGCACCACCGGATAGGCGTGGTGGTCGGCCCGGCGACGCCGGCCGCCGGCCGGGGCGGGCGCGACGACCAGCGGCTCGTGACCGCGGGCGACCAGGTGCTCGGCGGCCCGGACGACCGAGTTCGCCACGCCGTTAACATCCGGCGGGAACGACTCGGTGACGATGGCGATCCGCATGGCCCGAGCGTGCGGGCCGCACGGATGCGGCAGGCGACCGCACGCTGACCGGCCGGCGAACAGTACGGCAACGCGCGGGCCGGCTGTCGCTCAGACGTCGTAGCCGCCGCCGGCCCGGACCACCTCGATCGGCCCGGCGTACGCCCCGGCCGCCGACTCCAGGGTGTGCGACTCGCTGCCCCACGCGGGAACGAGGTGGGTAAGCAGCAGCCGGCCCACCCCCGCCTTGGTGGCCGCCTCACCGGCCTCCCGGCCGGTCAGGTGCAGGTCCGGCGGATTGTCCATGCCGTCCAGGTAGCTGGCCTCGCAGAGGAACACGTCGGCGTCCTGGGCCAGGCGCAGCAGCGCCTCGCAGGGCGCCGTGTCGGCGGAGTAGCAGAACACCCGGCCGCCGTGCTCCAGCCGCACCCCGTACGTCTCGACCGGGTGGTTCATCCGGTCGACGGTGACGGTGAACGGGCCGATCGGGAACGTGCCCGGCTGGAGGCTGTAGAACTGGTAGACGTCCTCCACCGTGCCCTCCTCCTGCCCGTACGCGCTGGCCAGCCGGTCGGGCGCGCCGGAGGGCGCGTACATCGGCAGGGGCGGGTAGGGGCCGTCCGGGGCGTACCGGCGCACCACCACGTAGTTCACCGCGTCGAACATGTGGTCGCAGTGCAGGTGGGTGAGGAGGATGGCGTCCGGGGCGTGCAGCCCGACGTAACGCTGGAGCGTGGAGAGCGAACCCGCGCCGAAGTCGACCAGGAGCCGGAACCCGTCGGCCTCCATCAGATAGGCGGAGCAGGGCGATTCGGGGCCCGGGAAGCTGCCCGCACAGCCGAGGACGGTCAGTCGCATCCGGTTGCCTCGATCTCACCGTGGGTAGTCGATGCGTCGGCAGCCGCCCCGCCGTTGATCTCCACCGACGCGCTCGCCACGCTGCGCAGCCTACGCGGCGGCCGGTCGGGCAAGAATCATCTACCGGAAGTTGTCATCAACGTGACACCCATACGCGTCCAGGATCCGGGAGATCGCGGCGATCCGGCCGGTGTGTCCCCACCGACCGGATCGCCACCGGGCCGTCAGGCCCAGAGTTGACCGTCCAGCGCGTCCTCGGCGTCCGCGAGCGTGCCGCCGTACGCCCCGGTGGACAGGTACTTCCAGCCGCCGTCGCAGACCACGAACGCCACGTCGGCGCGGCGGCCCGCCTTCACCGCCTCGTGCGCCACGGCGAGCGCGGCGTGCAGGATCGCGCCGGTGGAGAAACCGGCGAAGATCCCCTCCACCTCGACGAGCTGCCGGGTACGCAGCACCGCGTCCCGGGTGCCCACCGAGAAGCGCCGGGACAGCACCCCGGCGTCGTACAGCTCGGGCACGTAGCCCTCGTCGATGTTGCGCAGGCCGTAGACCAGCTCGCCGTAGCGCGGCTCGGCCGCCACGATCTGGATGCCGTCGACCTTCTCCCGCAGGTAGCGGCCGGTGCCCATGAGCGTGCCGGTGGTGCCCAGCCCGGCCACGAAGTGGGTGATGCCCGGCAGGTCGTGCAACAGCTCCGGCCCGGTCGTCTCGTAGTGCGCCCGGGCGTTCGCCTCGTTGCCGTACTGGTAGAGCATCACCCAGTCGGGGTGCTCGGCCGCGATCTGCTTGGCGGTGGCGACGGCCTGGTTCGAGCCGCCGGCGGCCGGCGAGAAGATGATCTCCGCGCCGTACATCCGGAGCAGCTGCACCCGCTCGGTGGAGACGTTCTCCGGCATCACGCAGACCAGCCGGTAGCCGCGCAGCTTCGCCACCATGGCCAGCGAGATGCCGGTGTTGCCGCTGGTCGGCTCCAGGATGGTGTCGCCGGGGCGGAGCCGGCCGGCCTCCTCGGCCGCGCGGACCATGAACAGGGCCGCGCGGTCCTTGATGCTGCCGGTCGGGTTCCGGTCCTCCAGCTTGGCCCAGAGCCGCACCGGCGGCGCCCCGTCGGGCACGGTCGGGGAGAGCCGGGGCAGGCCGACCAGCGGCGTGCCCCCGGAGGCGTCGAGCAGGCTGTCGTACCGCGCCATGGCGGGCCGCCTAGCGGACGGCGACGGCGCGCGCGGACCTCGCGTGCGAGGCGGTCGCCGCTGCCGCGGCGCTGTGCGACGCGATCGCCGCTGCCGCGGCGAAGCCGAACGCGCCGCCGGCCACGGCCGGCAGGATGGTCACGCTGTCGCCGTCGTTGAGCTTCGCGTCCAGCGCGCCGAGGAAACGGACGTCCTCGTCGTTGACGTAGACGTTGACGAACCGGTGCAACGCGCCGGCGTCGGTGACCAGCCGGCCCCGCAGGCCGGCGTGCCGGGAGTCCAGGTCGGTGAGCAGGTCGGCGAGCGTGTCGCCACTGCCCTCGACGACCTTCGCGCCGCCGGTGTAGCTGCGCAGGATGGTGGGGATGCGAACCTCGATGGCCATGGTGTCTCGTGCTCCTCGTTCAGGTCGTGCCAGGTGACGGACGGGAAAGGGCATGCCGGCGCTGGGGATCAGCGGCCGGAACACTCGTAGTCGACCGTCGCCGGGCTCTGCCCGAACATGTAGGACTGGACGGCGTTCGGGTCCACGGCGGCGTCCACGATCTCGACCGGCTCCTCGGTGACCACCCCGTCGACGATCCGGAAGGAACGGATCTCCTCGGTGTCGGGCTCACGGGTGGAGACGAGCAGGTAGTGCGCACCCGGCTCGCCGGCGAAGGAGACGTCCGTGCGGGACGGGTAGGCCTCCGTCGCGGTGTGCGAGTGGTAGATGACGACCGGCTCCTCGTCGCGGTCGTCCATCTCCCGCCAGACCCGCAACTGCTCCATCGAGTCGAACTCGTAGAACGTCATCGAACGGGCGGCGTTGTCCATCGGGATGTGCCGGGTCGGGGTGTCGCTGCCGGCGGGACCGGCGACCACGCCGCACGCCTCGTCCGGGTGGTCCCGGCGCGCGTGGGCCACGATCGCGTCGATGATCGACCGGTCGATGCTCAGCACGTCGACCAGCCTAGCGCCTGGCCGCCCCGGGCGGCGAGGTGGCCGCCGTCACCACTCAGTCGATGAGCGCGTTGAGCAGGGACTCCTGGAGATACCCGAGATAGGCGTAGACCGACAGTTGGAACACCCGGGACGAGGCCGGGTCCGCGGCGACCGCGTCGTCCAGCTCCTCACCCAGGTCGGTGCCGTCCTTGATCTCCAGCCGGACGCCCATCGCCAGTCGGGCGTCGTTGAGCGCCCGCAGCCACGCCTCGGCCGCCTCGGCGTCCAGCCGCACCTCGCCGCCCGCGTCGCCGTCGGGCAACGCGGCGAGGATCGCGCCGGCCTGGTCGATCTTCGCGGTCTTCAGGTCACCCTCGGTGTAGCGGCGGAACTCGGCGGTGCCGGCGTCGTCGTCCGGGTAGACCTCCGGGAAGAGCCGGCCGACCACCGGGTCGCCGTGGTCGAAGCCGTCGGTGAGCAGCCCGACCACCTCGGAGGCGACCTTGCGCAGCACCCGCACCTCGTCCACCGCGAAACTGGCCACGTAGCTGTCGCCCCGGCGACGGAACATGCTCACCGCGCCGTCCTCGGTCGCGACTGCGGGGCTCGCAACACCGGCTCACTCCTCACGCTCACAGCGCCGTCCCTGTTCGCGACTGCGGGGCTCGCAACACCGGCTCACTCCTCACGCTCACGACCGGTCCACCGTCGCCCACAGACCGTACGCGTGCAGCTGCGCCGCGTCGTGCTCCATGCGTTCCCGGGCCCCGCTGGAGACCACCGCCTTGCCCTTGTGGTGCACGTCCAGCATGAGCTGCTCCGCCTTCTCCCTGCTGTACCCGAACAGCTTCTGGAACACCCAGGTCACGTACGTCATCAGGTTGACCGGATCGTCCCAGACGATGGTCACCCATGGCCGGTCGGAGACCGGCACCTCTGTGGTGTCCGGCGTCTCGACCGGCGCAACCTGTGGAGCCGCCATGCCCCCCATCGTGCCACCGGATCCGCCGAACCGATGAACCGGAACGGCGCGGCGGTCGGGATCGCCCGCCCGGACCACGGGCGCGCACCCGGCGACCCCGGCCTCAGGCGAGCAGGATGCCGTGGTCGACAGCATCGGCGAGCACTCCACCCAGCGAGAGACGGATCACCTCGAAGCGACGGGACACCTCGCGGGACAGTTCGAGTTCCACCTCGCGCAGGGCACGCTGGGCCCAGGACCGGGCGGCGTTCGGGTCGTCGTTGCCCGGCGCGCGCCAGTGCTGCCAGCAGCCGCCGTTCAGCGCCACGCCGACCGGCGGGAGCGCCTCGTCGCGTGCCGCGCCGGGCAGCCCGGCCAGCGCGTCCAGGGCGCCGACGCCGGCCAACGAGGCGACCCCGGCGGTGCTGGTGACCAGGAGCACCCGGTCCAGCTCCCGGCCGTCGGGATGGTCGGCGAGACCCCAGCGCACCGCGCGGGTGATCCGCCGGCGTACGCCTTCGGCGAGCGGCGCGCCGAAGACCCGGGCGGCGGCGTCGTCGACCATGCCGCGCACCGCCTCGTCGCACTGCGCGGTGGCGAGCAGGGACAGCGCCTCCAGCTCACGGTCGAGCAACGGCGGCAGGCCGGCGCAGCCGACCCCGAAGACGATCTCCTGGACCACCCGGAGATGGATGTTGGCCAGTTCCAGCGCGAGGTGCTGGCGGATCCGCTGGGCGCAGGAGCGGGCCTGGCGGTCGAGCCGGTCGGCCAGCTCGGCCGGCTCGACGCCGGTCAGCACCGCCACCCGGCCGTGCGCGCCGGGTGGTTCGGGCGGCCGGGCGCTGGCCCGCCGCAGCCCTTCGCCGGCGGCCCAGCCGACCAACGCCCGGCGCAGGCTCGGCAGCTCGGAGCGGCGGGCCGGGAACCACCGGGCCCGGGCGAGCGCGGGCACCGCGGCCAACAGCACCGCCCGGTGGGCCGCGATGGAGACCGCCACCGAGTCGAGCGGGCCGGCGGGGCCGGGCGGGCCGGCGGGGCCGGGCGACGGCACGGACGCCCCCGTGCCCTCCGCCGTCGCGCCGTCCGCCGGCACCGCCCAGCCGGTCCCGCCGGGAGTGACGACGAAGAACACCTCGACCGACGCCCGCGCCACCTCGGTCAGCAGGTGCAGCTCGGCGGCGCTGAACGCCTGGTCGGCGGCGATCACGAAAAGCAGCGCGCCGGCCCGGCCCACGGCGTCCCGCAGCACCCGGCCACCGGCCACCCCCAGCGCGGCGGTGTCCGGCGTGTCGAGCACCGCGAAGTGCCGCAGCAGCGGGTCGGGCAGGCTGAGCTCTACCCGGCGCGGCGGCCGGGCCAGCGCGGGACCGGTGGCGAGCGGGTCGACGCCGTACGCGAGCGGGTGGCGGTAGCCCGGGACACCGGCCGCCCGGGTGGCGACCTTGGCGTGGTTGACGAGCAGGTGGCTGCCGACGGGCACGGCCAGCGTCCCGGCCGGCACCCCGAGCAGACCGGCGACCAGCTCGCGCCGACCGGCGCCGGCCGGGCCGGCCGCGACCACGGCGAGCGGCTCGTCCGGGCCCGGTGCGGTCACGCCGAGGCGGGTCGGGAGCGCGGCGCATCGCGGCGGCTCGGCGCGGTCGCCCGGATCGGGCACGTCGACCGAAGGGAGTGGACCCGGCTTCATCAGACGGCCTCCCGGTGAGGCGGCCGGGCGCGGCCCGGTCGCGGGAACTGTCCCCGGCGGGGATGTCGGAAGAGTACGGGTGTCGGCCATCCGACACCGAACACATCCGGTACTCAGGAGTAATTGCCAGATTACTCAACTTCACTGCGTGACGGCGTGCACGCGGAGGGCATTCCATCGATATGCTGCCTCGATGACCAGGTGGGAGTTCGTCGGCCGAGCGGATGAACTTGACCGGCTGTCATCCACGATCGGCGGTCCGGACGGGCGCGGCCTGCTCTTCAGCGGCGACGCCGGGGTGGGCAAGAGCCGCCTGCTGCGGGAGGGGGTGGCCGCGCTCTCCCCCGAGCGCTTCGCGATCTGGTCGGTCGCGGCCAGCGCCACCACCGCCGCGCTGCCGTTCGGCGGGCTGGTCCAGGTGCTCCCCGCCGCGCAACCGCAGGGCCTCTCCCCCGCCGGCATCCTGCGCTGGGCGGTGGATCTGCTCCAGGAACAGGCCGCGGGCCGGCCCATCGTGCTGGCCATCGACGACGCGCACCTGCTCGACCCGCCCTCGGCGGCGCTGGTGCACCTGGTCGCCCGCTCGGAGAACGCCACCGTGATCGGGACGCTGCGCAACGGCGAGCAGATCCCGTTGCCGATCCGCGCGCTGTGGACCGACGACCTGGTCGACCTGGTCGAGCTGGGCCCGCTCGGCCGCAGCGAGACCACCGGCCTGCTCGCCGCGATCCTCGGCGGCCCGGTCGACGCCGGCTCCTCCGACCGGCTGTTCCGGCTCTCCGCCGGCAACCCGCTGCTGCTGCGCGAGCTGGTGCTGGCCGCCGGCGACGAGCTCGACCGCAGGTACGGGATCTGGCGGTGGACCGGCCGGCTGGAGCTGGCGCCCAGCCTCACCGACCTGATCGACACCCGGATCGGGCGGCTGACCCCGGGCGTCCGGGCGGTGGTGGAGCTGGTCGCCTTCGGCGAGCCGCTGGGCCTGCACCTGCTGGAACGGGCGGTCGAGCCAGCGGACGTGGAGGCCGCCGAGGAACGCGGCCTCATCGCCATGGTCCGCGACGACCGGCGGCTCAACGTCCGGCTGGCCCACCCGCTCTACGGCGAGGTGATGCGCCGGCACTGCCCGGTCAGCCGCACCCGCCGGCTCCAGGCCACCCTGGCCGAGCTGCTGGAACAGGTCGGCAAGCGCCGTCGCGACGATCTGCTGCGGGTCGCGGTGTGGCGGCTCGACTCGGGTACGGCGCAGAACGTGACGCTGCTGCTCGACGCCGCGGTGCAGGCGTTCGGCCGGTACGACGTGCCGCTGGCCACCCGGCTGGCCCGGGCCGCGTTGGAGGCCGGCGGCGGCACGGACGCCGCGGAACTGCTCGCCACCATCCTCATGTTCGGCGACCGGCCGGAGGAGGCGATCCGGGTGCTCGACCAGGTCGCCGGCGAGATCCACGACGACCGGCGGCGCAGCCGCTGGCTGACCGTCCGGGGCATGGTGAGCTACTGGGGGCTCAACCGGGAGTCCACCGTGGAGGAGATCGCCGCCCGCGGCGCGGAGCTGGCCGATCCCGCCGACCGGGCCCGGGTCCGCGCCTTCGAGGCCATCATGCGGCTGCACCGGCTGGACGTCGACGTCGCGGTGCGGCTGGCCCAGGAGGTGCTGGACCGCCCCGCCGCGCCGATGGCGGCCCGGGAACTGGCCCGCTGCACGCTGGCCCACCTCCAGGCCGCGCAGGGGCAGTACCGTCGCAGCGCCACCGCGATCGCCCGGGTGCAGGCCGAGGCGGCGTGCTGGCGCTCCGACATGCCCTACCTCCAGCTCGCCATGGAACTGGCCCGGGGCACCCGGCTGGCGCTCTCCGGCGACCTGGCCGGCATCGACGCGATCGTCGCCGACGAGTTCGCCGACCTGGCCGGCGCCGGCGACTTCCGGCTCGGCAGCGGCTACCTGGCCATCCTCCAGGCGTACGCGGCACGGCTGCGCGGGCGCGGCGGCGACGCGCTCCGGACCAGCCTGGGCGCCTGCGCGGTGCTCACCACCAGCCGGGTCTACGCCGGCCTGGCCCACGCCGAGCGCGCCCAGGCCGCGGCGCTGCGCGGGGACGCGGCGCACGCCGCCGAGGCGATGGCCGAGGCGGACCGCACGCACGCGCCCGGGATGGCGGTCCTCTACCCGTGGCTGGAGCAGGCCCGGGGCGCCGCGCAGGCGGTGGCCGGTGACCTGCCGGGCGCCGTCAAGCACCTCTGCGCGCTGGCCGACCGGCTGCGCGAGGACGGCCTCGCCGGCCACGAGATGCTCGTCCTGCTCGACCTGGTCCGGCTCGACCAGGCCGCCGCCCCGGTCGGCCCCACCTGCACCGACGGTGGCCGACGCTCGGTGGCGCAGCGCCTGGCGGAACTCTCCGAACAGATCGACGGCGTGCTGCCGCCACTGGTCGCCCGGTATGCCCGGGCCGCCCTCGACGGCTCCCCGGACGACCTGCTCGCGGTCGCCGACGGCTTCGCCGACCGGGAGCTGGTCGTCTACGCCGCCGAGGCGACCGCGATGGCGCTGCACCGGATGCGGGACGCCCGGGCCGGCGTTCCGGGGGCGGCCCGGGAACGCCTCGCCGACCTGCTGCGCCGCTGCGACGAGATCTCCACCCCGGCGTTACGGCTGCTCCGGCCGGCGCTCAGCGACCGCGAGTGGGAGATCGCCCGCCTCGCCGCCACCGGGCTGACCAGCCGCGTGATCGCGGAACGGCTGTTCCTCTCCACCCGCACGGTGGAGAACCACCTGCAACGCGTCTACAGCAAGCTCGGCGTCACCCGCCGTAGCGAGCTGCGGGCCGCGCTGGGTTCGATGCCGGGGCACGACGGCACGGATCCGGCCTGAACTCTAGGCTGGGGCGGTGAGCACCCTTCGCCCCGCGCTGCTGACCGACCACTACGAGCTGACCATGGTCAGCGCCGCGCTTCAGGACGGCACGGCCGACCGGCGCTGCGTCTTCGAGGTGTTCAGCCGGCGGCTGCCGGCCGGCCGCCGCTACGGGGTGGTCGCCGGCACCGGCCGGCTGATCGAGATGATCCGCGACTTCCGGTTCGACCCGACGGAGATCGACTTCCTGCGCCGGACCGGCGTGGTCGACGACCGGGCCGCGCAGTGGCTGGCCGACTACCGGTTCACCGGCGACGTCGACGGCTACGCCGAGGGCGAGTTGTTCTTCCCCGGCTCACCGATCCTCACCGTGTCCGGCTCGTTCGCCGAGTGCGTGGTGCTGGAGACGCTGGTGCTCTCCGTGCTCAACCACGACTGCGCGATCGCCGCGGCGGCGGCCCGGATGGTCACCGCCGCCCGGGGCCGGGCGCTGATCGAGATGGGCTCCCGCCGGGCGCACGAGGAGGCCGCGGTGGCCGCCGCGCGGTCGGCGTACCTGGCCGGGTTCCGGTTCACCTCCAACCTGGCCGCCGGGCAGCGCTACGGCATCCCGACCGCCGGCACCGCCGCACACGCGTTCACGCTGCTGCACGACGACGAGCGGACCGCGTTCGCGTCCCAGGTCGCCACGCTGGGCAAGGACACCACGCTGCTGGTCGACACGTACGACATCGCGCAGGGCATCCGCAACGCCATCGCGGTGGCCGGGCCGGAGCTGCGGGCGGTCCGGATCGACTCGGGCGACCTGGCGGTGATCGCCCAGCAGTCCCGTGAGCTGCTCGACTCACTCGGCGCCACCGAAACGAAGATCATCGTCTCCGGCGACCTGGACGAGTACGCGATCGCCTCGCTCGCCGCCGAGCCGGTCGACATGTACGGCGCCGGCACCGCGGTGGTGACCGGCTCGGGCGCGCCCACCGCCGGCCTGGTCTACAAGCTGGTCGAGGTGGAGGGGCGGCCGGTGGTCAAGCGCTCCGAGCACAAGTCCACCATCGGCGGCCGGAAGGTCGCCGTCCGCCGGCACAAGCCGACCGGCACCGCCACCGAGGAGGTCATCGTGCCGCAGGGCGTGCCGGACCGGCAGCCCAACGACCGGCTGCTCCAGCACTCGTACGTGGTGTCCGGCGAGCCGGTGACGCTGCCGACGCTGGACGAGTCCCGGGAACACCTGCGAGAGTGCCTGATCTCCATCCCGTGGGAGGGGCTCAAGCTCTCCGGCGGCGACCCGGCGGTGCCGGTGACCGTCCTACCCGCGACCTGAGAAGGGACCGACCAGATGGCGAACGCGTTGATCATCGTGGACGTGCAGAACGACTTTTGCGAGGGCGGCTCCCTCGCGGTCGGCGGCGGGGCCGGGGTGGCCGGCGGCATCTCCCGGCTGCTCGCCGCCGAGCCGGACCGCTGGGACCACGTGGTCGCGACCAAGGACTACCACGTCGACCCGGGCGCGCACTTCGGTGACCCGCCGGACTTCGTCGACTCCTGGCCCCGGCACTGCGTGGTCGGCACGTCCGGCTCCGAGTTCCACCCCGAGCTGGAGACCGGGCGGGTGGAGGCGATCTTCCACAAGGGCGAGCACGCGGCCGCGTACTCCGGTTTCGAGGGGCACGCGCCCGACGGCGAGTGCCTGGCCGACTGGCTGCGCCGGCACGACGTGGACCGGGTCGACGTGGTCGGCATCGCCACCGACCACTGCGTCCGCGCGACCGCGCTGGACGCCGCCCGGGAGGGCTTCCGGACCACCGTGCTGCTGGAGCTGACCGCCGCCGTCGCGCCGGAGACGCTCGACGTGGCGTTGCGCGCGCTCGACGGCGCCGGTGTCGCCATGGTCGGCGACCCTGTGATCAACGCCGCTTGACCAGGTAATCGCTTGCGACTGTCGCACCTCCGGCCCAGGATGGCGCGGGAGGTGCGGCCGTCGTGAACCTGAAGCCCTACCGGGAGGCGCTGGCCCTGCCCGGTCTGCGCTCGCTGCTGCTGGTGTCCGTGCTGGCCCGCATCCCGCTGACCGCGGTCGGGGTGACGCTCACCTTCTACGTGGTGCTCGACCTGGGGCGGGGCTACGGCGCCGCCGGCCTGGTCGGCGCCGCGGCCACCGTCGGCACGGCGATCGGCGCGCCGCTGCTCGGCCGGCTCGTCGACCGCCACGGCCTGCGGCCGGTGCTGCTGCTCTGCACGATCGTCGAGGGCGTGTTCTGGGCCGCCGCGCCCACCCTCTCCTACCCGGTGCTGCTGCCCGCCGCGTTCCTGGCCGGGCTGCTCGCGCTGCCGGTCTTCTCGGTGGTCCGCCAGTCCATCGCCGCGCTGGTCCCGGCGGAGCAACGCCGCCCGGCGTACGCGCTGGACTCGATGTCGGTCGAGCTGTCGTTCATGGTGGGCCCCGCGGCCGCGGTGGCGTTGGCGACCACCGTCACGCCGCGCCTCACGCTCTGGGCGGTCGGCGCCGGCATCGTCGCCTCCGGCATCTGTTTCTGGCTGCTGAACCCGCCGACCCGGGGCGTCGACGAGCCGGCCGGCCCGCGGCGCGCGGTGCCGCGGCGGGAGTGGCTCACCCCGCGCCTGCTCTCCGTGCTGGCGGTCAGCCTGGCCGCCACGCTGGTGCTGGGTGGCACCGACGTCGCCGTGGTGGCGGTGCTCCGGGCCGGCGGCGAGGTCGGGTGGACCGGCGTGGTGCTGGCCGTGTGGGCGGTCGCCTCGCTGGTGGGCGGCTTCGCCTACGGCGCGGTACGCCGCTCGTTCTCCCCGCTGGCGCTGGTGGCGACGCTCAGCCTCACCACCATCCCGGTCGGGCTGGGCGGCTCGCACTGGTGGCTGCTCGCCCTGGCGCTGATCCCGACCGGCGCGCTCTGCGCGCCCACCATCGCGGCCACCGCGGACGCGGTGAGCCGGCTGGCTCCGCCCGACGTGCGCGGCCTGGCGATGGGTCTGCACGGCTCCGCCGTCACGGTCGGCATCGCCCTGGGCGCGCCGCTGGCCGGCGCGGTGATCGACGCCTCCGCCCCGGCCTGGGGCTTCGCGGTCACCGGCGCGGTCGGCGTCCTGGTGGCGCTGGTCGTGCTCCCGGTCGAGCTGCGCCACCGCCGCACCGCACCTCCGCCCGCCACCGTCACTCCAGAGCCGGACCGGGCCCCCGCGCTCCCCTGACCGGTGCCGCGTGCGTGCGGCCTGTGCACTGTGGGTGCGGTTGTTGTTGCCATAGCGACGACAGGCGCACCCAGGCCGCCGGCCTGCCGGTGACGGCGAGGGCGGGCGGTCAGCCGTCTCAGTCGGCCGACAGGTCGGGTCGGTGCTCCCGGACCCACTTCTCGACGTCCGACTTCCGCCAGATCTGGCCCATCTTGAGCACCTGGTACGGGGCGGGGAAGTCACGACGGGAGGCGACCACCGATGCGCGGGCGCGTGAGACGCCACCGAGCATGTCTCGGATCTCGGCGATTCCCACGAACTCGACCACCCCTTGACGGTAGGTATCGCCAGTTGCTCGACGGTCGGTAACAGCGATCGGGGTTGACGATCGATAACAACGCGAGCACGATCGCGGAATGGATGCACCCCATTCCTCTCCCGTACCCGATCGCAGTCGCCGAGCGATGCGGCCGCACGTTCCGATGCGACCCCGCTGGCTCTGCCGCGTCTGCGCGGCTCCATGGCCGTGCCAACCGGCGCGTCTGCTGCTGCTGATGGTGCCGGACCCCGGCGAGCTGTTCGACCGCTTCGTCGGCTGGGCCGGACTCCGTTGATCAAGGAGTTTGCGTCAGTTCGGTGGCCATCGCCGACGCAAACTTCTTGATCAACGGGGGCGGGGCGAGGGCGGGGCGAGGGCGGGGCGGGCGAGGGCGGGGCGGGGCGGGGCGGGGCGGGGCGAGGGGGAGGGGGAGAGAAAGGCGACGGGCGCCGCGCCCCGGAGGGGTGCGGCGCCCGGCGTGGGCTGATCGGGTCAGCGCTGGTCGAGGTTCCCGGCGGTGTCCTCCTGGTAGCTGGCACCACCGTTGACCTCGCTGGTCAGCGGCTTGGCGCCACCCTCCGGCGGGCCGGCGACGCTCTGCCCGGCGGCCAGCTCGGGGAACTTCGCGTCGAACGCGGGCCGCTCGGAGCGGATCCGCGGCATCCGGTCGAAGTTCCGCAGCGGCGGCGGGCAGGTGGTGGCCCACTCCAGCGAGTTGCCGTGGCCCCACGGGTCGTCGACCTCGACCACCGGGCCGGTCTTGTACGACTTCCAGCAGTTCCAGATGAACGGCAGGGTCGAGATGCCGGTGATGAACGCGCCGATGGTGGAGACCATGTTCAGCGTGGTGAAACCGTCGTCGGCCTGGTAGTCGGCGTACCGGCGGGGCATGCCCTCGGCGCCCAGCCAGTGCTGCACCAGGAACGTGGTGTGGAAACCGATCATGGTGAGCCAGAAGTGAATCTTGCCGAGCCGCTCGTCGAGCATCCGGCCGAACATCTTCGGGAACCAGAAGTAGATGCCGGCGAAGACCGCGAACACGATGGTGCCGAACAGCACGTAGTGGAAGTGCGCCACCACGAAGTAGGAGTCGTGCAGGTGGAAGTCGATCGGCGGGCTGGCCAGCAGCACCCCGGTCAGACCACCGAAGAGGAACGTGACCAGGAAGCCGATCGCCCAGAGCATCGGCGTCTCGAACGTGACCTGGCCCCGCCACATGGTGCCGATCCAGTTGAAGAACTTCATGCCGGTCGGCACCGCGATCAGGTAGCTCAGGAAGCTGAAGAACGGCAGCAGCACCTGGCCGGTGGCGAACATGTGGTGCGCCCAGACGCTCATCGACAGCGCGGCGATGGCCACGGTGGCGGCGACCAGGCCCTTGTAGCCGAAGATCGGCTTCCGGGAGAAGACCGGGATGATCTCGGTGATGATGCCGAAGAACGGCAGCGCCACGATGTAGACCTCGGGGTGCCCGAAGAACCAGAACAGGTGCTGCCAGAGCATCGGGCCGCCGGTCGCCGGGTCGTACACGTGGGCGCCGAGCAGGCGGTCCGCGGCGAGCGCGAACAGCGCGGCGGCCAGCAGCGGGAAGACCAGGATGGCCAGCAGGCTGGTGACCAGCATGTTCCAGGTGAAGATGGGCATCCGGAACATGGTCATGCCGGGCGCGCGCAGGGTCAGGATCGTGGTGATCAGGTTGACCGCGCCGAGGATGGTGCCCAGACCGGAGATGGCCAGGCCGACCACCCACATGTTGGCGCCGACGCCCGGGGAGTGCTCGACGCTGCTCAGCGGCGTGTAGGCCGTCCAGCCGAAGTCGGCCGCGCCGCCGGGGGTGACGAAGCCGGCGACGGCCAGCGTGCCGCCGAAGAGGTAGAGCCAGTACGCGAACGCGTTCAGCCGGGGGAACGACACGTCGGGCGCGCCGATCTGCAGCGGCACCACGTAGTTCGCGAAGGCGAACACGATCGGCGTCGCGAAGAACAGCAGCATGATCGTGCCGTGCATGGTGAAGAGCTGGTTGTACTGCTCGGGCGACAGGAACTGCAGCCCCGGTCGCGCCAGCTCGGCGCGCATGATCAGGGCCATCAGGCCACCGATCATGAAGAACGCGAACGCGGTGACCATGTACATGATCCCGATCTGCTTCGCGTCCGTGGTGCGCAGCAGCCGCGCGAGGGCCGACCCCTTGACCGGCTCGCGGACCGGCCAGGGCCGGGTCACGACCGGCTTGGGTGCGACGGTGGTCACGAGTGGCCTCCGGTTCTGGGTTGTCCCGCTCGGCGCGCTGGTCATCGGCGCAGCCGTCATCCGCAAGGAGGATAGTCCCCGGTAGGTGGCCCCGCCGCGTGGGGTGGGCGGCTACGATCTTCGGCGCTTCTACGGCGGGCCGGTGAGAAGCCGGTAGTGCTCGCCGAAGATCCGACCGCCGCGTCCGCGCAGCAACGGGTCGCGCAGCGCCGGCGGCACGTCGCGGGTGCGGTTGCGGTCCCGGGTCCGGTCCCGCACCCAGCGGGTACGCGGCCGACGCCGACTCTCGTACGCGATCAACGCGGCGTCGACGCTGCCGGCGGCCTGGAGCGACTCGGCGAGCACGACCGCGTCCTCCAGCGCCATGGCGGTGCCCTGGGAGAGCGTCGGCGCGACGGCGTGAGCGGCGTCACCGACCAGCAGCACCCGGCCGTGGAACCAGCGGCCCAGCTCGACCTCCTCGGTGCGTTCGACGTGCACCGTCTCCAGCGCGGCGAGCACCTCGGGCACCGGGCCGCCGTAGCCGTCGAACAGCTCGTGCAGCCGGGCGAGCGGGTCGGCGGGCAGCGCGGTGCCGGCCTCGTCGGCGTAGCAGTAGAGCCGGCCGGCGCCGAGCGGCACCATCAGGAAGCCGGCCCGCTGGCCGAGCAGGGCGGTCCAGTCGGTGACCGGCGGGCCGTCGCGCACCACGGCGCGGTAGACCACCTGCCCGGCGGGGCGGGGCGGACCACCGAGGGCGGCCAGCGTACGGACCGCGGAGCGGGGTCCGTCCGCGCCGACGACCAGGTCGTACTCGCCGCCGGTGCCGTCGGTGAAGCCGACGGTGACGCCGGCGGAGTGGGGGTCGACGGTGCTCACCTCGGCGCCGTGCCGGACCGCGCCGCCGGCGCCGGTGAGCAGCACCCGGTGCAGTTCGGCGCGGGGCAGGGCCCGGCACTCCCCCACCCCGGCCCAGAGCGTGTCCAGGTCGACCTCGCACAGCGGCGCGCCGGCGGCGTCGAGGAAGCGCTGCCGGTGGATCACCTCACCGAGTGGTCGCAGCGGCCCGTCCAGGTCGAGTCGGCGCATCGCTCGCGCCGCGTTGCCGGGGAGGTAGAGGCCGGTGTCGGTGCGCTCGCCGGGCGGCAGCCGGTCGGTGACGTCCGGCCGGAACCCCGCCAGGCGCAGCGCCCGGGCCACGGCGAGGCCGGCGACGCCCGCGCCGACGACGAGGATGCGCAGGGGAGAACCACCCATCGTGGGGTACGCCTCCGGAGGGGGTCGGAACGCGTTGGAGGCAAGACACTACTCGCTGCGACCGGGCCCACGGAAGTGCCGAAGGGCCCCTCCTGACGCTTCTTAACCGGTTCAGTTGCGTATCGATTTCAAACATGTAAATGTGTTCCGGTGAACATGGGAGCGCTCCCGCACGTATCCCTCGACACCACCGGCGCCCCCGCGCCGACTCAAGGAGCATCATGAAGCGTTCACTCCGGGCCCTCGCCGCCGCCGGCCTGCTGGCCGCCGGCAGCATCGTCGCCGTCGCGCTCGGCGGCACCGCCTCCGCCGACACCCAGATCTGCGACCAGTACGGCTCCACCACCATCGGTGGTAAGTACGTGGTGCAGAACAACCGCTGGGGCACCAGCGCCCAGCAGTGCATCAACGTCACCTCGACCGGCTTCTCGATCACCCGGGCGGACGGTTCCGCGCCGACCAACGGGGCACCGGTCTCCTACCCGTCGATCTTCGTGGGCTGCCACTACACCAACTGCTCTCCCGGCACCAACCTGCCGGTGCAGGTGAAGAACATCAGCAGCGCGCCGGCCAGCATCAGCTACAACTACGTCAGCGGCGCGATCTACGACGCCGCGTACGACATCTGGCTCGACCCGTCGCCCAAGAAGGACGGCGTGAACCAGATGGAGATCATGATCTGGCTCAACCGGCAGGGCTCGATCCAGCCCATCGGCTCCCCGGTCGGCAACACGAACATCGCGGGCCGGACCTGGGAGGTCTGGCGGGGCAGCAACGGCTCCAACAACGTGATCTCGTACGTGGCGCCGTCCGCCATCCCCAGCTTCAGCTTCGACGCGCTGGCGTTCATCAACGACACCCGCAACCGGGGCGCGATCACCAACGACTGGTACCTCACCAGCATCCAGGCCGGCTTCGAGCCCTGGCAGGGCGGGGTCGGCCTGGCCGTGAACTCGTTCTCCCAGAGCGTCAACACCGGGGGCAGCAACCCGCCGCCCACCTCGACGCCGCCGACCACCACGCCGCCGCCCTCGGGCAGCTCGGCCTGCACCGTGACCTACCGGTCGACGAACGTGTGGAACAACGGCTTCACCGCCGAGGTGACCGTCAAGAACACCGGCAACAGCACGATCAACGGCTGGACGCTCAACTACAACCTGCCCTCCGGGCAGAACGTCACCAGCGCGTGGAACGCCACCGTGTCGCAGAGCGGCTCGGCGGTGACCGCGCGCAACGTCGACTACAACGGCACGCTGGCCCCCGGCGCGTCGACCAACTTCGGCTACCAGGCGACGCTGAACGGCAGCTTCTCCGCGCCGAGCAGCTTCACCCTCAACGGAACCGCCTGCGCCCGAGGCTGACCACCGCGACACGAGGGGGCGCGGTCCGCACCGGACCGCGCCCCCTTCCGCGTACGCGGCGTCAGCCGCCCAGCGCGTCGATGTCGCGCATCTCCTCGGCGGTCAGCGAGAACCCGAACACGTCGGCGTTGGCCCGGATCCGCTCCGGCGTGACCGACTTCGGGATCACCACGATCTCGTGGTCGATGTGCCAACGCAGCACCACCTGGGCCGGCGAGACGTCGTGCGCCTGGGCGATGCGCGCCAGCACCGGGTCGGACAGGTCGCTGGTCTTGAACGGGCTGTAGCCCTCCAGCACCACGCCCCGGTCCCGGTGGGCGGCGTGCGTCTGCCGGTCGTACAGCGACGGGCTCCACCGGATCTGGTTGACCGCGGGCGTCTCCTCGGTGGCCTGGATCAGCTCGTCGAGCTGCGCGGTCGAGTAGTTGCTCACCCCGACGGCGCGGGCCAGGTTCTCGTCCCGGGCGGCCAGCATCTCCCGCCAGACCGGGATGCTGTCGCCGGGCGCGGACGGCGGCCAGTGCACCAGCCACAGGTCGACGTACTCGGTGCCCAGCGCCGCCAGGCTCGCCTCGATGGTCTCCCGTTCCCGGCCCACCCGGTCCGGCGGCAGCTTCGTGGTGATGAACAGGTCCTCGCGGCGCAGCCCGCTCTCCGCGACTGCGCGCCCGACCTCCTTCTCGTTGCCGTACATCGTGGCGGTGTCGAGGTGCCGGTAGCCGGCGTCCAGCGCGGCGAGCACGGCCTGGTAGCCGTCCTCGCCGGTGGCCTGCCAGGTGCCGAAGCCGAGGAGCGGGATCCGGACGTCGCCGGGAAGCAGAAGGGTGGGCTGGTCGAGGTCCATGTCGACGGTTCTACCCCGCAACGCCGTCGCCATGCCGGCGCGCGCGCCGGGTATGCCGGAGAATACGGCTGTGGCGGACCGGCTGGAGGAGTACCGGCGGAAGCGGGACGCGGCGCGTACCCCGGAGCCGGTGCCCGAGCGGCCCCCGGCGCGGAAGCGGGCCGCGCGGCGCGCGCCCCGCTTCGTCATCCAGCAGCACCACGCCCGCAGCCTGCACTGGGACCTGCGGCTGGAGCACGACGGCGTGCTGGCCTCCTGGGCGGTGCCGCGCGGCCTGCCCCGCGACCCGGGCCGCAACCACCTCGCCGTGCACACCGAGGACCACCCGATGGAATACCTGACGTTCCACGGCGAGATCCCGGCCGGCGAGTACGGCGGCGGGCGGATGACCGTGCACGACACCGGCACCTACCGCGCCGAGAAGTGGCGCGACGACGAGGTGATCGTGGTGCTCGACGGCGCGCGCACCAAGGGCCGGTACGTCCTGTTCGCCACCGGCGGCCGGGGTCGGGACTGGATGGTCCGCCGCACCGACCCGGCGCCGGCGGGTTGGACGCCGATGCCCGAGCTGGTCCGCCCGATGCGCGCCACCGAGGGCGGCCGGCTGCCGCGCGACGCCGCCGCCTGGGGGTACGAGCCGCGCTGGGCGGGCGTGCGGGCGATGGCGTACGTCTCCGGCGGCCGGCTCCGGCTGCTCGACGGCGACGACACGGAGATCACCGGCGACCACCCCTGGCTGCGGGCCATGGCCGAGGAGCTGGCCCCCACCGAGGTGGTGCTGGACGGGGTGCTGGTGCGCATCGACCCGGCCGGGCGGGTCAAGCCGCCCAGCCGGCGCGACGGTCAGTTCCTCGCCGTCGACCTGCTCTGGCTGGAGGGCGTGTCCAGCCTCGACGTGCCGTACGCGCAACGCCGCGACCTGCTCGACGGTCTGGCGCTCGCCGGCCCGCACTGGCAGACTCCGCCGTGGTTCCCGGGTGTCGGCGCGGACGCCCTGCGGGCCGCCCGAGAGCAGCGGCTCCCCGGAGTGGTGGCGAAGCGCCTCGACTCCCCGTACGAGCCGGGCCGGCGCAGCCGGCACTGGCTGAGCATCGACGCGAGCTGAGGACCACCGTGCACCTGACGCACCTGGAGTGCCCGCGCTGCGGCCTGGAACACCCGGCCGACAAGCTGCAGAACCTGTGCGACTGCGGGTCCCCGCTGCTGGCCCGCTACGACCTGGCCGCGGTGGCCGCCACCGTGACGCCGGAGCAGTTCGGGCTCCGCCCGGCCGACCTGTGGCGTTACCGGGAACTGCTGCCGGTGGCCGATCCGCGGTTCGTCACCACGCTGGGCGAGGGCTGGACGCCGATGTGGCACGCCCGGGCGTACGGCCACGAGATCGGCGTGGCGGAGCTGATCGTCAAGGACGAGGGGCTCACCCCGACCGGGTCGTTCAAGGCGCGCGGCGCGGCGGTCGGCGTGAGCCGGGCGAAGGAGCTGGGCGTCGAGCGGATCGCCATGCCGACCAACGGCAACGCGGGCGCGGCCTGGGCGACGTACGCGGCCCGGGCCGGGATGGGCGCGACGATCGCCATGCCGCTGGCCGCGCCGACCATCTGCCGCCAGGAGTGCCTCGCCGCCGGCGCGGACCTGCGACTGGTCGACGGGCTGATCAACGATGCCGGCCGGGAGATCGCCGCGCTGGTCGCCGCCTCCGGCGGGCGGATCTTCGACGCCGGCACGCTGCGCGAGCCGTACCGCCTCGAGGGCAAGAAGACCATGGGGTACGAGATCGTCGAGCAGCTCGGCTGGCAGGTGCCCGACGTCATCATCTACCCCACCGGCGGCGGCGTCGGGCTGATCGGCATCCACAAGGCGCTGCACGAGCTGCGCGAGCTGGGCTGGGTCGAGGACAAGCTGCCCCGGCTGGTGGCCGTGCAGTCCACCGGCTGCGCGCCGATCGTGCGGGCGTTCGCGGCCGGCGAGGCGCGCGCCACCCCGTGGCGGGACGCGCACACGCTCGCGTTCGGCATCACCGTGCCGGCCCCGCTCGGCGACGAGCTGATCCTCGCCGCGTTGCGGGACAGCGCCGGCACCGCGATCGCGGTGGACGACGCGGAGATCGTCGCCGACCTGCGCGACTTCGCCGCCCGGGAGGGGCTGCTGCTCTGCCCGGAGGGCGCGGCCTGCCTGACCGCCGCCCGGCACCTGCGCGCCGGCGGCTGGATTCGCCCCAACGAGCGCGTCGTCGTCCTCAACACCGGCGCCGGCATCAAATACCCCGGCCTGGTGCAAGGCGGGGCCCCTTCTTAACGCTTCAGGTATAGGAGGGGCCCCTTCTCACCAGTCAGGACGTGGGTGGCTCGTCCTCGCCGGCCTCCTCGGCGGCGTCCGCCTCCTCCTTCGTCTTGTGCACCGCGCCGTCGGCGTGCTCCGGTGGGCCGTAGACGGTGTAGAGCACCAACGGGTTGGGCCCGGTGTTGACGAAGTTGTGCTTCGTGCCGGACGGCACGACCACCAGGTCGCCGGCGACGACCTCCTTCTTCTCGCCGGCCACCCGCGCCTCACCGGTGCCGCTGACGAACGTGAGGATCTGGTCGATGCCCTCGTGGACCTCCTCGCCGATCTCGCCGCCCGGCGGGATGGTCATGATGACCAGTTGGGTGTGCTCCCCGGTCCAGAGCACGCGGCGGAAGTCGGGACTCTTCTCGGCGACGGTCGCGATCGTGAAATGCTCCATGGCCCGCTCATACCCCGTTCGTGTGCCCAGCACGCCGGGACTGGCAGATGGTGGAATTCCCCACGCCGGTCAGGTTTGGACCCCCGCCGGACGGGCATCAGCAGTCGACAAGACCGGTTGCGAGCTGGGCCGGTCGAGCCAGGTCCCCGCTGACGTACCGCCGTAAGGCTGCGACGGTGGGAGACGGCCAGAGCGCGGCGACGTGACGACCGGACGGTCGTGCGGCGCCGTGCGCTCGTGTCCGGCCCGCTCAGGCGAGCACAGCCAGGTGGAACGGCCGATCCGCGTGCCCGCTCGCGGCGTGCGTCTCGACGAAGACCGCGTTGGCGATGCCAACCCGGGGGGCCACCGTGATGACGCCCTGCTGGGCGAGCCCGCCCCCGCTGGCGGGGCCGACGGTCCCGACGTAGGCCGCTCCGGCGACGTCCTGGTCGAAGGCCACCTGGTACATCCCGGCGGCGAGCCGGGTGGCCGAGGTGGCGCCCAGGCCGCGGACCAGCGTGCCGTTCGCGTCGACGACGGCGAACAACACCCGGGCGGTCGGCGGCAGCCCGGCCGACGAGCACGAGTCGATCTGCGCGTCGACGTACGCGGCCTCCCGCGCGCTCGGGGTGGGCTGGCCGGTCGCTCCCCTCCTCGATCTGGGGCTGGACATGGTGGTCCTCTCTCCCACCGGTACGCCGGCAGGAGGCGTTCGTGATGCGTCGGGCGATCAGCGGCGATCACTCCCCCTGCTCCTCGAAGCTATGTCGCCCCACCGCCCACCAACCACCGACAGCGCTGTCCGATCTTGGACAGTCAACGGCTCTGAGCTGCGAATACTCAGTCCTCCGGGTCCCGTGTCGGCACTCCGCCCCGGCAGCGCAGCCGCACCTCGTACTCCCGACCACCGCCCACGAAGCGGACCTCGACGTGATCGTCGGGCCCCCGGTCGGCGTCCTTCGTCAGGTACCCGGGCGCCGGGGACGACGCCACCACGCGCACGCCGCCCGGCCCGCACTCGGCGAGCACGCTGCCGCCGTCCGTCACGAAGCCCCGCTGGGCGCCGGTCGGCGTCGCGGCGCCGGACCGCGTCCCGGTCGGCGTCGCGACCGGGCTCACGCTCGTCGCGCCACCCGCCCCCGGATCGGGTACGGCGAGCGCGCGGGCGACGTCCCGCTCGGTACGCACCCCGCCCGCGGTGCCGGTGATGCCCGCGCCGGCCAGGTCGACGGCGGCCAGCCCGACGAGCGTGGCCGCCACGGTCGTGGCCAGCCAGCCGGTGACGGCGAGGAGGGTACGGCGATCCATGCCCCGAGTCTGCCCCGCGCCGGGTCGGGCCGGTCGTAGGGCGACGCTAAGGTCCGGTTAACGGACCCCGTCGCCGGCCCGCCGAACGGCTACCCTCCCTTGCGTGGCGCGCCTGCTGCTCATCGAGGACGACCTGACCATCCGCACTCCGCTGCTGCGCGCCCTCCGGGAGTACGGGCACGCCGTCGCCGCGGCGTCGACCGCCCTGGGTGGGCTGCGTGACGCCCTGGACGACCGGCCCGACCTGGTCGTGCTCGACCTCGGGCTGCCCGATCTGGACGGCGCCGAGCTGCTGCGGATGCTGCGCGCGGTCAGCCCGGTGCCGGTCGTGGTGGCGACCGCCCGCGACGACGAGGTGGAGATCGTGCGCCTGCTCGACGCCGGCGCGGACGACTACCTGGTGAAGCCGTTCACCGCCGCGCAACTGGACGCGCGGGTCCGCGCGGTGCTGCGCCGCTCGGCCGGCGACGGCGCGACGGAGGCGGCGCTGGTGCTCGGCGGGCTACGCATCGACAGGCGGTCCCGGCAGGTCACGCTGGACGGCACGCCGGTGGAGCTGACCCCACGCGAGTTCGACCTGCTGCACCACCTCGCCGGCCGCCCCGGGCAGGTCGTCACGAAGCGGGAACTGCTCACCGAGGTCTGGCGGATCCCGTACGGCGGCGCCGACAAGACGGTCGACGTGCACCTGTCCTGGCTGCGCCGCAAGCTCGGCGAGAGCGCCCAGGCGCCCCGCTACCTGCACACGGTGCGCGGCGTGGGGGTACGACTCGACGTGCCGGAGCAGGACCGGTGAGGCGCCGGCTGACCCTGCTGGTCGCGGCCGTCGGGGTGCTCGTCATGGTCGCGTTCCTGGTGCCGCTGGCCGTGCTGGTGCGCACCGTCGCCGCGGACCGCGCGACCGCCCGGGCCACCGCCGACGTGCAGCTCCTGGTCACCGTGGTCGGCACCGCCACGCCGGAGACCGTCCGGCTGACCGTGGACCAGCTCGCCGTCGACACCGGCCGCGAGGTGAGCGTCTTCCTCGCCGACGGCACGGTGCTCGGCGCGCCGGCGCCGCGTACCCCGGCGGTCACGCTGGCCGCCCGGGGGCAGAGCCTGACCGTCGAGTCCGCCGCCGGGCGGGAGGTGGTGGTCGCGGTGCAGGGCCGCCCGGAGGGGACCGGGGTGATCCGTACGCTGGTCCCCCGCGCCGAGCTGACCGCCGGGGTGACCCGCGCCTGGCTGGTGTTGGCGCTGCTCGGCGCGCTGCTCGTGCTGGTCGGCCTGGTGGTCGCCGACCGGCTGGCCGGCACGCTGGTCCGGCCGATCACGGCGCTGTCCGCCGTCTCGCACCGGCTCGCCAACGCGGAGCTGGACGCGCGTGTCGAACCGGCCGGGCCGGCCGAGTTGCGCGAGGTGGCGGGCGCGTTGAACCACCTGGCCGAGCGGATCCAGATCCTGCTGCGCGAGGAACGCGAACAGGTGGCCGACCTGTCCCACCGGCTGCGTACCCCGTTGACGGCGCTGCGGCTGGAGGCCGAGTCGTTGCGCGACCCGGACGACGCGGCCCGGCTGACCGCGGCGGCGGACGGGCTGGAGCGGGCGGTGACCGGGGTGATCCAACGGGCCCGGTGGCGCAGCGGCACGGCGGCCACCGGCGGGGGCTGTGACGCGGCCACCGTGGTCGGCGAGCGGGTGACGTTCTGGTCGGTGCTCGCGGAGGACACCGGCCGGACCGTGACGCTCGACCTCGACCCCGGCCCGCTACCGGTGCGGCTGAGCGGCGACGAGCTGGCCGCCGCCGTGGACGCGTTGCTGGGCAACGTCTTCGCCCACACACCGGACGGCACCCCGTTCACGGTGCGGCTCGCGGCGGAGCCGGACCGGGTGGCGCTCACCGTGGCCGACGCCGGCCCGGGGTTGCCGCCCGGCCCGGTGCGACGCGGCGCCAGCCGGGCCGGGTCGACCGGGCTCGGTCTGGACATCGCCGAGCGGGCCGCCCGCGCGAGCGGCGGTGGGCTGGAGTTGTCGGCCGCCGCCGGTGGCGGGGCCCGGGTGGTGCTCCGGCTCGGTGCCGCGCCGTCTGCCTGACGGCCCCGCGCCCTACTCCGGCTCCCACTCGACGAGCTTGTCGAACAGGCCCCGGTCACCGTCGATCTTCAGCGCGTCCAGCGGGATGCGGCCGTAGAAGGACAGGACCAGGTCGCCGGCCGTGCCGTGGGCGGCGGCGTCGGCCGGGCCCGCGCCATCGGCCGGATCGGGCAGGCGGGCGGCCGTCACCCCGTCGGCGGAGAGCGACTGACGCCAGGAGCGGCCCTCGGTGCTGTGGTAGTCGACGGCGGCGGGCCCGTGCGGCCAGCCGGCCGTGGTGGTGCAGCAGGTGAACAGGAACTCCTCCACCCCGTCGAGTGCCACCTCGACCGGCAGCGGCTGCGCGTCGCCCACGGTGAGCTGGGCGTCGTAGGTGTGCACCGCGACCTCCTGGAGCTGGTGCCGGGCGACCGCACCACAGGTCGACGGCGACTGCGACGTCCCCCACCAGGTCCAGCAGCCGCGGTCCGGGCCGGCCGCCCGCAGCGCGTCCAGGAGCTGCCGCGTCGACGTGGCCAGCCAGTCCAGCAGCGCGGCCCGCTCCCGGGGCGCGGGCGGGCCGGCCGGCACCACCTTGGCCGGGGCACCCGGCCCAGCGGCCACCGTGGCGGCCCAGGATCGGCGCCCCTCGCCCAGGTGCCGGGCCAGGTCGAACAGCGTCCACTCCGGACAGGTCGGCACCTGGACGTCCAGGTCGGGCGCGGCGGCGACCGCCGCCCGGAACGCGGTCGACCGTTCGTCGATCAACCGCAGCAGCTCGGGAAACTCCAACGTCTCGGACACCCCGGCTGTCTACCACCGTGCTCCGGCGACGGACAGCGATTTTCCCGGCCGACGACGATCACGCGCCTTAACCCGGCGTTGTCTGTCGGCTAGCGCGGCCCCGACCGTCCGGCGCGCAGTCTCGACGACACGAACCGAGGAAAGGTGGCAACCATGCGACGTACCTCCCTGATGCTGGCGGCGGCCGGTGGAGTCGCCGTGCTGGCGGTGACCGGCGCGGCGCTCGGCACGACCGCGGCGGACCGGTCGACCGGCCGCACCGCCCCGGCCGCCGTGACCGTCGAGGACAACCCGGCCCGGACCGGCACGGGCGGCGAGGACAACCCGGCCCGGTCGGCGACCAGCGGCGGGGACGACCGGGCCCGCCGGGGCACGGCCGACGACGACCGCGCCCCGGCGGGCACCGGTCGGGAGGACAACCCGGCCCGCCGGGGCACGGACGACGACGCGGGTCCGGCGCGGGCGGCCGGCGGCACGGTGAGCCGGCAGCGCGCCGCCGAGGTGGCGCTGGCCCGCACCGGGGGTGGCCGGGTCACCGAGATCGAGGCGGAGACCGAGCACGGCCGTCCGGCGTGGAGCGTCAAGGTCACCCGCGACGGCTGGCGTCACGAGGTCAAGGTCGACCGGGCGACCGGCGTCGTGCTGGAGGCCGAGCGGCAGCGGGCCGGCACGGACGACCGGGGTGGACGCGACGACCGGGGTGGACGCGACGACCACGGTTCGCACGACCGGGACGACGACCACGGTCGCCACGGCGACGACGACTGAACGCCGGCCGGGGCCGGGTGCGGAGCGGATCCGCGCCCGGCCCCGCCGTGGTCACCGCAGCGTGCAACTCACCTCGGTCGGCGGCTGGTTGTCGCCGGAGACGACCAGACCCCAACTGGTGGTGCCGCCGGCCGGCAGCGCACCGTTCCAGGACGCGTTCGTGGCGGTCACCCGCGCCCCGGACTGCGTCGCGCCGGCGTTCCAGGCGTTCACCAGCCGCTGCCCACCGGCGAAGGCGACCTCACTGCGCCAGCCGGTGGCGGCGGACGTGCCGGTGTTGCGGACCGTCACCTCGGCCTGGAAGCCGCCGGCCCACGCGCCGGTGACCGTCCAGGCCGCCGCGCACCCCGATCCGGTCGGCGACCCGGTCGGGCTCGGCGACCCGGTCGGGCTCGGCGACGCGGTCGGACTCGGCGACGCGGTCGGACTCGGCGACCCGCTCGGCGGGGCCGACGGGCCGTCCGACGTGGTGTAGCTGACCGGCGTGTACGCGGCGGAGCAGGTGCCGCCGCACGAGGCCGGCAGCGCGAACCGGTACACCCGGCCGCCGCCCACCAGCGCGCCGGTGACGTCCCGCACCCGGATCTGGAAGTCGACGCCGCCGGCGGTGGTGGCGCCGAGCACGTACGACTGGCCCATGTCGCTGTTCATGGTGGCGGCCCGCCACACCCCGTCGGCCAGGTACTCCACCCCGTGGATGCCGTTGGGCAGGTGGGAGACCGCGATGGCCGGCCAGTACCGCTGGGCGCCGCGCAGGAACGCGATCCGGAGGTCGCCGGAGTAGCCGGGCGCCGGCACGAACGACCAGGAGACCTGCCGGTTGTTCCAGTGGCTCGGATAGAGGTCACCGACCGGGACACCGCCGCGCGCGAAGCGGTTCAGCGAGGCGGTGGACAGGTCCAGATGGTTCCGGTCGTCCCGGCACCAGGCGTTGCCGTCGCCGCAGGAGTCGGCGACCACCATGGTCAGGGTGGCGCCGTTGTAGCCGTCGGCGACCCAGGAGCCGTTGCGGCAGAACGGCTGCCCGGGCGCGCCGTCGTTGGTGCCGGTACACCGGTCCCCGATGGTCACCCGGACGAACCGGCCGCAGTTGAGGCCGTTGTTCCACAGCCCGATCCGGCTCGCCTGGTCCGGTGGCAGCGGCCGGATCGGATAGGACGTGTAGTCGCCGGGCAGGTCGTAGACGTTGAGCGCGACGAAGTCCGGCGAGTCCAGTTCGGACTGCGGCAGGCCACAGCCGCCGTACGGGGAGCCGAGGCCGTCGAAGTGGGTGGCGTTGCCGGTCACCGGCGCGGGCGGGTCGTCGACCGCGAGCGCGGGCAGTTGACCGGCGACGAGCAGCGCGGCCGCGGCGGCGGTCAGGGCCGCGCCGAGCCGGAGGCGGGACTGCGGGGTCATGGGGTGGCCTTCCGGGCGGGCCGACCCGGGCACGGGGCGGCTCAGGGGTGGTCATGGTTGCCCGTCCATGCCCGGCCGTGCCCGCGGAGACCATGCCACCACCGTGCCCTCCGCCGTGTCAACGGGGACGCTGACCACCCGAAAGGAGGCGGTGACGGAGAGCAATCGAACCGCTACATTGAAGTATGGTGTCCGCACCCGGCGGCTGGCCGCCGGACCCGGTCTACCGTCCCGTGCTGGCCGGGCGACGGGGCGAGTTGGAGGCCCTGGCCCACCTCGACGACACCGCCGCCGCGCTGCTCGCCCCGATCGTCGACGTGCCGGCGGACGAGCCGGACCCGGTGGCGGCGCTGCGACGGCTGCCCGCCACGCTCCTGCCGGCCGTCGACGTGTCGGCGCTGCCGGACACCCCGGAACACGACCCGGTCCACTGGGGCGTACCCCTGATGCCGGTGATCGGGCTCGCGGAGAGTGACCGGCGGCTGGGCGCGCACGGCGCCGCGGCCCGGGCCGGGGCGGGCCGGGCGGTGGTCCGGCTGCGGATCGGGCCGGACCGGGTCGGGCCGGACGCCGCCACCGCCGCGGCGGAACGGGTGTGGCGGTCCACCGGGCTGGTGCCGGAGCAGTGCGACCTGCTGCTGGACGCAGGCGACGTGTGCTGCCTGGCCGACGTCCGGCTGGCCGAGCCACGGGTGCGACGCGCGGCGGAGTGGGCCCGGCGGCACGCCTGGCGCACGGTCACCGTGGCGGCGGGCGGGATGCCACCGGCGCTGTCCCGGCTCCCGGTCGACGAGCCGGTACGCCTGGACCGCTACGACTGGTTGCTCTGGCAACGCCTGGCCGACCTGCGACTGGGTTACGCCGACTACGGGGTGGGCTGCGCGGCACGCGACGCGGACGCGCCCGGCGACCGGCTGCCGACGCTGCGGTGGGCGGACCACGGCGCGTGGTGGATCTACCGCTGGTGCCGGCGGGGTGGCCGGGGCGACGAGCGCCTCGCCGACCTGTGCCGCACGCTGGTCGCCGCCCCGCACTGGCCGGCGGCCGGGTCGGGCTTCTCCTGGGGCGACCACGAGGTGTTGCGCCGGGCCCGGCGCGGCGCGGGTGCGGGCTCGCCGGCCAACTGGATCGCCTGGAGCACGTCACACCACCTGGCCCACGTGCTGGCCGCGCTGGTCCGACCGGACCGGGAGCAGCGCGGCGGTTCGTGGCGGCCCGGCCAGGACGCGCCGGAGTGGGGGCGCGCCGGCCGGCCGCAGCGCGGCGGGGAGGCCCGCCGCGCCGGCTGAGTCACTCCTTCTCGGTGAAACCGAACTGGACCACGCCCTCCTCGTCCACCACCGCGTCGACCGAGGTGTCGTCGAGCAGCTCGGCGGCGTCCGGGTCCAGGAAGATCCGCGCACCCTGGTCGTCCACCACCTGGTCGCCCTGCACGGGCGCCGGGACCAGCTCGATGGAGAGCGCGCCGGCCTCGGTGTCGGCGGCGATGCGCAGCCCACCCGCGTCGGCCACGTCCTGCTGGGCGGCGAGGTCACGGATCACCAGGACGGCGTTGTCGGTCATGGTCAGCATGGCGGAACTCCTCATGGCTGGTTTCTCGGATTCGCGGGCGACTCGGCCCACGCGGTCGGCTCGCGACCCGGAAGCGGACGAAACGCTGCTTCGCCGCAATACAGGGGGGCGGTCGGACAGCCCCTCACCACCCACCGTGCCCGCTGCCGGCGGATCCGTCAAATAGAGCCGGGTGAACGGGCCTGAGCAGCGGTTTCTCCTCCGATCCGCCGGGCGGCTCCCTATGCTCGGGGCATGGACGACCCGCGCAGGTACGTCGCCGAGTTCCTCGGCTCGCTGCTGCTGATCTTCTTCGGCGTGGGCAGCGCCGTCTTCGCCCGGGTCTCCGGTGGCGTGGTGGTGGTCGCCCTGGCATTCGGCTTCACCATGCTGGCGCTGGTCTACACGATGGGGCCGCTCTCCGGCAGCCACATCAACCCGGCGGTGACCCTGGGCGTGCTGCTCTCCGGGAAGATCTCCCCGGTGGGGGCGGTGCTGTACTGGGTCGCGCAGTTCGTCGGCGCCACCGTCGCCGCGTTCGTGATCTGGGCGCTCACCAGGTGGGGTGACGTGGCCGACCAGACCGGCGCGCTCGGCACCAACGGGTACGGCGCGCACATCAACCTGGGCGGCGCCGCCGTGCTGGAGACGGTGCTGACGTTCCTCTTCGTCCTGGTGGTGCTGGTGGTGACCGGGCGGGGTGAGCACGCCGCGTTCGCCGGGGTGCCGATCGGTCTCGCCCTGGCCGCCGCGCACCTGGTCGGCCTCACGCTGGACGGCACCTCGGTCAACCCGGCGCGGTCGTTCGGTCCGGCCCTGTTCCAGGGCGGCACCGCGCTGCGCCAACTCTGGGTCTTCATCGTCTTCCCGCTGCTGGGCGGCGCACTCGCCGCCCTGGTCGCACCGCTCCTCCTGCCCCGGGACGCGAGCGGGCCGGAGGCTTCGCAGCGGATGGGCACGCCGCGGACCTGAGTTCGGCAATAACCTTTCGCTCCGGGCTCTTTCCCGCAGGAAAGCACCATGGCAGCATCTGCACATGCATCGTCGTCTCTTTCCCCGGGCGCTCGCGGCGCTGGTGCTGGTCGCCACCGCGGCCACCGCCGGCACCACCACCGCCACGGCCGACGCGCCCACCCCGGCGCAGACCCGGCTGCACGCGACCATCGACGCGATCCTCGCGGACAGCCGGCTGGACGGTGCGCAGGCGGGCGTGGTCGTGGTCGACACCACCACCGGCCGCACGCTCTACGACCGCAACGGGACCCGCCGGCTCGTCCCCGCCTCCAACACCAAGCTGCTCACCTCGACGGCGGCGATGGAACTGCTCGGCCCGGGGCACCGCTTCACCACCGACGTCAGCGCCGCCGGGCCGCGCCGCGCCGGGCTGCTCTCCGGCGACCTCTACCTGCGCGGCGGCGGCGACCCGACCATGCTCGCGGCGGACTACGACCGGCTCGCCGCGCAGGTCGCCGCCGCCGGCGTACGGGTGGTGACCGGCGACCTGGTCGCCGACGACACCCGCTACGACCGCACCCGGCTCGGTCCGGACTGGACCTGGGACGACGAGCCCTACTACTACGCCGCGCAGGTGTCCGCGCTGACCGTCGCGCCGGACACCGACTACGACGCCGGCACCGTGATCGTCGACGTCGCGCCGGGCGCGCGGGCCGGAGTCCGGCCGAAGGTCTCGATGACCCCGGACAACGGCTGGCTGCACATCGACAACCGGGCCGAGACGGTCACCGGCGGCGAGACCACCGTCTCCATCGAGCGGGAGCACGGGAGCAACACCGTCGTGGTGACCGGCCAGATCGCGGTCGGCCAGGCCGCCGAGAGCGACTGGGTGACGGTCTGGGAACCGACCGGGTACGCCGCCGACGTCTTCCGGTCCGCGTTGCGCCGGCACGGCGTACGGGTCCTCGGCCGGACCGTGCTCGGCACGGCCACCCCGGACACCGCCCGGCCGCTGGCGCGGCACGACTCGATGCCGCTGGCCGACCTCATGGTGCCGTTCCTCAAGCTCTCCAACAACGGGCACGCCGAGGTGCTCACCAAGGAGCTGGGCCGGATGCTCTCCGGCTCCGGCACCTGGGCCGCCGGCCTGGCCGCGATCGGTGAGTACGTCGGCGACGCCGGAATGGACACCGGCACACTGCGCCAGCGTGACGGCTCCGGCCTGTCCCGACGAAACCTGATCCCGCCCGCCCAGTTCGTGACGCTGCTCTCCGCGGTGCGCGCCGAGCCCTGGTTCGACACCTGGTACGCCGCGCTGCCGGTGGCCGGCAACACCGACCGGCTCGTCGGCGGGACGCTGCGCAGCCGGATGACGGGCACCGCCGCCGCGAACAACGTGCACGCCAAGACCGGCAGCCTGACCGGCGCGTCCGGCCTCTCCGGCTACGTCACCGACGCCGACGGCCGGCTGCTGGCCTTCTCGATCGTCCTCAACAACTACCTGACCTCGTCGGTCAAGGGGCTGGAGGACCAGATCGCGATCGCGCTGGCCACGTACACCGAGAAGGAGACGGCGACCGCCCGGCGGACCGTGCCGACCGCACCGGACTCACCACGGGTGCCGGAGGGGCGGGAGTGCTCCTGGGTCAAGCCGGCGTTCTGCTGACCGACCCGCGCCGGCCCGGCGTTCAGGCGCCGGGCCGGTACGGGCGCGGGGCGGCGGCGGGGTCGCCCCGCTCGACCAGCGCGTCGATCTCGGCCGGCGGCAGTCCGCGCAGCGTGAGCACCCGCCGGCCCCAGCGGTGCAACCGGCACGGATGCGGGCTGGCGTCGTTGCGGCAGATGGTCCCGCCCGACCAGGACCGTGGCGCGTGCACCACCACCGCCCGCACCGCGAACTGGACGTCCTCCACCGTCACGTACGGCGGCAACGGGATGTCCCGCAACACACCACGATCGGAGGACTGGCGGGCAGGGGCGAGAGGCGTGGGACGGCTCATCGGTCGAACCTCCACAAAGGATGGACGGACGGGGACCTCGGAAAGGTACGTCGGTCGACCCGGCGCGCGACGGACAAACTGTCCCGACGGTACGCGGATCAGCGCAGCGCGACGGCCTGGAGGCTGACGTTGCCGCACTGCCCGAGGGACTCCTCCACGGTCCAGCTCAGCAACAGCTTCGCACCGCGCGGCGCGCGGAACCGGACGGTGAAGTCGGTGGTCAGCGCGGTGTGCGGGTCCTCCATCCGGAGCGTGCTGACCGGCCCACCGGCGATCCGCACGTCGAGCCGGCCACGGGCCATCCAGAGCCCGGCGTAGAGGTGCACGGTGCGCGACTGCCCGTCGGCGGTCACCGCGAGACGGAAACCGCTGCCCTGTTCGCAGGTGTAGACCCCGGACATGGTGCCGCTGGCCGAGGCCACCGGCACGCCGTCCCGCCAGGCGTACGCCTCCGGGTTGTTGCTGAAGCTCTCCCGCCGGCCCCGGCCGCCCTCGTCCCGGATCGCGCCGGAACCGCCCCGCTTGCGAACCGTCCGGTCGCCGCCCAGCAGCCCCCAGTGGACCCAGTCGACGGTGCCCACGGCGGTGAGGTCGACCGAGGCGGGCACCTCGGCCCGGCTGACCGCGACCGTCGGTGGCGCCATCGTGGACGGTGAGGGGCTCGGGGACGGCGAGGGGCTCGGGGACGGCGGGCGCTGCCGGGGGCGCAGGCCGGGGGTGGCGACCGCGCCGTCGGCTTCGCCCGGCAGCCCGACCCGGCCGGTCGGCGCCACCGGCAGGGCCGCGCTCTCCTCGCGCGGCGCGTCGTGCCGCTCGGTGCCGAGGTAGGCCACCAGCGCCGCCAGGCAGAGGAACGCGGCCAGGCCCTCCAACGCCATCCGCCGCCGGCGCCGCAGTCGGCGCAGCGCGGACCGGGTACGCGGGTGGCCCTCCCGATGCGAGCCGGGGCCGGTTCGCGAACGGTCCTCCTCGCCCACCACACCTCCGCTTCGTCTCACGCGGCGCCGCCGGAAGCGGCCGGAGCGTGACGGGCTTCACGGTGTCACCGCCCGGCCGTTTGCGCCATATGTGAGCCGACGGGCGTTTCCCGTTCGTTACCAAGAGGTAGCAGAACGGACCCGTCGCCGTCCAGCCGAGCGGCGGGTCAGCTTACCGTGATCGCTTCCAGCGACACCCCGTCGTTCTGCCCGCCGGTCACGGCGAGCGCCCGCCAGGTGATCAGCAGCCGCTGGCCGCGAGGCGCCCGGAAGTGGATGACGTACTGGTAGAAGCGGTCGCCCTGGGCCATGGCCACCTCCCGGACGGCCGGATCACCGCCGCCGGAGAGCGAGACGTCGAGCCGGGCCCCGGCCGAGAACACACCGACGAACAGCCGGACGGTCCGCAGGTCCCCGCCGCCGGCCACACCGAGCCTGAAGGACTTGCCGGCACCGCGCTGGAAGACGCCCGTCCGGGTGCTCTCCTGCCGCACCGTCGGCGTGCCGTCCGTCCAGCTCAGGCCGGACACCCCGGCGTTGTGCTCCAGCCGGTCGCCGCCCGGGTCCTCGATCTCGCCGGTGCCGCGCTGCTTACGCTGGACGCTGTCCGCGCCCGCGCCGCCCCAGTGCCGCCAGTCCCGCGTGCCGAGCAGGGTGAGCGACACCGCCGGCGGCACCGGCTCCTGATCCACCCCGAGCAGCGGGTCGCCGGGCAGCGCCGGGTCGCCGGTCACCGGCACGACCGTCGGGGGCGCCGCCGTCGGCGCCGGTGCCGGCGTCGTCGGCCCGGCGGCCGGCACGGCCCGGCCACGCTCGGGCGGCGTCGGCGACCGGGCGGAGTACGCCAACGCCACCACCGACGCGGTCAGCGCGGCGGTGGCCAGCACGGCTCGCCGACGCCGGCGGCGGGCCCGGGCGGCAGCGACCCGGGTGGCCCCGGCCTCGCTCGCGGGCCGCGCCGTATCCGGGCGGAGAGCGTGCCGCAGCCGGGTCGCGAGCGGGCCGGCCAGGCCGGTGAGCCGGGTGCGGAGACTCTCCGGCGCGGTGTGCCGGCCGGCCAGCGCCGGCATCCCGTCCCCGAACGGGTCCCCGTCCACCGCCCGCAGGCCGTCCCGCGCCCGCCGGCCGTCCCGCGCCCGCCGGCCGGCACGCTCCGGCCGGGCCGACGTCTGAGCCGGCACCGGACCGGCCGGCCCTGGCCCAACTGGCCCGAGCCCGCCCGCTTCCGGCCCCGGTCCACCCGCGCCGAGCCCGCCCGGTCCCGAGCCCGGTTCAATCGGACCGAGCCCAGCCGGTCCCGGCCCAACCGGACCGAGCCCAGCCGGTCCCGGCCCAACCGGACCGAGCCCAGCCGGCTGGGGCCCGCTCGGCCAGTGCCCAGCCGGGGCATGCCCGACCAGCGGGGCCAGCCCAGGCGCGGGCCCGCCGGACGCGGGGCCGAGCGGCGCGGGCCCGGTCGGTGCCGGTGCCGGTGCTGGTGCTGGTGCCGCATCGTCGATCGGGGAGACGGCCGGGGCGGCCGGTTCCCACGCGCCGTCGTCCGGCTCGCCGGCGAGGCGACGCGGAGCGGCCGGCGTTTGCGGCGTGGCGACGGGCTCGACCGGCACGGCGGGCAGCCAACCTCCGACCCGCATTCCGGACTGCGTGAGTTCCTCCTCAGCCACCGCCCCTCCCTCGGCCGCCGGAGTCGGCGACCATCACCGCGGCTCGCCGCAGGGCAGGATGACACATGCTTCGATCTCCGAGAAGCAGCCGACACGAACCAATTTCGTCGCTCCCACCCCGGGCGTGTCGGCCGGGAGAAAGGATTCCGTGGGAAGCGATATACCCGTGGGTCATAAATATGACACAGCGGTATGTCGCTTCAGAGGAGTCGTCCTCGACAGGGTGTAACGCACCGTGACGACCGAGGCCCGGACCTCCAGCCAACCGGGCCGGGCGCGTGACGCCGGCCGGCAGCGCGACGGCACCGGCGGGGCGGGGCGGTCGAGCGACCACGGAGGCGGGCGGGGCGGCCGGGTCAGCCGACCTGGAAGCCGAGCGCCTGGACCAGTGTCACGGCCTGCTCCACGTCGACCCGCGCCCCGGCCCGTTCCACCGCGGTCGGGTCGAGCGCGGACAGGTCGCTGCCGCGCAGGTCGGCGCGGGTCAGCTTGGCGGCGTGCAACTGGGCTCCGGACAGGTCGACGCCGGTGAGCACCGCGCCGGTCAGGTCGGCGCCGGTCAGGTCGGCCTCGCGCATGCGTACGTCGGTGATCCGGGCGCCGCGCAGGTCGGCGCCGGGCAGCGCGACGAACGACCAGTCGCCGCGGTCGACCCGGAGCGGGCGCAGGTCGCACCGGTCGAAGCTGCTGCCGACCAGCTTGCAGCCGGTGAACTCCGCCTCGAACAGGTTGCAGCGGGTGAACGTGCAGCGGGTGAACGCCGAGTCGACGTGTCGGGAGGCGTTGAACGCCACGGTGCCGAAGACGCACTCCGTGAACACCGCGCCCCGGCTGACCGCCTCGGTGAGGTCGACGTCGAAGAACTCGCAGCGCACGAAGTGCCGATCGACCAACTCTTCCGCGTACCAGTCCTGCTGGCGGTAGGTGACGTCCTCGACGGGCTCCGGCATGCCGCCGACACTAGTGTGGCCGGCCGACACTTCCGGCTCGCCGTACCGGCGGGTAGGTTCGCGGGGGTGAGCGTCGCAGTCAGCACCGATCCCGGCCGTGTCGGCTTCGATCCCGCCCGACTGGCGCGGATCGACGAGCACTTCGCCCGCTACGTCGACGACGGCCGGCTCGCCGGCTGGCAGGTCGTCGTCACCCGCCGGGGCGAGATCGCCCACTCGTCGACGTACGGGCTGCGCGACCGGGAGGCCGGCACGCCGGTCGAGGCGGACACGCTCTGGCGCATCTACTCGATGACCAAGCCGATCACCTCGGTCGCCGCGATGATGCTCTGGGAGCAGGGCCGGTTCGAGCTGACCGACCCGGTCAGCCGCTGGCTGCCGGAGTTCGCCGACGTCCGGGTCTACGACCGGGGGTCGGTGCTCAAGCCGTACACCCTGCCGGCCACCGAGCCGATCCGGATCTGGCACCTGCTCACCCACACCGCCGGCCTGACGTACGGCTTCGCCCAGGTCTCGGTGGTCGACGGCCTCTACCGGGCGGCCGGCTTCGACCTGGGCGTGCCGGCCGGCGCGGACCTGGCCACGGCCTCGGCCGGCCTGGCCACGCTGCCGCTGCTGTTCCAGCCCGGGACGAGCTGGAACTACGGCGTCTCCACCGACGTGCTGGGCCGTCTGGTCGAGGTGGTCTCCGGGCAGTCCCTGGACGCGTTCTTCGCCGAGCGGATCCTGCGCCCGCTCGGGATGACCGACACCCGCTGGTGGGTGGACGAGGCAGACGCCAAGCGGCTCGCCGCGCTCTACGCCCCGCACCCGGCCACCGGTCAGGCGGTACGCGCCGACGGCATCGGCCGGGCCGCGCTGGCGGCGCCGGGCTGGCACTCCGGCGGCGGCGGGCTGGTCTCCACCGCCGCCGACTACCACCGCTTCACCCAGTTCCTGCTGCGCGGCGGCGAACTGGACGGGGTGCGCCTGCTCGGCCCCCGCACGGTCCGCTTCATGACCCGCAACCACCTGCCCGGCGGCCGGGACCTCGCCTCGTTCTCCCCGGAGGGGTTCTCCGAGACGGTGCTGGACGGGATCGGCTTCGGACTGGGCTTCGCCGTGGTGCTCGACCCGGTGCCGGCCCGGGTGCCCAGCAGCGTCGGCGAGTTCTACTGGGGCGGCATGGCCAGCACGGCGTTCTGGGTGGACCCGGTGGAGGAGGTCACCGCGCTGCTGTTCACGCAGCTCATGCCGTCGAGCACGTACCCGCTGCGCAGCCAGTTGCGCCAGCTCGTCTACTCCGCGCTGGTCGACTGACCCCCGGCTGAGCGGGCAGAACCGGCCGGGGCCGGCCGGTTCCGGCGGAACGGCACCCGGCCGGCGGCCGGCTGCCTAGCCTGTGAGGCATGAGCGACATCGTCGTGTTCGGCGCCGGTGGGACGGCGGGCTCCCGGATCGCCGCCGAGGCGGCCGAGCGGGGGCACCGGGTCACCGCCGCGGTACGCCGGCCGGAGGCGGTCGGCTACCTGCCCCCGGGCGTACGCACGGTGACCGGCGACGCCACCTCGGCGCGGAGCGTACGCGAGCTGGCCGAGGACGCGGACGTGCTGGTGGTGGCCATCGGCGGAGGCGAGCGTGACCTCTGGCGGGACGCCGCGCGGACGCTCGTGGACACGCTGCGGGGAATGCCCGACCCGCCGCGGGTGATCCACGTCGGCGGCGGCGCGACGCTGCTCACCCCGAGCGGCACCCGGTTCCTGGACGAGCCGGACTTCCCCGCCGAGTACCGCGACTCGGCGCAGGGGCAGGCGGACGCGCTGGCGTTCTACCGTTCCTCGGCCGACGGGGTGACCTGGACGTACGTCTCCCCGCCGCCGTTGGAGTTCCACCCCGGCGAGCGGACCGGGCACTACCGCACCGGCACGGACCACCCGGTGACCGACGCGCAGGGCCGCTCGGTGCTCACCTACGAGGATCTCGCGGTGGCGATCGTCGACGAGATCGAGAACCCCCGGTTCGGCAACGCGCGGTTCACCGCCGCGTACTGATCAGTCGGCGAGCCGGGCCGGGAACCCGCCGGTGGCGATCGGCCCCCAGGACTCGATCGTGACGCGGATCAGCGACTTGCCCTGCGCGACCATGGCCGCCCGGTACTCGTCCCAGTCCGGGTGCTCGCCGGAGATGCTGCGGAAGTAGTCCACCAGCGGCTCCAGCGCCTCGGGCAGGTCGAGCACCTCGGCCACGCCGTCGACCTGCACCCACGGGCCGTTCCAGTCGTCGGAGAGCACGCAGGCGGAGACGCGCGGGTCGCGGCGGATGTTCGTCACCTTGGCCCGCTCCGGATAGGTGGAGATGACCAGCCGGCCCTCGGCGTCGACGCCGCAGGAGACCGGGGACGACTGCGGGCGGCCGTCGGCCCGGGTGGTCATCAGCACGACGCGGTGCCGGGGGCGGAGGAACTCGGTCAGGGCGTCCCGGTCGACCCGGGTGTTGCGCGCGATGCTGCGTGGCATGCCTCGGTTCTACCAGGCCGGCGGCCGGATCTCAGCGCGGGCGGCCGGCGGCCCGGCGCGGGGCGACCTGCTCGGGCACGCGCGGGCGGGCGGTGGGCCGCCAGGCGCGGCCGTTGGCGTAGATCACCCGGAAACCGAGGTACGCGGCGAGCGGCGCCCAGTGCGCCGAGCCCATCCGCAGCTCGGCGGCATTGTGCCGCTGCCCGTTGGCCAGCACGTCGAGCAGCACGGTCTCGAACGCGGCCGACTCGACCCAGTCCACGTCGCGGGTGAAGCCGCAGATCAGCGCCGCGCCGGTGACCTCGAGGAAGCCGCGCAGCGTGGCGTCGGAGGCACGCAGCACCGAGCAGCTGCCGAAGTAGAGGCGACGCCCGTCGGCGCGGCCGGCCATCCGCTCGGCCACGTCGGACAGCTCGACCGAGTCCCAGTCGGTGAGGCAGAGCCGGCTCGGCTCGCCGTGCATGGCGAAGAACCCGACGCGATGGTCCGCGTACTGCTTGAGCAGCCATCGGTCGAGGAAGTAGAACAGCTCGTCCCGGGTGGCGGCGTCCTTGTGGATGTAGCGGATCCGGTTCAGTCGTTCGAGCAGTTCGAGCGTGGGCAGGACGGAGCCGCGCTCGTTGAGGTCGCGGTGCCACTGCCCCTCGACGCAGAACACGCCGCCACGCGCCATCGCCCACCTCCCCTGCCCGCGGGGCTCGCCCGCCCGGGGGTCGATCCGGGCCCGGGAGCAGACGTTACCGCTCCCCTCCGACCATGACCGAATGTGAGAACAATTTCCGCTAATCACCACGAAGAGGCCCGCCGAATGTCACGGTGAGAAGGACGGGACGCGGTGGTCGATGTGCCGTCCCGACCCCATTTCCACTCTGATCGGGAGGACTCCTGTGCGCGTCAACACCCTGAAGCGGGCGGCCGTCGCGTTCGCGCTGGCCCTGCCCGGGGCGGCGGTCGCGACGGTCGTCGCCGCACCGGCGGCCCACGCCGACGGCTGCTACACCTGGCCCCGCACCTTGTCGCAGGGGCGCTCGGGCGAGGACGTCCGGCAGCTCCAGATCCGGGTGGCCGGCTGGGCCGGGTACGCCGGCATCGTCCGGGTCGACGGCCGGTACGGCCCGGAGACGACCGCCGCGGTCAAGCGTTTCCAGTCCGCGTACGGACTGCGGGCCGACGGCGTCGCCGGGCCGCGGACCTTCGCCAAGATCTACGACCTCCAGGACAACGACTGCACCCCGAAGCACTTCAGCTACGCCGAGCTGGACAACGGCTGCGGCAAGGGCGGGTGGAGTGGGGGTCCGCTCTCGTCGTCCGCCACCCGGGAGAACGCGGTACGCACCATGTGGAAGCTGGAGGCGCTGCGGCGCAGCCTCGGCGACAAGCCGCTCTACGTCACCAGCGGATTCCGCAGCATCGCCTGCAACCGGCAGGTCGGCGGCGCCACCGACAGCCAGCACCTGTACGGCAACGCGGCCGACCTGACCTCGCGGGACCGGACCCTCTGCGAGATCGCCCGGTCGGCCCGGGACCAGGGCTTCAGTGGCATCTACGGCCCCGGCTACCCGGATCACGACGACCACACGCACGTGGACTCGCGCCGGGAGAACACCCGGGACAAGTCGACGAACACCACCGACTGGTCGGCCCCGGACTGCGGAATCAACTGATCCGGACGCACGACGGCCCGACGCGGGGGGTGGGGGCGCCCCGCGTCGGGCGCGCCGGCCGCGACCCGTACCCGGGGTCAGCTCGCCCGGGGCCAGCGCGGCCGGGCCGCGGGGGCCGGCCGTGCGGCGCCGGGCCGCAGGCCGGGCCGCACCGGCGGCGCGACGACCCGCGGGACCGGGCCACGCGCCTGGCCGGCGACCGGACGGGCCGCCGGGGCCGCGCCCGGCCGGGCCGCCTGACCCGCGCCCGGCCGGGCAGTCTGCGCCGCGCCCGGGCGGGCCGCCTGGACGGCCGGTCGGGCCGCCGACGGGCCGGTCAGCACGAACGGGAAGGGCACGTGCACGAACGGGTTGCCGTGCCGGATCAGCGCGTCGATCTGGCGCTCGTTGAGGCCGTGTGTCGCCAGCACCCGGCGCCCCCAACGGTGCAACCGGCAGGGGAACGCCGCCCCGTCGTTGCGGCACTTCGGCCCCGCGGGCCACTCCTCGGCGGCGTGCACCACCACCGCCCGGACCGCGATGCGGACGTCCTCGGGTGTCAACGGCGCCGGCATCGGCACCTCGCCCAGGACCTTGTCGATGGGATCCGTCGACTGCTCACCAACACGCACGGCAGGCCTCCCGCAGCTCGGCAGCGGTGCGGCGGACCGGCCGCACCACATCCTCGCCCACTGGTACGGCCGGACACCGGCGACAGTTCAATCCCGCCACGCGGTGAGCAGTTCCTCCGGCCCGAGGACGGTGACGCCGTCGACGGCGCGCCCACTGCGGACCACCGCGACGGTCGGGGTGTCTTCGTCCGCGCCGGGGAGGCGTGCCCGATGGTGAAGCAGCCGGCCCAGGTCGTGGGCGTCGAACGCCGCCTGTTCCAGCCACTTGATCGAGCCAACGAACGTGATGCGCCTGGCCACCGGAGCACGGTCGGCACCGACGAGGTCGATCTCGGGATCGTTGGTACGTGTCCAGTAACCGTTCACCACGGCCGTGTCGGCCGGAAGATGGCCGGACGGCAGCCGGCGTAGTGACTCACGGATGACCGGTTCGACCGCGCGTCCTCGCCAGGAGGTCCACGAGGAGTCGATCCGGTTCAACGTCAGGTCTCCCCGGCCACGCTCGATCTCCGGCAGGTAAGGGCCGAGGAAGGCGAGCCAGAAACGGAGGTACGGGTCGGCGACGACATAGCGGGTCTCGCGGGAGGGTCGGGTGGACAGGGGAAGAGCGGCCTCGACGATCCTCTTCTCGGTGAGCAGGCGGAGCGCGCGGTGCAGCGACGCCTGCGGGATTCCCGCCGCCCGGGCGAGCGACGAGAAGGTGCGTTCCCCGGCACCGATGGCCCGGAGCACCACGTCCGGTTGGGACTGCGGGGGAAACTCGGCCGCGAGGGCCCGCTCGCCACTGACGAGCAGCGCGGAGGTGGGGTCGACGACCGCGTCGGCGAGGTAGTCGCGCAGACCCGCACCGGGTGCCCAGTCGTCCACCACGAGGGGCAGGCCACCGGTGACGAGGTAGGCGTCGATGGCATCGGCCGGCGGCAGATCCAGCATCTCGCCCACGTCGCCCGGACTGAGCGGCGGGATCACCATCTCGGTGGCGCGCTGGTGGAAGGGACGGCCGTAGTCGTTCAGCGCCTCCATCATCGCGAGGTCCGAACCGATGCCGATCACCAGAACCGGCCGGCGGGACAGTTCCCGGTCGAAGACCTTCTGCAGGGTGCCCTCGAAGCCGGGATCGGTGGCGATCAGATACGGCATCTCGTCGATGACGACGACACTGGGCCGGTCGGTGGGCAGCGCGGCGGCGAGCAGCGTGAGCGCGGCGTCCCAGGTCGCCGGCGTCTGTGCCGTGAACAGCCCCGCGTCGGGCAGCGTCGAGTCGGCCGCGGCGGCGACGAAGAGCGCGAGATCGGCGGCGGCGGTGGGCTGCGCCGAGGCGGTGAAGAAGAGGTGAGGCACGCCCGCCCGCTCGACGAACTCCTCCACCAGGCGGGACTTGCCGACCCGGCGGCGGCCCCGCATGAGCAGCGCCCGCCCCGGGTGGCCGGCCCGACCGCCGCGTGCGACGCGGCTGAGCACCCCGTCGAGTTGAGCCAGCTCACGGGTCCTGCCGACAAAACCGTCCACGCGACCACCTGGAAGACCCTCGTCGCCGATGCTCTCATCGCTGATACTATCACCAATGAGAGCATCTTCGTCAGACCAGGTCGGCGTCCTGGACCAGCAGCGCCACCTGCACCCGGTTGTTCAGGTCGAGCTTGGTGAGCAGCCGCGACACGTACGCCTTCACGGTCGCCACGCTCATGAACAGCTCGGCGGAGATCTCCGCGTTGGTCCGGCCCCGACCGAGCAGCAGCGCGACCTCCCGCTCCCGCTCGGACAGCTCGCCGAGCAGCCGTACCGCCCGCTCGCGGCGGGGATCCCGGGCGGGCGCCGGCACGGCGACGGTCACGTGCGCGATCAACCTGCGGGTCACCGCCGGGGACAGCGTCGCCTCGCCCGCCGCGACCCGGCGTACCGCCGCCACGATCTCGGCCGGTGGGGTGTCCTTCAGCAGGAAGCCGCTCGCCCCGGCCCGCAGCGCGCGCAGCACCTGTTCGTCGGCGTCGAACGTGGTCAGCACCAGCACCTCGGGCGGGTCCGCCGCCGCCCGCAGCGCCTCGGTGGCGGCCAGCCCGTCCACCCGGGGCATCCGGATGTCCATCAGCACCACGTCCGGGGCGTACGCGGCGACGGCGGCCGGCACCTCGACGCCGTCGGTCGCCTCGCCCACCACCGCCAGGTCGGGTACGCCGCCGAGGATCATCGACAGCGCGCCCCGGACCAGCGGGTCGTCGTCGACGATCAGCACCCGCACCGGCCCACTCATCGGGCGGGGCCGACCGGGCATGCCCTCACGGCCCTCGCTCCGCTCGGTGCGTTCGCTCATGCCGTACCGACCGGGCATGCCCTCACGGCCCTCGCTCCGCTCGGTGCGTTCGCTCATGAGGAGGCCCAGGGCAGCCAGGCGGCCAGCCGGAAGTCGCCGTCGGCGTCCCGTCCGTGGTCGACGCGTCCGCCGGCCAGCGTGACGCGCTCGGCGACGCCCACCAGGCCGGTGCCGGTGCCGGGGATCGCGGCGGCCGGCCCGCCCACCGGCCAGGGGTTACGGATGTCCACCGCCAGCCCCTCGCCGGGGCCGCCGGCCAGCCGGACGGTCACCACCGCCCCGGGCGCGTGCTTGCGCGCGTTGGTGAGCCCCTCCTGCACGATCCGGTACGCGCTGCGCCCGATCGCCGCCGGCACCGCGGCCGGCTCGGTCACCTCGTCCACCACGCTGACGCGTACCCCGGCGTCCCGGCTCTCGGCCACCAGCGCGGGCACGTCGCCGAGCGTCGGCTGCGGCCGTTCCGGGGTGGCCTCGGAGCCGGTCTCGGCCCGCAGCACGCCGATCACCTCGCGCAGGTCCTGCAACGCGGCGTGCGCGCTGGCCCGGATCACCCCGGCGGCCCGGGCGACCTCCTCCGGCGGCGCGTCCGGGCGGAACTCCAACGCGCCGGCGTGCAGGCTGAGCAGCGAGATCCGGTGGGCGAGCACGTCGTGCATCTCCCGGGCGATCCGGCCGCGTTCGAGGTTCCGGGCCTGGTCCAGCCGGAGCTGCTGTTCGGCCTCGGCCCGTTCGGCGCGGTCGCGCAGCGACAGCACGAGCTGCCGGCGCGCCCGGACGAACAGCGCCCAGGCCACCACGATGCCGATGAAGAGCACGGTCCACGCCACGGCCGCCCAGAACGGCATGGCCGGGTCGGGGCGGACCGCGATGAACGGCAGCGCGGTGGCCAGATGCCAGCCGACCAGCGTCAGCCCCACCACCAGCGGTCGGTGGACCAGCACGGTGAACAGGACGACCAGCAGCACGGCCCCGGAGGTGACCGAGAACAGCGTCAGCGGCGCGGTGGCCACCGCCAGCCCCACCGGCCAGCGGCGGCGCAGCCAGAGCGCGCCGGCGGCGAGCAGGCCGACGAACAGGTCGATCTCGGCGAGCCAGCTCGGCCCGGCGTTGAGCGCGAACTCCGGTCGCCCGCTCACCGCGTCGTCGTGCGCGAGGAGCACCCAGCCCAGCGCGATCAGGAACAACAGGCTGTCGACGAACCAGTCCCGCGGGGTCCGGCGGGCGGCCCGCGCGGGCACCAGGGAGCCCGGCAGGAGCCAGGGATGATCGGGGACGACGGCGCTGCTCACCCGCCCCATGCTAGGGAGCCGGCCGGACCGGCTGCCAGCTACCAAAGTCGACGCCTGCGGTGAACCTCGGTCGGCGCCGGCGACGACCGTCGGCCGCAGCGGGGCACCGGGTGGCCCCGGCAGGCTTCTCGGCATGATCGAAGTCGACCAACTGACCAAGCGGTACGGCCCGCACACGGCCGTCGAGGACGTGACGTTCCGGTGCGAACCGGGCACGGTGACCGGATTCCTCGGCCCGAACGGCGCCGGCAAGTCCACCACGATGCGCATGATCTGCGGGATGACGCCGCCCAGCTCCGGCGCGGCAACGGTCGCCGGCCGGCCCTACCGGGCGCTGCCCAACCCGGGCCGGGAGATCGGCGTCCTGCTCGACGCCTCGGCCCAGCACGCCGGACGCACCGGGCGGGAGACGCTCACCCTGGCCGCCCGCACCATGGGCGTGGAGCGGGGGCAGGTGGCCGCGAAGCTGGACCTGGTCGGGCTGAACGACACCGCCGCACGGCGCCGGGTCGGCGCGTACTCCCTGGGCATGCGGCAGCGGCTCGGCCTGGCGCTGGCGCTGCTGGGCGACCCCCGGGTGCTGATCCTCGACGAGCCGGCCAACGGCCTCGACCCGGAGGGCATCTACTGGATGCGCGGCCTGCTGCGCGACTACGCCGACCGGGGCGGCACCGTGCTGCTCTCCTCGCACCTGCTGCGCGAGGTGGAGGCGGTGGCCGACCGGCTGGTGGTGATCGGCGGCGGCCGGGTGGTCGCCCAGGGCGGCAAGGACGAGCTGCTGGCCGGCGCCGGCACGCTGGTCCGCGCCCGCGATCAGCACGCCCTGCGCCTCACCCTGGACCGCGCCGCGCTGCCGGCCACCGTCGGCACCGACGGCGGCTTCGTGGTCCGGGCCGAGCCGGAGGCCGTCGGTCAGGCCGCGGCCGACGCCGGACTGGTCCTCACCGAACTGCGACCGGCCGGCAGCGGCGGCCTGGAACAGCTCTTCCTCACCCTCACCGCCGGCGCGTCGACCAGGGAGGCCGTCCGATGACCACCGCCACCACGCCCGTTCCCACCGCCGCCCCCACGCGGCACGAGCCGGCCGCCGGCCCCTCGCTGGCCCGGCTGACCGGGGTGGAGCTGCGCAAGCTCGCCGACACCCGGGCCGGCCGCTGGCTGCTGATCAGCATCGCGCTGATCGCGGTCGCCATCGTGGTGGTGCAACTCTTCGTCACCGACGGCCCGGAGCAGACGTTCACCGCGTTCTTCGCGCCGTCGCTGCTGCCGGTCGGGCTGCTGCTGCCGGTGCTGGGCATCCTCTCCATCACCGGCGAGTGGTCGCAGCGCACCGCGTTGACCACGTTCGCGCTGGTGCCCCGCCGGGAGCGGGTGATCGTCGCCAAGCTGGCCGCGGTGGTGCTGGCCGCGCTCGCCTCGGTGCTGGTCAGCCTCGCCGTCGCCGCCGCCGGCACGCTCGCCGCCAAGGCCACCGGCGGGGCGGGCGCCTGGACGTTCGACTGGCAGCTGCTGCCGTACGCGGCGGTGTTCCAGGTGGCGAACGTGCTGATGGGCGCCGGGTTCGGCCTGCTGCTGCTGAACACGCCGCTGGCCGTCGTCACCTTCCTGCTGCTGCCGACCGTGTGGAGCGTGCTGTCGGCGATGATCAAGGCGCTGCGGGAGCCGGCCGGCTGGCTGGACACCTCGGTCACCATGGCGCCGCTGCTCAGCCCGGACATGACCGCCGGGCAGTGGGGTCGGCTCGGTGTCTCGCTGGCCGTCTGGATGGTCGTGCCGCTGGTCGCCGGCCTGATCCGCACGATGCGGCGGGAGGTGTCCTGACCGTGGCCGACCGGGAACCCGGGGCCGTCGTGGTCGACGGCGGAGTCGGCGAGCTGGTGGTGATGTGGGCCGGGTTCCCGCTGCTCGGCGCGGGACTGGGCGCCGGGCTGACCGCCCTGTCCGGCTGGCTCGCCGGGCTGGCCTGGTTCCCCTTCCAGGACGTGTTCGCGCTGCTCGACAGGTGGCCGGACCAGCGGTCGTACCCGCTCGGCGCGGGGGTGGCGGCGGTGGCGGGCCTGGCCCTGGCCGTGGTGGGCGTACGGGAGCGGCTGCGGGTCACGGTCGGGCGCCGGTCGGTGCGACTGCACCGGGACGGGCACGGCCGGGACGTCGCCCGGACCGAGGTGGCCGGCGTGTTCGTCGACGGCAGGGCGCTCGTGCTGCTGGACCGGGCCGGCGGCGAGCTGGCCCGGGAGCGGTCCGACCTGAGCGCCGGCCGGCTGCGGGAGGCGTTCACCGGCCAGGGCTGGCCCTGGGTCGACCAGGACCCGCACCGGGACGCGTACCGGCGCTGGGTGCCCGGGCTGCCCGGCCTGCCGGCCGGCGCGGACGCGCTGCTGCGGGCCCGGGAGCGGGCGCTGAAGGACAGCCGCGGCGCCGAGGTCCGGGAGCTGCACGGGGAGCTGGCCCGGCTCGGCGTCGTGGTGCGGGACGAGGGGAAACGGCAGTACTGGCGGCTGGTGAGGCGGGACGACGACCCCCGGTGACCGAGGCCGGCACGATCGGCGGGTGCCGTCCTACACTCGGGGCCCCGACCGCCCCCATGGGAGTTCCGTTGCGTCCTCGGCTCGCGCCCCCGGCTCTGGTCCTGGCCCTGCTGCTCGCCGGTTGCGGCGGCGAGACGAAACAGGTCGCCCTTCCCCCGCCGGCGAGCCCCACGCCGAGCCCGGTGGCGCCGCTGACGGTCAAGGAGGCGAAGGGGCGCTACCTGGCCGCGGTGGCGGCGTACGACATCGCCCGCGACGAGCTGGCCGAGGCCCAGAAGGCGGGCCGGCCGTGGCGGACGGTGCGGGAGCGGGCCGGGGCGGTCGTGGACGCCAACCTCGCCTGCGCCGGTGAGTTGCGCGCGGTCCGCTGGCCGGCCGCCGTGCAGGCGCCGATGGCGGCGCTGCTCACCGAACACGAGGTGGCGCTGCGGCAGTGGCGGCTCGCGGCCGGGGCCGCCGGCGCCGCCGAGCTGCGCCGGGCGACCCGGGCCGCCACCGCGCACGACGGCGTCCGGCAGGCGGCCCGGGTACGCGCCGCGCTGGGCCTGCCGCCACTGCGCGCCACCTGACCGCCACGGGCTGCGATCTTCGGCGCGAGGACTTACCGTCGTGCCGTGGCGTGACCGCGGCGTGTCGCGGCGTGACCACGGCTCGGAAGCGTGACGGCGCGGCGGGAGGGGTCACCATGACCGTTGGACAGGGCATCTTCCGGCGTAAGCCGGTGGAGCAGATCGCCGACGAGACCGAGGAGGGGCTCGCCCGCGAGCTGGGCCTGTGGCAGCTCACCGCGATCGGGGTCGGCGGCATCATCGGCGCCGGCATCTTCGCGCTCGCCGGCGCGGTGGCCAACGAGACCGCCGGTCCGGCCGTGCTGGTGTCGTTCCTGATCGCGGGCCTGGCCAGCGCCGCCGCCGCGCTGTCGTACGCGGAGTTCGCCGGCATGATCCCGAAGGCCGGCTCGGCCTACACCTACGGCTACGCCGTGCTGGGCGAGGCGGTCGGCTGGTTCATCGGCTGGGACCTGCTGCTGGAGTACACCGCCATCGTGGCGGTGGTGGCGATCGGCATCTCCGGCTACTTCGGCTTCCTGGTCACCCAGTTGGGCGCCGACCTGCCGGCCTGGATGCTCGGCGCGCCGGGCACCGGCGACGGGCACCGCGTCGACCTGTTCGCGGCGGCGCTCTGCCTGCTCATCGCGTACCTGCTCAACCGGGGCATCAAGGCCGCGGCGCGGTTCGAGACGTTCGTGGTCGGGTTGAAGGTCGCCGTGGTGCTGCTGGTGATCGTGGTCGGCTTCTTCCACGTGAAGACCGGCAACTACTCGCCGTTCTTCCCGTTCGGGGTGGGCGGCGCGATCACCGGGGCGGCCACCGTGTTCTTCGCGGTCTTCGGCTACGACGCGATGAGCACCGCCGCCGAGGAGTCGCGGGACGCCCGCCGGCACATGCCGAAGGCGATCATCTGGTCGCTGCTCATCTCCATGGTGCTCTACGTGTTGGCCACGTTGGTGCTCACCGGCATGCAGAACTACCGGGACATCGATCCGGAGAGCGGGTTCTCCTCCGCGTTCGCCTCGGTCGGGCTCTCCGGCCTGGCCAGCGTGATCGCGGTCGGGGCGATCATCGGCATCCTCACGGTGATGTTCACGTTCATGCTCGGCGTGACCCGGGTGTGGTTCTCGATGAGCCGGGACGGGCTGCTGCCGGCCTGGTTCGCCAAGGTGCACCCGGTGCGCCGGGTGCCCAGCCGGGTCACCTGGATCGTCGGCGTCGCCTCGGCGCTGATCGCCGGCTTCCTGCCGATCCGGCAGGCCGCCGAGCTGACCAACATCGGCATCCTGCTGGCGTTCGTGGTGGTCTGCGTGGCGGTGATCGTGCTGCGCTACCGCCGCCCGGACGCGCCCCGGACGTTCCGGCTGCCCGGCATGCCGGTGGTGCCGGCGGTCGGCGTGGTGTTCTCGATCTGGCTGATCACGTTCCTCGACCCGGTGACCTGGCTGCGCTTCGGCGTCTGGTTCCTGCTCGGCGCCGTCGTCTACGCGCTGTACGGCTACCGCCGCTCGGCGCTGGCCGGCCGCGCGGACGACCCGGCCGACGCGCCGCCCCGCTGACCCGCCCCGACACGAATGCGCTCGGCCCGCCCGGCCGGGCAGACGGCCCGGTGTGACGTGCGCTCTTGATCGTGCGTTTTCGGTATCAGAGCGAACCGTTCGGGCATGTTCTGCGTACACACCGGTGGGTCGTACGCGCGTCATTCGGAGGCACAGTGTCAGTGGTTCGGACTGATCCATTCGCGGGGGCGATCCTCCAGCTCGGTGTGCTGGCGGGAATCGCCGGCACCGTCGGCCTGGGCCGGGCCGGCTGGCTGGCCGGTCTCGTCTACGGGGCGGTGCTGCTCACCGCGCTCGGGCACGGGCTGCGCCTCGCGGGCGCGTGCCGGCTCGGGCCGGCCGACTGGGTGACGCTGACCCGGGCGACGCTGGCCGGCGGCGTGACCGCGCTGGTGGTGGACTCGTTCAGCCGGCCCACCCCGGTCGCGGTGCTGGTCGGGCTCACCACCGTGGCGCTCGCGCTCGACTGGGTGGACGGGCAGGTGGCCCGGCGCACCGGCACGGTGAGCGCGCTCGGGGCCCGGTTCGACATGGAGGTCGACTCCTTCCTCGTCCTGGTGCTCTGCCTCCACGTCGCCGACCAGGTGGGCCCGTGGGTGCTGGTGATCGGCGCGATGCGGTACGCCTTCGTCGCGGCCGGTTGGCTGCTGCCCTGGCTGAACGGTCCGTTGCCGCCGCGCTACTGGCGCAAGACGGTCGCCGCGGTCCAGGGCATCGCGCTGACCGTGGTGGCGGCGGAGGTGCTGCCGACGGCGCTGGCCGTCGCGGTGCTCGTCGGCGCGCTGGCGCTGCTCGTCGAGTCGTTCGGCCGGGACGTGCGCTGGCGGTGGCGGCACCGCACGCCGGCCGTCCGCATCGAGCCGGCCCGTCCGGCGGCGGTGCGTTCCCCCGTGCCGGCGGCTCGCCGGGCCGGCTGGGAGCCCGCCGCTCCGGTGCTCGTCGGACGCGCCGAGGTCGGCGGTCGGCGGCCGTGACCGACGACGACCCGACCCCGACCGCCGGGCACGACCCGACCCCGACGGACAGTCTCCGGCGCAGGGCCGTCACCGTGCTGGCCGCCGCGTTGGCGCTGGTCGCCCTGATCCTGCCGACCGACGTCAACGACCTCACCCCGGCCGCGTTCCTCCGCATCCCGGTGGAGGGGCTGATCGCGGTCGCCCTGCTGCTGGCGCTGCCGCCGAGACCCCGCCGGATCGTGGCCACGGTGCTCGGCGCGCTGCTCGGCCTGGTGCTCGTCCTGAAGATCGCCGACCTCGGCTTCTCCATCGTGCTGGACCGCCGCTTCGACCTGATCGCGGACTGGGCGTTCCTGGCCGCCGGCGCGGAGTTCCTCGCCGAGTCGTACGGGCGGGCCGCCCAGGTGGGGGCCGTGGTCGCCGCGGTGGCCGCGGTCGTCGCCGTACCGGTGCTGGTGACGTTGTCGGTGGGGCGACTCGCCCGGCTGGTCGCCGGCCACCGGGGGGTGAGCGCCCGGGTCGCCACCGCGCTCGGCGCGGCCTGGGTCGCCTGCGCGGTGCTCGGCGCGCAGCTCGTCCCCGGGCTGCCGATCGCCGCCGGCACGGTCGCGGCCGGCGTGTACGACCGCACCCGGCAGGTCAACGCCGGGCTGCACGACCAGGAGCGGCTGCGCGCCCAGCTCGCCGGCGACCCGTTCCGGGACACCCCCGGCGACCAGTTGCTGACCGGGTTGCGCGGCAAGGACGTCCTGGTCACGTTCGTGGAGAGCTACGGCCGGGTGGCGGTGGAGGACCCGGAGCTGGCCCCGGAGGTGGACGCCGTCCTCGACGAGGGGACGCGCCGGCTGACCGCGGCCGGCTACGGCAGCCGCACCGCGTTCCTCACCTCGTCCACCACCGGCGGCGGGAGCTGGCTGGCGCACGCCACGCTGATGTCCGGCATCCGGGCCGACAACCAGCTCCGCTACACGAACCTGGTACGCAGCGACCGCCTGACGCTCAACGGCGCGTTCAAGCGCGCCGGATGGCGGACGTCGCTTGTCATGCCGGCCCTCACCCGGGCCTGGCCGGAGGCCGACTTCTTCGCCCCGGACCGCGTCTACGGCGCCGGTGACCTCGGCTACCGGGGGCCGACGTTCAGTTTCTCCTCGCCGCCGGACCAGTTCACCCTGGAGGCCTTCCAACGCGCGGAGCGGGCCCCCGGGCACGCCCCGGTGATGGCCGAGATCCCGCTGCTCTCCAGCCATCTTCCGTGGTCGCCGGTGCCGCCCCTGGTCGACTGGGACGACCTGGGCGACGGATCGGTCTTCGCCGGCACCAACCGCGCCGACCGGGCGGACGAGGGCACCCGGAAGGCCTACCGGAACTCGATCGTCTACACGCTGCGCACCCTGGTCTCCTACGTGGAACGCTACGGCGACGAGAACCTCGTGCTGGTGTTCCTCGGTGACCACCAGCCGGCCCGGGCGGTCACCGGCGAGGGGGCCGGCAGGGACGTGCCGATCACCATCGTGGCCAAGGACCCGGCCGTGCTCGACCGGGTCGCCGGGTGGGGCTGGCAGGCCGGCCTCAACCCGGCCCCGAACGCCCCCGTCTGGCCGATGGAGGAGTTCCGCGACCGGTTCCTGCGGGCGTTCGGCCCGCAGTCCAGGACTCACAGTTAGGAACGGCGTGACGATGCTCGCACGGACCTGGGGGATCACCCGGTCCCTGGCCATCTACCACGGACAGCCGGCCAAGCACCGCCGGGCCCGCCGGCTCTACGGCCAGTTCCTCGGCCCCGGCGACCTCGGCTTCGACATCGGCGCCCACGTCGGTGGCCGGGTCCGCACCTGGCGTCGGCTGGGCGCGCGGGTGGTCGCGGTCGAGCCGCAGCCGGACTGCCTGCGGGTGCTGCGCCTGGCGTTCGGGCGCGACGGCGGCGTGGCCATCGAACCCACCGCGGTCGGCGCCCGCGCCGGCCGGGCGCGGTTGGAGCTGTCGTCCGCGACGCCGACGGTGTCCACCATGTCGTCGTCCTGGATCGATTCGGTGACGGCGGACCCGAGCTTCGCCGGGGTGCGGTGGGACCGCTCGGTCGAGGTGCCGGTGGTGACACTCGACGACCTGGTCGCCAAGCACGGCGTACCGGCGTTCTGCAAGGTCGACGTGGAGGGCTTCGAGGGTGACGTGCTGGCCGGGCTGAGCCGGCCGGTGCGCGCGCTCTCCTTCGAGTACCTCCCACCGGCGCACGACGCCGCGCTCGCGGTGCTCGACCAGGTGCAGCGGCTGGGCGCGTCGGCGGGCGGCTATCGCTACAACTACTCCCCGGTGGAGACGATGCGCTTCGCCGCCGACGAGTGGCTCGACGCGGCCGGCCTGGTGCGGCTGCTGGAGGCGTACCGGCCGGCGGGCCGCTCCGGCGACGTCTACGCCCGGTTGGCGTCCGCCTGACCTAGGCTGCGGGTCATGAACCGCTACGCCGCCCTGCTGCGGGGCGTCAACGTCGGCGCCACCCGGCTCGCGATGGCGGACCTGCGTCGCGTCGTCGCCGACCTCGGTCACACCGACGTCAAGACGTACCTCCAGAGCGGCAACGTGGTGTTCACCGCCCCACCGACCCGCGACGAGGTGCTCGCCGAGGGCATCGCCGGGCGGCTCGCCGACGAGGTGGGCCTGCGGGTGCCGGTGCTGGTCCGCGACGGCGACGAGTTGGCCGCGCTGGTCGGCGCGAGCCCGTACGCCGGGCGTCAGGACGACCCGACCCGGGTGCTCGTGGTGTTCCTGTCCGCCGCGCCGGACCCGGCCCGGGTCCGCGAGCTGGCCGTGCCGGCCGGCGAGGAGATGGCGTACGCGGTGGTCGGCCGGGAGCTGCACCTGCACTACCCGGCCGGCAACTACGGGCGGACGAAGTTCACCACCGCGTACCTGGAGAAGACGTTGGGCGTGGTGGCGACGGCGCGCAACTGGAAGTCGGTGCTGGCGCTGCGCGACCTGACCGCCGGTTGAGCGCGACCGGTCAGAACCGGTACGCGGTGTGGTATTCGGGCACCACCACCCGGCTGCGCGGCGAGACCCGGCGCACCTCGGCGATCAGCGCGTCGAGCCGGTCCCGGTCGGTCGCGGCGACCGTCGGCGGGTTGACCAGCGGGGTCTCGAAGTTGTCCCAGTGCACCGGCACCACGGTCCTCGGGTGGTCCAGCGCGGCCATCAGCCGGGGCACGTAGTCGGCCACGGACGCGGTGGCGGCGGAGGCGATCATCGCCACGTCCGGGGCCAGGCCGGCGTACCGGCGCTCGTCCAGGTCGCTGGCGCCCATGAAGAACACCGACGGCCCGCCGTCGACCCGGATCTGGTAGGCAAGCGTGTCCCCTTCGGGCAGGTCGGAGACCTTCGTCGGCTGCGGCGGCGGGCTGACCCGTACGCCGGGGAAGGCCATCGAGAAGGCCGCGTTGCGGCTGTGCAGCGAGCCGACCACTTCCACCGTGTACCCGTCGAAGTCGAGCACCTCACCGCCCTTGACCGGGGCGAGCTGCCCGGTGGGCAGCCCGTACGCCACGCCGAGGTGGTAGGCGGTGAGTGTGCCCAGGACCCGGGCGCCGGTCCGGGCGGCGATGTGCGGCACGTCGTTGAAGTGGTCCCAGTGGGTGTGCGTGACCAGGATGTTCTCGGCGCGGTCGGCGAGCCGGTCCACCACGTCGGCGGCCACGGTCAGCGCGGTGTCCGGGTGGAACGCCCCCCGGAAGAGTCCGGTGTCGAAACGGCTGAGGTACGGGTCGACAAGCACGGTCCGGTCGCCGATGTCGATCCGCCAGCCGGCCGTGCCCCACCAGCGGAAGCTCACCGCGCCGGCCCGCTGCCGGCGGGCGGGCGGGGCGCTCGGAGCGGCCTGGGCCGGGGTGCCGGCGACGAGCCCGGCGGTCGAGACGGCGGCGGCGCCGACGGCGGTGTCACGCAGGAAGCGGCGGCGGGCGTAGCCGGCCGGTCGGTTCTCGGGCATGGGTGGTCCTCCCCGTTCGGAATCGGTGGATCGGTAGGCCCACCCCACCACCGCACCGGCGACGGCGTCCAAGATCGAACGGCGGAAGGATCGATATCCGTTTCGATATGACCGCAGGTCGGAGCCGGTAACCCCGAGGGCCGGCGGTCCGGAAATCAGCGCAGCGACTCGACCGCGGCCCGGGCGGCCTCCCCCATCGCCAGGTCCACGTGGATCCGGCGGGTACCGAGCTGATCGGTGCGCACCAGGACCGCGATGGCGTACCGGGCGCCGTCGGGATACTCCGCGACACCGGCCTCCAGGTGGAGGCCGGGCAGCGTGCCGGTCTTGCCGGCGACCCGGACGCCGGGTGGGAAGCCCGCCGTGAGCCGGGTCCAGAAGAGCTGCCGGCCCATCAACTCCCGGACCGTCGCGCAGGCCTCCGCCGGTCCGGCCTCGTCCCGCCAGACCAGGCGCAGCAGCCGGGTCAGCTCCCGGACGGTGCTGGAGGAGGTGTGTTCCGGGTCGAAGACCCGCATCGCCCGGATCCGCTCCGGCGACAGGGTGGGGAAGATCCGCGCGAAGTCCGCCTCGGTACGCGCGCCGACGTCGGCGAGCATCGTCTCGACCAGTTGCCGGGGACCGCCGACGATCCGGGTACGCGGCAGGTCCAGCTCCGCGGCCAGCATCGACGGCACGTCCGGGCCGACCCGGCGCAGCAGCAGTTCGGCCGCCGCGTTGTCGCTCACCGACATGGCGAGGTACGCGAGGTCGCGCAGGGACATCTCCACGTCGTCGGCGCAGCCGGCCACCCCCCAGCCGCCGAGCCGGTCGGCGGCGCCGACCAGCACCCGCTCGGTCGGGTCGAGCTGGCCGGCGGCGACCTGCCGGGCGAACTCCAGCACCAGCAGGATCTTGAAGACGGACGCGATGACGATCTGCTCGTCGGCACGCAGCGCCACCTCGCGCGACGGGTCGTCCACGTCGGCGACGTGCAGGCACCCGCTCAGCCCGGCCCGTCCGAAGATCTCCCCGACCCGTTGCGCCGCATCCACGCCGACACGGTAACCAGCGCGGACGCTAGGGTGCGCGGGTGGACCTGCTGCGACACCTGCGGCACTTCGTGGTGGTCGCCCGGGAGCTGCACTTCGGCCGGGCCGCCGACACGTTGGGCATGGCGCAGCCGCCGTTGAGCCAGTCGATCCGGCGGCTGGAGCGGGAGCTGGGCACCGCGCTCTTCGACCGTTCGCAACGGCAGGTCCGCCTCACCACCGCCGGCCAGTTGCTGCTCGGCGAGGCGGACGACCTGCTCGCCGGCGAACGCCGACTGCGCCACCTCGCCGACCAGGTGCGCCGGGGCGCGCTCGGTGTGCTGCGCGTCGGCGTACCCCCGGAGACGCCGGCGGTGACGGTGCGCGCGTTGCTCGACGGGCTGGCCGCCCGCGCACCCGGGCTCGACCTTGATCTGCACGAGCTGACCAGCGCCGAGCAGCGGCGGATGCTGGCGGAGGGACGGCTGGACGTCGGCCTGCTGCACCATCCGGTCGAGGAGGCCGGACTGCGGTTCGGGAAGCCGGTGGACGTGCCGGTCGGGGCGTTGCTGCCCCGGACCTCGCCGCTGGCCCGGGCCCGTGAGGTCGCGCTTGCCGACCTGGCCGGTCTGGATCTGGTCACCGCGCCACCGGCCACCGCCCCCGGCTGGCACGAGCACCTGCTGACGGTGTGCCGGCAGCACGGTTTCGTCCCGCCCCGGGTTCGCCCGGCGCGCAACCCCGAGTTCCTGTTCGGGTTGCTCCTGGCCGGCGGGGCGGTGGCCGTCGAGCCGGCGGCCCTGGCGCGGCGGGAACCGCGTATCGCCTGGCGACCGCTCGTCGGCGCGCCGCTGGCCCGACGGATCTCCGCCGTCTGGCCGGACCGGGCGGCGCACCCGGCAGCGCCGATGGTCGGCCGGCTCGCCGCCGAGGTGCTGGCCGCGGCGGAGACGCCGGCCGGGCCGGCGTTCGTCGCCCCGTCGGCCCGCCCCTGGCCGGTGCTGTTCGAGGCCGGTCGGGACGGAAAGTTGTCGCCGTGATCTCCCGGAGTTCACCCGACACCGAATAGCATCGCTGGGCATGAATATGAGGAGCGTCACCCGCTCGCGATCCGGGCGGCTGATCGCGGCGGTCGTGCTGACCGTCACCGTCGCGACCCCACTCGCGGTGACCCACGCCGCGTCGGCGGCCACCACGCTGACCGTGGCGCAGGCGCTGGCCGCCCAGGACGGCCGCGCCGCCACCGTCACCGGCTACGTCATCGGCCAGCCGACCGCGACGAACACGGTGATCACGTCCGGCTTCACCGCGGACACCGCGATCGCGATCGCCGACCAGGCCACCGAGACCGGCACCGGCCGGATGCTGTACGTGCAGGTGACCGCCGCCTGGCGGACCACCTTCGGGCTGCTCGCCAACCCCTCCCTGCGGGGCCGGCAGGTGACCGCGACCGGCACGCTGACCGCGTACTTCAGCCACGGCGGCCTGAAGAACCCGACCGCGATGAGCCTCGGCGGCGGGACCACCCCGAGCCCGACCCCGAGCCCGACCGGCACCGCCTCGCCCACCGACTACTACGCCGCCGCGACCGGCAGGACCGGGCCGGCGCTGCGCACCGCCCTGCACACCATCATCAGGACCCAGACCAAGCTCACGTACGACCAGGTGTGGGACGCGCTCAAGGACACCGACCAGGACCCGGCGAACCCGGCCAACGTCATCCTGCTCTACAGCGGGCGCTCGCAGAGCAAGACCAGCAACGGCGGCGGCGTCGACGACTGGAACCGCGAGCACGTCTGGGCCAAGTCGCACGGCGACTTCGGCACCGCCACCGGCCCCGGCACCGACGTGCACCACCTGCGACCGGAGGACGTGTCGGTCAACTCGCTGCGCGGCAACAAGGACTTCGACGCCGGCGGCAGCGCGGTGGCCGAGGCGCCCGGCTGCTACACCGACGCCGACTCGTTCGAGCCGCGCAACGCGGTGAAGGGCGACGTCGCCCGGATGATCCTCTACATGGCGATCCGGTACGAGGGCGACGACGGCTGGCCGGACCTGGAGCCGAACGACTCGGTGGCCAACGGGACCACGCCCCGGCTCGGCCGGCTGTCGAAGCTGCTCGCCTGGAACGAACAGGATCCGCCGGACGCGTTCGAGCAGCGCCGCAACCAACGCATCTACGAGCGCTGGCAGGGCAACCGCAATCCGTTCGTCGACCACCCCGAGTGGGCGCGGTCCATCTGGGGCTGACGGCTTGTCCCAGATCACCCGCCGCCGGCCGTGAGGACGCCCGCCGAGCGGGTAGGAACCCCGGGTGGCACGGCCCGGGAGCCGCGTGGAAGCGCTTCCGGGCATCCCGGACGATCGGAGATGAGACACGACATGGCCGCCAACAGCGTTCCGGACATCTCGCTCAACGACGGCAACTCCATCCCGCAGCTCGGCTTCGGGGTGTACCAGATCGACCCCGGGGAGACCGCCCGAGCGGTCGGCACGGCGTTGGAGATCGGCTACCGGCACATCGACACCGCCCAGATGTACGGCAACGAGGCCGAGGTCGGGCAGGCGGTGCGCGCCTCCGGCCTGGACCGGGGCGACGTCTTCGTCACCAGCAAGCTGAACAACGGCTTCCACCGCCCGGACGACGCCCGCAAGGCGTTCGAGCGGTCGCTGCGGGAGATGAAGTTCGACTACCTCGACCTGTTCCTGATCCACTGGCCGCTGCCCACGCTCTACGACGGCGACTTCGTCTCCACCTGGAAGGTGCTGGAGGAGTTCCAACGTGACGGCCGGGTGCGGTCGATCGGCGTGTCCAACTTCCAGGTGGCGCACCTGGAGCGGCTGGCCGCCGAGGCGGACGTGGTGCCGGCGGTGAACCAGGTCGAGGCGCACCCGTACTTCGGCAACGAGGCGGTGCGGTCGTACGACCGGGCGCACCAGATCGGCACCGAGGCGTGGTCGCCTATCGCGCAGGGCAAGGTGCTCGACGACCCGACCGTGGTCGACGTCGCCGAGCAGGTCGGGCGGACCCCGGCCCAGGTGGTGCTGCGCTGGCACGTGCAGCGCGGCGACATCGTCTTCCCGAAGTCGACCACGCCGAAGCGGATCGAGGAGAACTTCGGCATCTTCGACTTCACGCTCGACGACGCCACGATGGACCGGCTCGGCGGCCTGGACCAGGGCGAGGCCGGTCGGCAGGGCCCCAACCCGGACACGTTCGACTACGTACCGGACTGAACCGGCCGGAGGAGGGGCCGACGTGGCCCCTCCTCCGGCCGTGCGGCGGGCCGACCCCCGTTTGACCGGCCCGCCGCCTCCTGGTTCCGCACCACCCGTCGAGGCGGGCGTCGTTGCCCTGCCATTGCAGACCACCACCCCCGGTACGCGCCAATGATTCGACGGTGCGCGAATGGTGTCGCCGCGCCGGCCGGCTCCCCGACGGGCTCGTCGGCCGGCCCCTGGCCGGCGTTTGACTTCGCGCGCGCTCGAAGGGGCAGGGTGGCGGAAACGCTCCGACGGGGAGGACCCAGACATGCGTCACCGCACCATCGGCACCGATCCGGCCACCCGCCGCGAGGTCAGCGTGCTCAGCCTCGGCGCGATGCTGTTCGGCACCGCCACCGACGAGGCCACCTCCTACGCCATCCTCGACCGGTACGTCGAGGCCGGGGGAACGTTCGTCGACACCTCGGACAACTACGCCTTCTGGCAGAACGGCGGCCAGGGCGGCGAGAGCGAGACGCTCCTCGGCCGCTGGCGGCGCAGCCGCGGGATCGGCGCCGAGATCGTCTTCGCCACCAAGCTCGGCGCCCGCCCGCTCGCGCCCGGCACCAGCTACCGGGACAACCCGGAGGGGTTGTCCGCCAAGGTGATCCGCGAGTCCGCCGAACGCAGCCGGGAACGGCTCGGCGTCGACCGGATCGACCTGCTCTACGCCCACATCGAGGACCGGACCGTTCCGCTGCGCGAGACGGTGGAGGGCTTCGCGGAGCTGGTCGCCGAGGGCACCGTCGGGCTGCTGGGCGCGAGCAACCACCGCGCCTGGCGGGTCGAGCGGGCCCGGGCCCTCGCGGCGGCGGCCGGGCTGCCCGGCTACGACGTGCTCCAGTACCACCGCAGCTATCTGCCGCCCCGGGTGGACCTGCCGAGCGAACTGGACCCGGACGGCCAGATCGGCTGGGCCGGCCCCGACCTGGTCAGCTACCTTCGGGCCGAGCCGCGGCTCACCCTGGTCGCGTACTCCCCGCTGCTCAAGGGCGCGTACGCGAAGCCGGAGCGGCTCGGCGAGGCGTACGCGCTGCCCGGCACGCCGGCCCGGCTGGCGGCGCTGCGCGCGGTGGCCGCCGAGACCGGCGCCACCGTCAACCAGGTGGTGCTGGCCTGGCTGATGGGCGGCGACGTGCCGGCGATCCCGCTTGTCGGTTTCTCCTCGGTGGCCCAGTTGGACGAGGCCCTGGCCGCGGTGGACCTGGAGCTGACCGCCGAGCAGCGGACGCGACTGGACACGGCGCACTGACCGACCGACCGGGTCAGCGCGTCAGGTCGATGCGCCAGTCGTTCGAGCGCATCAGGTGCCCCGGCGGGTATTCGAACTCCGTCGGGCCGAGCAGCGTGAACCCGGCCCGGCGGCACACCGCGTTCGACGCCGGGTTGTCCACCGACGGGTACGCGTGCGCGAAGCGCCGGTCGCCCACCGCCGAGGCGGCCGCCACCACCGCACGCACCGCCGCCGTCGCCAGCCCCCGCCCCTGGTGGGCCGGGAGCACCGCCCAGCCCATCTCGTACACCGGCTCGTCGCGCCAGTCACGCGGCCAGAAGCCGACGCTGCCCACCTTCGTCCCGTCCGGCGTGACCACCGTGAACATGGTCCCGCTGCGCGGGCCCGTCCCGCGCACGTAGCGCTCGTGGCGGGCGCGCACCTGCTCGTCGGTCTCCGGGCCGCCGGTGTGCGCCCGCACCTCGGGACTGTTAAGCGCCCGCAGCAACGCCAGGTCGTCGGTGCTCCAGCGGAGAATGCGTACCTCGGTCATCCACCGATTCGACCAGAGACCCCCGACGAAACGGCCCGCCAGATCCGATCTGGCGGGCCTTCTGGCGCCTACCGGTCGAGGCCGGCAGCGAGGGAGGGGCGGCATGACACCGTTACGGCTCGCCGTGCTCGTCGGCAGCACCCGGGAGGGCCGGGTCGGCGACCGGATCGCCAGGTGGTTCGCCGACCAGGCCCGCCACCGCGCCGGGCTGGTCGTGCGGGAGATCGACCTGGCCGGGTACGACTTCCCGGCCGCCCTGCCCGCCGAGCCCACGCCGGCGATGCGGGAGTTCGTCCGGCAGGTGGCGGAGGCGGAGGCGTTCGTCGTGGTCACCCCGGAGTACAACCACAGCTTCCCGGCCTCGTTGAAACAGGCGATCGACTTCGCGTACGACGAGTGGCAGGCCAAGCCGGTCGGCTTCGTCTCGTACGGCTACCGGTCGGTCGGCCGGTACGCGGTCGAGCAGCTCCGGACCGTCTTCACCGCGCTGCACGCGACGACCGTGCGGGACACCGTCGGCGTCGACCTGCTCGACGGCGGGCTGCCCGACGGGCACGTCGAGGAACGGCTCCGGCAGGACGTCCGGGTGCTCCTCGACGAGCTGTGCTGGTGGGGCCTGGCGTTGCGCGAGGGGCGCGCGGCCCGCCCGTACGCATGCGGGGAACCATCCATGGAGAGAGGTAGTGATCATGAGTAACCGGAACACCGGGCTGGCCGTCGAGGCCGACGGCCTGACCCGGTCGTTCGGCTCGACCCGGGCGCTCGACGGCCTGGACCTGCGGGTCCCCGCCGGCGCCGTCTACGGGATGCTCGGGCCCAACGGCGCCGGCAAGACCACCGCCGTACGCGTGCTGGCGACGCTGCTGCGTCCGGACGGCGGCACCGCCCGGGTCTTCGGCCACGACGTGGTCACCGAGGCCGACGCGGTCCGCGCCCGGATGAGCCTGACCGGCCAGTACGCCTCGCTCGACGAGGACCTCACCGGCGCGGAGAACCTGGTCCTGCTGGGCCGGCTGCTCGGGCTGGGCCGCCCGGCGGCGCGGGAGCGGGCCGAGGCGCTGCTCGCCGCGTTCGGGCTGACCGAGGCCGCCGGCCGGCAGGTGAAGAAGTACTCCGGCGGGATGCGGCGGCGCATCGACATCGCGGCGAGCATCCTGAACACGCCGGACCTGCTGTTCCTGGACGAGCCGACCACCGGGCTGGACCCGCGCAGCCGCAACCAGGTGTGGGAGATCGTCCGGGCGGTGGTGGCGCACGGCACCACGGTGCTGCTGACCACGCAGTACCTGGACGAGGCGGACCAGCTCGCCGGCCGGATCGCGGTCGTCGACCACGGTCGGGTGATCGCGGAGGGCACCCCGGGCGAGCTGAAGTCGTCGGTCGGGTCGGGCACCGTCCACGTGCGACTGCGCGACGCCGGGCAGCGGCCCCGGGCCGAGCAGGTGCTGCGGACGACGTTGAACGTGCCGGTGCAGCTCGCCGCCGACCCGGTGGCGTTGACCGCCCGGGTCGGCGAGGACGGCACCGACCTGGAGGCCGGTGAGCAGGCCGCCCGGGCGCTCGGCGAGCTGGCCCGGGCCGGCATCGTGGTGGACGACTTCTCCCTCGGCCAGCCCAGCCTGGACGAGGTGTTCCTGGCCCTGACCGACCACCCGGCCGTCGCGGCGGACGACCGGCACGACGAGCTGGAGGCGGCCCGATGAGCGACACCGCGACCACCACCGGGCGGGCCCCGTCCGTCTACGTGCCCTCCACCGAGGCGTTGGCCACCGTGCTCGCCCCCGGGGAGCGGCCGGCGCCACCGGGGCCGCTGTCGGCGTCGCTGACGTTCGGCTGGCGGGCCGTGCTGAAGATCAAGCACGTGCCGGAGCAGTTGTTCGACGTGACCGCGTTCCCGATCATCATGGTGCTGATGTTCACGTACCTGTTCGGCGGCGCGCTCGCCGACAGCCCGCGCGCGTATCTCCAGTTCTTCCTGCCCGGCATCATGGTCACCAGCGTCGTGATGATCACCATGTACACCGGGCTCGGGCTGAACAACGACATCGAGAAGGGCGTCTTCGACCGGATCCGGACGCTGCCGGTGTGGCGGCCGGCGGCGCTGGTCGGCATGATCTTCGGCGACGTGCTGCGGTACATCCTGGCCGCGGTGGTCATCCTCGCCGTGGGGCTGGTGCTCGGTTTCCGTCCCGACGGCGGGCTGCCCGGCGTGCTGGCCGGCATCGGCCTGCTGGTGGTCTTCTCGTTCGCGTTCTCCTGGGTGTGGACGTTCTTCGGCCTGGTGCTGCGCAGCGAGAAGTCGGTGATGGGCGTCAGCATGATGGTGCTGTTCCCGCTGACGTTCCTGAGCAACGTGTTCGTCGAGCCGGCCACCATGCCGGGCTGGTTGCAGGCGTTCGTCAAGGTCAACCCGGTGACCCACCTGGTCGCCTCGGTCCGGGCCGCGATGGCCGGCGCCACGGACGCCACGAACACCATGTGGCTGCTGCTGTGGAGCGCCGGGTTCGTGGTGGTGTTCGGCACGCTGACCATGCGCCGCTACAACCGCCGCTGACCCGGGGGTGGCGGGGCCCGGACGCTCCGGGTCCCGCCGCTCCGGCGTGGGAACACCGGTCGGGCTCAGAGTCGCCAGCGCACCGGCTCGGCCGGCAGGTACCGACAGGTGCCGCCGGTGGTGACCGACTCGCGCAGGTGGGCGGCGAGCACCGGGTGCCGCTGCTCGATCCGGCGCAGCGTGTCGCGGATCCGGCCGGTCACCGCCTTGCGCGCCCGCTCGGCCTGGTCGCCGAGGCGGCGGCTGCGCCCGGCCAGCCCGGCGGCGGCGCGCAGCTGGTCGAGCAGCGCCGCGCGCTCGGCGTCCAGGGCCGCCAGCCGCCGCGCGTCGTCGCGCAGCGCCGCCCGGTCGATCTCGTCGTCGAGCCGCCGCAGGTGCTGCCGGTAGCGCGCCTTCGCTTCGTCGTCGAGCACCGGGTCGGCGCCGAGGCGGCGGGCGGCGACCAGTTCCGCGCCGGCCGCCGGGTCGAGCAGCTCGACCGCGCGCACGTCCACACCGGGTCGGCTCAGCAGCAGCCGCAGGTCGTGCAGGCCCTTGGCGTCGGGCAGGTGCACCACCACGCCGGCGTAGGCGAGTCGCCACACCGGACCGTCGAGGCGGAACTCGGGCATGGCCGGGTCGGCGCCGTGCACCTCCGCGTCAGGGCCGTCGCCGGCCGTGGCACCGGATCGGCCGCTCGGGTCCGCACCGACCGTCATGGCGGCCCAACCGCTCATGCCGGGCCCACCTCCCAGGCCGCCCCGACCGGCGACACCCGACCTGGCCGCCGTGGTGGATCCGACCCGCGCGGCCCGGTCGGCCCGCGACGTCGACACGTCCACGTCGAGGTCGGCCGCCCGCGGGCCGGCCGCGGTGAGCCGCTCGATCACCTGGGCCATGCCCAACTCCCGCGCCTCGGCCACCGTCCCGGCCCACAACCGGGCCGCCTCGGCCGCGTCACCCGGCCCGCCGCGCCCGGCGAGCACGGTGACCAGCCCGGCCCGGCCGAGCACCGACCAGGGGCGGGCGCCCAGGCGGTCGGCGGCGGCCCGGGCCGCCGCGTAGCCGGCGACCGCGTCGTCCCACCGCCGTTCCGCCGCGTCCACGGTGGCCAGCCAGAGGTCGACCGGGCCGCCGATGTCGCAGCCGAACAGCGCGACCATCCACCGTCCGCGGTGCGGCGCCAGGGCCGCCCGTGCCTCGGCGCAGCGACGGGGGTCGCCGTCCACGGCCGCCGCCTGGGCCCGCAGCCGCAGCCACAGCGCCGACACCGGCCGGGGGTACGCTGTGTCGGCGGCCTCGATGCCGCCGACCAGCCGGAGCACGGTGTCGGCGTCGCCGCGCTCGGCGGCGGTGATCGCCCGCAGCAGCTCCACCTGCGGATGGTTGGCCGCGCCGGGCCGGTCGAGCACGGCCTCGGCCTCGGCGAGCCGCCCGCGCAGCAGAAGCAGGGACCAGCGCAGGTGGTGGGCCATGAAGGCGTGGTCGGAGTGCTCCCACTCGCCGTAACCGTCCATCTCGGCGTAGCACGCGTCGGCGGCGTCGAAGTCGCCCCGGAAGGCGGCGATGATGCCGCTGTCCACGGCCGCCGCCATCCGTTGCCGGGCCACGTCGCCCGCCCGGCAGCCGGCGACGAACGCGGCCAGCTCGTCCCGGTACGCCGGGTCACCCAGCTCCAGCAGCGCCACCCAGCGCAGCGACGTGGCCCACAGCTCGGTGTCCCGGTCGCCGCCGCGGCGGGCCACCTCGCGGATCTCGGCGGTGACCACGGCCCGCTCCTCGGCCGTGCCGAGCCCCCAGGTGGTGTCGTGGCGGGCCCACAGGCTGAACGTGAGCGCCTCGTCGTCCCGGCCGTGCCGGGCGAGCGTCTCGGTCGCGGTGATCAGGTCGGTGACCAGGGCACGTGTCGACCGCTCCGGCTCGGGCGGGCCGATCAACCGCTGGTACGCCTCCCGCACCAGCGCGTCGGCGTCGAGCCGGCGCCGGGTGGCCGAGTGCTGGCTGTGGACGGTGAGCGCCACCCGGGCCAGCACGGCCGGCTCAGCCAGCCCTCGGGCCAGCGCGGCGGCGTCGACGAGCAACTGCTCGGCCTCGCCCGGCGTGCCGGCGTGGTGCAGCAGCCCGGCCAGCTCCAGCAGCACCCGGACCCGCCGGACCGGCTCGTCGGTGAGGCTCAGCGCGCGCCGGAAGTGCCGCACCGACTCCTCCACGGCCAGCCGGCCGCTGGCGTCGCGCGCGGCGGTCAGCAGCAGGTCACCGGCGCGTACCGGATCCAGCTCGGGGCCCGCGAGCCAGGCGTGGCGGGCCAGGTCGGCGGCGATGGGCCGGCCGGCGAGCGCGTCGTCGGCGCGGTCGACGGCCCGGACCACGGCGGCGTGCCGGGCATGCCGCTCATGCTCGGACAGCCCGTCGTAGAGCGTCTCCCGGACCAGGTCGTGCACGAAGGCGAACCGGCCACCGCCGCCGGACAGCACCAGCCGGGCGGCGGCGGCCCGGTCGAGCAGCCGGTCGACCTGCGCGGCCGGAGCGGGCACGCAGGCGGCCAGCGTCATCCGGTGGAACTCGCGCCCCAGCACGGCGGCCACGGTCAGCGCCTCGACCACCGGGGCGGGTAGCTGGTCGAGCCGGCGCCGCACCGCCTCGCGTACGCCGGGGGCGATGGTGTCGGCCAGGCCGTCGGTGTGCCAGAGCCGGGCGGTCTGCTCGACGAAGAACGGGTTGCCGCCGGTGCGGCGGTGCACCTCGTCGACGAGCGCCGCGCCCGGTTCCCGGCCGGCGGTGCGGCGGATCAGCGCGGCCACCTCGTCGCGGCCCAGGCCGGTCAGCGTGACGGTGGTGGCCTTCGCGGCCAACGGCAGCAGCAGCGGGCGCAGCCGGTGGTCGTCGGCCTCCACCTCGGCGTCGCGATAGGTGCCGATCACCAGCAGCCGCTCGAACCAGGTGTGCTGGGTGGCGAACCGGAGCAGCCGCAACGACGCCGGGTCGGCCCAGTGCAGGTCGTCGAGGACCACCACGACCGGCCGGTGCTGGGCGACCGCGACCAGCGCGCCGGTCACCGCGTCGTGCCGGGCGAACTCGTCCCGCCCGCCGTCGTCACCCGGCTCGACCGGGTCGTTGTCGGCGGCGTGCTCGCCGAGCAGGGCCGCCAGCCCGGCGTCGGCGGCCTCCCTGGCGGGCGCGGCGTCGCCGGTGGCCCGGGCCAGCCGGCGCAGCACCTGCACCCAGGGCCAGTAGTCGGGGGCGGTGTCGGAATCCCAGCAGGCGGCGCCGAGCACCAGCGCCCCGCGTCGGCGGGCCTCGTCGGCGGCGGCCGAGACCAGGGTGGTCTTGCCGATGCCCGGCTCACCGGTGACCAGGACCAGACCGCCGTGGCTGTCGACCACGCGCGCCACCTCGGCGCGCAGCAACCCGGCCGGGTGCTCCCGCCCGATGATCCCCTCGCCGAACCGCGGCTCCATGACCTCCCGACGCTAGTCGACCGGTCCGACAGGCGGCGACGCCGCGGTCTCAAGGCGCCAGAACATCGTCCCGATGTGTCAGGCTGTGGTCCAGATAGGCCGGAGAAGGAGAGAATCTGTGCTGATGTACTCGATGAGCGTCTCGGTGGACGGCTTCGTCGCCGACCGCGCGGGCTCGTTCGACTGGACGGGCCCCGACGATGAGCTGATCCGGTTCCACCACGCGGAGGTGGGCCAGCTCGGCGGCTACCTGCTGGGCCGCCGGCTCTACGAGAACATGCTGGTGTGGGAGACGGATCCGGCGATGCGCGAGACCGAGATCGGGGCCGCGTTCGCCGACACCTGGCGCGACCTGCCGAAGGTCGTCTTCAGCCGTACGCTCGATGACGTCCAGGGTAACGCCCGGCTCGCCAAGGCGTCGGTGGCCGAGGAGATCGCCATGGCGCTGGACGCGACCGACAAGCCCGTCTCGATCGGCGGCACCGTGCTGGCCGGGGCCGCGATCGAGCTCGGCCTCGTCGACGAGCTGCGCATGTACCGGTGCCCGGTCGTGGTGGGTGGCGGCACGCCGTACCTGCCGCCGGTCACCGCCGACATCCCGCTGAACCTGGTCGAGACCAAGACGTTCAGCTCCCGCGTGATCTACGAGCGCTACCGCCGTGTCCACGACGGGTCACACCAGGTGTCCACCGGCTGACCGCTCCAGCAGCGGAGGCGAACGACACGGCCGCGAGGATCAGCGGCTGTGCGTGGCCGGGTCAAGCAGCCACCCGCGCTCACCGTGCGTCGGTGACCACGTGCGAGCAGGCCGGGCACGCCGCCGGCCCCTGCTCGGCGAACCATCGGCAGGTACGCCGGATCGCGCACTTCGGCAGCGTCTCCTCGGCCGGCGGGGCGGCCTCGGCGTACGAGGCGGCCATCCGGGCGCCCAGGCCGCAGTGCGAGCCGGTCCAGAAGCCGCAGGACGAGGTGACGCAGGGACCGGCGAGCCGGACCCGGGACTCGATCGGCCCGTCGGAGTCGTCGGCCCCGGCGAGCGCCACCTCGGCCGGCACGGCCGGCGTCACGTAGGCCACCCGGCCCGCCGGCGTGATCATGCCGAGGAACACGGTGGCGTTGGACGCCGGCGTGCTCGGGCACATCCGCTCCGGCGGGCCGGCCGATCGGGCGGCGTCGGTCACCGCTGGATCCAGAACCCGATGTCGTTGATCTTCTGCCCGAGGTCCTGCGCGGACACGCCGTCGAGCACCCAGAGCCCGTACCACTCGGGCCGCAGCTTGATGTTGCCGTGGCCGAGTGTGAGCGGGTTGACGAGCTTGGCGTTGGCGGTACGCAGCGCGGCCAGGCCGGCCTTCTGGATCTCGCCGGCGATCAGGGTCTGCTGGTCGGGTGTCAGGTCGACGCCGTCGACCACGAAGCGGAACTCGTTGCGGGCCATCTGTTTTCCTCCGGTCACTCGTACGATTCGGTGCCCAGCCCGCGACGCAGGCTGGTCCGGGTGAAGGCCGCCCAGCCGGCGTGCGAGCCGGCGTCGGCGGGCCGGCCGGCGCGGGCGAGGACCCGGCCGGCGTGCTCCCGCCAGCGGTCGGCGGTGGCCGCCGCGTCGCCCCACAGCCCACGGCAGGCGGCGACCGCGAAGGCGACCTGTTCCGGCGCGCCGGTGAAGCCGGCGGGCCCGTCGCCGATCCGGATCGTCCCGTCCGGCCGGACGCGCACGCTCGGGAAGTGGTGGTGCAGGCTGGCCAGCGTGGCCAGGTGCGTGGCGTCCCGCCGGGTGGCGGTGAAGCCGGCCCGCGGCTCGTCGTCGCGGCGGTAGCGGACCGCGTGCAGGTCCAGCGCGTCGCCGGCCGGCGCGACCCGGGCGACCACCTGCGTCGGCGCGCTCCAGGCGCGGGGGGAGTTCGCCGACCAGAACGCCAGCCAGGCGGCGAGCCGGTCGGAGAAGTCGGCCCGGATCCGGACCGCCGGCGCGGAACCGTCGGGCGCGCGCAACGCGGCGGTCGCGATCCGGTCCCGGGTCACCAGCGGCGTTCCGGCGCCGGCCGGGGCCGCGGCGGCGGGGCCGGGCGCGACGGCCAGACCGGTCAGGGTGAGCGTCGAGGCCGCCGCCGCGCCGGCGAGGAGTCGCCTGCGGTCGAGCGGATGTCTGTTGGTGTCCATTCTCGGCCCTTCGTCGGCGGCCAGTGGCCCGACGGTATCGACCGGAAGGGATCAGCAGAACACCCTGCGTGACGGGAGGTTGACACCGGAGCCGGGAATTCCCGGCGGCGTGAATAGCCGTTCCTGTGCCTGGTTCACGCCGGGAAACGCTCGTGCCCGAGCACGGCGAGCAGTCGCAGCTTCTCCGCGCCCTCGCTGCGCGGCGGCGCGGTGAGCACGAGCAGCGCCTGGGACTGGTCCTCGGTGAACAGCACCTGGCAGTCCAGCTCGATCGGGCCGAGTTCCGGGTGGATCAGCGTCTTGTGGTCGGCGTAGCGCTGCGCCACCTCGTGCCGCTCCCACAACCCGGCGAACTCGTCGCTGGCCGCGCGCAGCACCCGGACCAGCTCACCGGCGCGGGAGCGGGGACCCATCTGGCCGTACGCGGCACGCAGGTTGGCGACCTGTGCGCGGCTCTGCCGGTCGTGGTCGTCGACCGGGTAGCGGGCCCGCTCGGCCGGGTCGGTGAACCACCTGAAGATCCCGCTGCGGGCCGGCCCGGTGTGGCCGGTCCGCTCGCCGAGCAGCGCGGCGGCCAACCGGTTCTGCTCCAGCGTCTCCCCCAGGTTCGACAGGATCAGCGCCGGCGTGTCCGCCAGCCGGTCCAGCACCCGCAGCAGCGCCGGCGCGACGTGGGTGGCGGTGGAGACCGCCTCGGGCGGGCTGTGCCCGGCCACCCGGAACAGGTAGTCGCGTTCGTCGCCGGTCAACCGCAGCGCCCGGGCCAGCCCGGCGAGCAGGTTCGGGCTGGGCTGCGGGCCGCGCCGCTGCTCCAGCCGGGTGTAGTAGTCGGTGGACATGGCGGCGAGCGCGGCGACCTCCTCCCGCCGCAGGCCGGGGGCCCGCCGCCGGGCACCCGGCGGCAGCCCGACGTCACCGGGGCGCAGCGCCTCGCGGCGGCGGCGGAGGAAGTCGGCCAGGGCGATCCGGTCCATGATCCGAGTATCCGCCGCCGGGCGACGCGAACCAGGGATCCGGGATCCCCCGATCACGGAACTCTGCCCCGGCCACCACGGACCGGCCATGCTGGCGGCATGGACATCTCCGGGAACACCATCTTCATTCCGGGCGCCACCAGCGGGATCGGCCTGGCGCTGGCGCTCGCCCTGCGGGACCGGGGCAACACGGTGATCGTCGGCGGCCGGCGTACCGAGTTGCTCGACGAGATCGCCGCGACCCACCCGGGCCTGGACACCGTGCCGATCGACACGACCGACCCGGCGAGCATCACGGCGGCGGCGAAATCGGTGCTGGCCCGGCACCCGGACCTCAACGTCGTGGTGGCCATGGCCGGTGTGATGCGGATCGAGGACTGGCGCTCGCCCGAGACGTTCCTCGCCTCGGCCGAGGAGGTGGTGACCACCAACGTGCTCGGCCCGATCCGGCTGATCGGCGCGTTCGTCGAGCACCTGCGGCAGCGCGGGAACGCCACCATCGTCACCGTCTCGTCCGGCCTGGCGTTCGTGCCGCTGCGGGTCACCCCGAGCTACAACGCGTCCAAGGCCGCGATCCACATGCTCAGCGAGTCGATCCGGCTCCAGTTGGCCCCGACCGGCGTACGGGTGGTGGAGCTGGTGCCGCCGGCGGTGCGGACCGGGCTGCTGCCCGGGCAGGAGAGCAGCGAGTTCGCCATGCCGCTGGACGAGTTCGTGGCCGAGGTGGTGGCGTTGCTGGAGGCGCAGCCGGACGCCACGGAGATCCAGGTCGAGCGCGTGAAGTTCCTCCGGCACGCGGCGGCGCGTGGCGAGTACGACCGGGTGGTCGCCGAGCTGAACGCGGCCGATCCGCACGCCGCCACCTGACAGACCTTGATATCGATCGATCCGTATCGATAGGCTGTCGGCGTCCGCACACCCCCCATCCCCCAGGAGTGTGAACCATGCGTACGCCGAAGCTGTCCCGGATCCTCGCCACCCTCGCGGCCGTGACGCTGACGGCGCTGGGCGCGGTCGCCGTCAACCCGGCACCGGCCTCCGCCGCGATCCGCAACGTCTGCTACAACACCAGCCAGGCCGGCCCGTTCGCCAGCACGGCGGTGCAGGCGGCGTCGATCTGGAACAACTACACCAACAACATCAACATGGCCCAGTGCGGGTCGAACCTGATGATCTACTACACCTACGGCGGCGGGTCGTACGCCCAGCGCACCAGCCTCGGCAACGGTCGCGTGGTCATCGACTACAACCAGGCCCAGCAGTACTCGCCGCTGCGCATCATGACGCACGAGATCGGCCACATCCTCGGCCTGCCGGACAACTACAACGGCAACTGCGCCATCCTGATGTCCGGCGGCAGCGCCGGCACCAGCTGCACCAACCCGTACCCCAGCTCCACCGAGGCCGCCCGGGTCGACTCGCTGTTCGGCTTCGCCGCCCGCAGCGCCACGCCCGCCCAGATCTTCAGCGACAGCTGGCCGGCCGCCACGGTGGTCGCCGCCGGGCGCTGACGACGCTCCGGGGACGGGGCCGGCGGGTCACCGCCGGCCCCGTCCGCGCGTCCGCGCCGACTCCGGTGCGGCGACCGCCGCGTCGTCCGCCAGCTCCGCCGCCCGCCGGCTCAACTCGTCCACCCGCTCCCGCAGCCGGCCCACCCCCGGGTCCCCGGCGTCCGATCCGGACACCTCGTCGAGCAGCCCGACGTAGTCGCCGGCCAGCCGCCGGTACGCCGACCCGCCCGGCCCGCCGGCCCGGTCCAGGTCGATGATCTGCTGGGCGAGCACGGCGGTCGCCGCGCCCAACGCGGCCCGCTCGTCGGCGCGCGCGTCCCGCCCGGCCCGCCGCGCGTCGGCCAACCGGCCGGCCCGCCGGCCACCGAACCAGAGCACCGCCGCGCCGGCCACCACGCCGCCGAGCGCGCCGCCGGCCAGCAGGTAGCGGGGCAACGACGGGCTGATGGTCCGAGCGCCGTCCGGCACCAGGCCGGTGCGGACCAGCCGGTCGTAGTTGAGCACGATCACCTTCAGCGCCTCGACCGGCCGGTCCACGAACGCGTCCGCGCCCTGGCCGATCACGGTCTCCACCACCACGGACCGGCCGACGTCGCGCGGACTGTCGCCGCCGAGGCGGGAACAGCCGTACGTGTCCCAGTCGTCGCCGTCCCGGCTCATCGCCAGCACCAGCGTGCCCTGGGTGGCCCGTTCGGTGTCGTCGCACGCCTCGGACAGGTCGGTGCCGGGCCGCATCATCAGCACCACCAGCCGGCGGTTGCCGATGACCCGTTCGGCGGCGGCCCGGTCCAGCTCCACGCCGGGCGCCGCGTAGACCGACGAGGCGCGTACCTGCCGGGCGGCCGGCCCGTCGAACAGGCCGCCGGTCCACAGCGCCCAGCCGGCCAGCACCAGGCAGGCCAGCACCGCCCGGCCGAACGCGGTCCCGACCAGCCGGCCCAGCAGCCGGCGCACGGTGCCCACCGGCCGGCGCGCGGTCCCGGCCTGCCGACGCGGGGTCCCAGACTGCCGACGCGCGGTCCCGGCCCGCCCGCGCCCTGTGCCGGCCCGCCGACGCTCGGTGCCCGCCCGCCGACGCTCGGTCCCGGTCACGACAGCCTCCCGCGCAGGTAGACGTCCGGCCGGTAGCCGGGCATCCGCACGTCCCGGGCCACGCCGTCCAGCTCGGCCGCCGCGTCCGCCAGCAGGCCGCGTACGTGCCGGTCGGGCAGCCCGTCGTCGAGCGCGTACCGGGCGGCGCGCAGCCGGCCGACGCCCCGCACCAGCGCCGGGTCGCTGCGCGCGTCGGTGAGCAGGGACAGCTCCACGGCCAGCGCGGAGAGCCCGGCCAGCCGCGCCGGCGTGCCGCCCGGCCCGACGTCGTCCGGCCGGCCCCGACCGGCGCCGCGCACGGTCCGGATCGACAGCACCACGAAGCCGGCCACACAGCCGGCGAAGAGCCACGGCAGCGCCGGCAGCGCCACCCGCAGCGGGTCGAACGGCCGGTACGGCAGCGGCCTGTCGAACAGCCCCGCGTACCGCACGTCGGTGACCCGGGCCAGGTACGCGCCGAGCACGTTGAGCTGCGGATAGGCGTAGCGGCTGAGCCGGCCGCCGTACTGGGCGTAGAAGCTGGCGCCGGCCACCTCGGCGAAGTCCGCCGCGCCCGGACCGTGGTACTCGATCCAGCCGCCGTACATCACCACCACCGGCCGGTCCGGGGCGAGCCGATGCAGCGCCGGCCCGTACGCCGGCAGCGGCGCCCCGTACGGCTGGGCCGGCAGCACCACGAACCAGGCCCCGTCCGGGAACGCGTCCTCGGCGGTCCGCTCCGGCAGCCGGGGCAGCGTGGCGCCGGCCCCGACGTACCGGCCGGTGGCCCGCAGCGCGGCGGTCACCGGGGCCAACTCGGCGGCGGTCGGCTCCCGCCAGCGCAGGTCGTCGCGGTCCGGCGGGGACGGCTGCTTGCGCAGCCCGGCGAGCAGCGCGAGCACCTGCCCGGTGACGTCGCCGGTGGCGAACTGCGCCCGCCAGCCCGGCAGGTCGTCCGCCGTGGCCACGTAGAGACCGCCGCTGACCTCGGTGCCGACGATCCGGATCGCGGCGTTCTCGACGTCCTTGACCCGCCGCCGCTCCGCCTCGTCCAGCCCCGGCGGGGCGACCAGGATGCGGGTGTCGTCACCGCCGATGGCGGCCCGGACGCGAGCGGTGTCCCAGCGCGCGGTCGCGCCGGGCAGGCGTACCACCGGATCGGCCGCGACCAGCGCGGTCATCTCCTCGACCGAGGGGACCGTCGCGTCGCTCAGCTCGCCCGCGGACCCCTCCCCCGGCAGCGAGGCGGACGACGGCGAACGCCCGTAGCTGACGTCGACGCTCTGCCGCTGCGCCACCAGGAACACCGCCAGCACCGCCGCCGCCACGGCCAGCAGGGACCAGCGCAGCAGCTCCCGGCGTACCCTCATCGGCCGGCCCGCCACAGCTCGTCGGCGCGACGCGCGTGCGCGGTCGCCTCCCGGGCCGCGTCCGCGCCGCCGTCGCGCGCGGCGGCGAGCAGCTCGGCGCGGGCCAGCAACCGGTCCGCCTCGGGCACCGGCGTGGTGGCCGCGTCCCGGCTGACGGCGGCGTCGTGGATCGCCGCCCGCGCCGACGACCAGGCGACCCGCCGGCCCCGGTCACGCTCGCGGCGCCGGGGCAGCACCGTGGCGAGGAACCCGGCGGCCACCGCCACCAGGGCCCCGCCCAGCCAGGGCAGCACGCTCAAGGTCATGCGCCCTGTCTAACGCACCACCGCCAGCCGCGCGCGTCGAGGTGCGACCCGCCGGCCTACGACGACGAGTAGCCCTCCTGGAAGCCCTCCATGAACGCCCCGGCGAACCCGGATACCACGCACCCGGCACAGCAGAGGATCACCAGCAGCGCCGGCACCGCGACCCAGAGGACCGTCGTCCAGTTGATCCCGTCCTCCTCCGGCTGCGGCGGGTACTGCGGCGGGTAGTACGGCTGGTACGGATCCGGCTGATAAGGGTCGTGAGGATGCACCCGGCCATCCTGCCCACCACCCGCGGTTGTCGGAAGATCCGAACGGACCGCCCGGCCGGCCCGCCCGTCGCTTCCGACCCGTGCGCGTACCCAGGTGCGCGTACTCAGGCCCGGTGCGCGTCGAGGTGGGTGAGGACGGTCTGGTTGGCCTCCCACCCGTCCGGGAACTTCACCGGCACGTCCAGGTGCACCCGCTCGGTCGACGGGTACGCGTCGAGCAGCTCGCCGATGCCGGCCCGGGCCACCACCACGCAGGCGTGCCGGTGCCGGGACGCCAGCACACACAGCCGCCCCGACTCCAGGTGGAACGCGGTCGCGTCGCGTCGGCCGGAGAGCGGGTGCAGCACGATCGTCACGTCGTACTCCCGGCCCTGGAGCCGGTTGGCGGTGTCCACCGTGACGCCCGCGCCGGCCGTGCCCAGCCGGGACCGGATGGCCGCGACCTGGTCGCGGTGCGCGGCCCCGACGGCGATCCGGTCCGCGGTCACCGGCGCGCCGCCGGGCGCTGCCTCGCTGACCGCGACCGCGCCGCGTGCCAGCACCCGCAGCGCCAGCTCCGCGCAGGCCGTGGCGGCCTCGGCGTCGGTACGCACGGTGTGTCGCGCCGGCAGCTCGTGCAACGCCCAGCCGGTCGCGGCGGCCAGCTCGACCGAGGCGTCGTAGCCGTCGCCCGGACCGGCCCCGGTGAACGTCAGCGCCCGGTCGGCCGGGCCGGTGCCGGCCCGGAACCCGGTGAACGGGTAGAACGCGGCGGACACCACGGGCGCGGCGGAGGCCGGCAGCCGCCACGACACCGGCAGCCGGTGCACCGGCAGGTCCGGGTTGTGCCGCAGCAGCGTGGCCACCGCCGACTGCATCGGGTCCCAGGTCAGGCCGGTCCAGCGGGCGGTCTCGACGGCGGAGAACGGGTCGAGCTGCCCGGGGTCGCCGACGAACAGCGCCCGCTCGAACCGACCGGCCACGCGCAGCAGCGCGTCCGCCCGCATCTGGTACGCCTCGTCCACGATCGCCCACGGCCAGGAGCCCTCGGGCACGGTGGCCCACTTGGCCGCCGTACCGATGGTGACGGCCGGACCGCCGAGGTCGGCGACCTTCGCCGCGACCCGGACCGTCCCGTGGCCGGTGACCCGCTCGCTGGGCCGGTAGTCGGTCGCGGAGAGTCGGCCGATCCGCAGCTCGGGCGCCCGCCGGGCGAGCCGGTCGATGAGGTCGTCGACCTGCTCGTTGGTCTGCGCCACGATCATCAGCGGGTCCCCGGTGACGGCCAGCTCGGCGGCGGCGCGGACGACGAGCGTGCTCTTGCCCGCGCCGGGCGGCGAGTCGACGACGACGCCGCGGTGCGCGCCCTCGCGCACGTCACGCAGCACACTCTCCACAACCTGCAAGGCGGGGCCCCTTCTTCACGCATCCGGTAGAGGCGGGGCCCCTTCTTAACACGTTCGACTGGTTGCCAAAGGCAACAGTGTGGCGTACGAACGACGTGAATGTCTCTCCGGCGCACGCGACGGTGACCCCGTCGGCCGGATTCCGCACACCCGACAAGGGGGGCCAATGGCACGCAGCCGGATCGCCGGTACCGCAGCCATCGCACTCGTCCTACCGTTCCTCGGCGTCCTGCCCGCGACGGCCGCATCCGCCGCGCCCGCCCAGGCCGCGCCCGCCAAGGCCACGCCGGCCACCGACGACACCCGCGAGCTGACCCGCAAGGACTTCACGCTCGACGGCAAGCCGGTCAAGACCCCGGCCCGCTACCAGAAGCGCGCCCAGGCCCGCTCGAAGGCCGCCGCGGCGCCGACCCCGCCGGTCGGCACCGTTCGGCAGTGGCTCGGCATGGACGACTTCCAGGGCAGCTACTACCGCAAGGACTACACGCTGCGCGGCGTCGGCGACAACGTCGAGGTGTGGGTCGCCAACGACATCGCGTTCCCGGCCGACGACTGCCGCAACCAGATCCCCACGTCGACGCAGATCACCGACGCGCAGGTGCAGAGCTTCGTGCACGAGTTCGACACGAACATGTACCCGAAGGAGACGGTGGCGTTCAGCCGGCCACCGGACCGCGACGGCAGCAACGCCCAGATCCCGCCGGACGCCCAGGGCAACGGCGGCGACTACACCGGCGGCGGCAACAAGACGGTCACCCTGATCGACAACGTCCGGGACGACAACTTCTACGACTTCCCGGCCGCGCCGACCTACATCGCCGGCTTCTTCTCGGCGCAGCTCAACGAGCTGTTCGACCGGAACGTGATGACCGTCGACGCGTTCGACTGGCTGCACCGCACCGGCGCGAACCCGCCGGACGAGCCGACCGGCGACCTGTGCACCAGCCGCCCGGCCCGCCCGTTCAGCTACGAGGGCACGTTCGCGCACGAGTGGCAGCACCTGGCGCACTACTACAGCGACCCGTTCGAGACCACCTGGATGAACGAGGGCCTGTCCGACTTCGCGCAGACGCTCACCGGGTACGTGGACACGAAGGCCACCGTCTTCGACCGTGGCGCGGACAGCCACCTCTACTGCCAGCAGGGCTTCGGCACGGTGCAGACGCCGTACAACGCGAACCCGCGCGACTGCGGCGGCCCGGAGAACTCGCTGAACCTGTGGGGCGAGAGCCCGAACCCGAACGCGGTGCTCGCCGACTACGGCAACGCGTACGCGTTCATCCAGTTCCTGTACGACCGCTACGGCAACGACATCGTGCACCGGCTGCACAACGACGCCGACCTGCAGGGGCTGGCCAGCCTGGACGCCGCGCTCAAGGCCGAGGGCGCGAAGAACATGTACCAGGTGATCCACGACTACCAGACCATGACGCTGGTCGACAAGATCGTCGGGGAGTCGCGCACGGGCATCATGCTCGGCGTACCGAAGAGCCGGGTGACCACGAAGAGCCTGCGCTCCACCGTCAACCTGGCCAACCCGGCCGCGTACGCCACGCCCGGCGCGGCGCCCAACGGCGCCGACTACGTCCCGCTGGCGAAGGCCGACGGCACCGTGCTGCGCGGCCGTGACCTGCGGTCGCTGTCGTTCCAGGGCGCGAAGACGCTGCCGTCGCTGCCGCTGGCCTGGACCGTCGTGACGAACGACCCGGACCGCGCCGGCAACCCGGTGCTGTTCTCCGGCAACGCCGACAACACCGACGCCGCCGCGGTCACCCCGGTCACCGTGCCGACCGCCGACCCGACGCTGCGCTTCCTCGCCAAGTACGGCGCGGAGGTCGGCTTCGACTACGGCTACGTGGTGGTCTCCACCGACGGCGGCGCCACCTACACCGCGGTCGCCGGCGACAAGACCACCGACGGTCCGCTCGGCCCGGCGCTCAACGGCACCACCGACGGTTTCGAGCCGCACAGCTTCGACCTGTCCGCGTACGCCGGCAAGAACATCCTGCTCGGCTTCCGCTACGTCAGCGACGGCGGCGTCAACGAGGGTGGCCTGCTCGTCGACGACGTCACGCTCGGCGGCGCCCCGGTCAGCGACGGCAGCAGCCTCGCCGCGTTCGACTCGCCCACCGAGATCAAGCCGATCGCGGTGCACAACTGGAACGTGCGGCTCGTCGGTCTGGACGAGAAGCACTCGCTGGCCTGGCAGTTCGAGTTCAACGGCAAGTCGAGCCTGACGCTCAACCGGGCCCAGCTCGCGCTGCTCGCGCTCTTCCCGAAGGTGGTCGCCGTGGTCGCCTACGACGAGCCCACCGAGCAGGTCCAGCAGTACGCCCCGTACACGCTGAAGGTCAACGGCGTGGTGCAGAAAGGCGGGGCCCCCTCTTAACGCCTCCCGTATAGGAGGGGCCCCCTCCTAACACCTCGCCCGCCCGAGCACCCACCGAGGGTGCTCGGGCGGGAGCGTTTCCGGGTAAGACTTGCGGGCATGAGTGAAGCGCCGGTGCTCCACCTCGTCGTCTGCGCCGCTCCCCCGGCCCAGCGGATCGGCGAACTCGCCGACCTGCTCGCCGCCGACGGGTGGCGGGTCTGCCTCATCGCCACCCCGATCGCGGGAAGCTGGCTCGACCGCGACGCGCTCGCCGCGCAGACCGGTCATCCGGTACGCGTGCAGTGGCGCCGGCCGGGCGACCCCGAACCGCACCCGCCGGCCGACGCCGCCGCGGTCGTGCCGGCCACCTTCAACACGCTGAACAAGTGGGCGGCCGGCGCGAGCGACACGCTGGCGCTGGGCATCCTCAACGAACTGCTCGGCACCGGGCTGCCGATCCACGTCTTCCCCCGGGTGAACGCCGCGCTGGCCGCGCACCCCGCCTATGCGCCGAATCTGCGGCTGTTGCGGGAGGCGGGGGTGGTGGTGCACGACGGGGACGTGCTGCGCTCACCGGACGAGATGACGCCGAGCCGGTGGGCGGTGGTGGTCGACGCGCTGCGAGGAGCCCGCCCCGCTACGAGGAGCCCCGACGAGCGGTGAGCCGCCGAACCAGGTAGTGGCCGGCGAGAGCCACCCCACCGCCGAGGACGACAGCGCTCACGAGGGAGGCGGAGGGACGGCTCGACGCCGGGCTGCTCGACTCCGGCCGGGCACGTACCGCGTCGGCTGCCGGGCCCGCCGCGACGGCCGCCTGGTAGCGCCGGTCCATGACCAGCGTGAAGCGGCGGGCCCGACGTGACGTCTCAGCCTTCATGCGTGGGCCCTCGCCTCCACCCAGAAACGTCGCCCGGCGGTGCCCTTGAAGAACTGGTCGGCAAGCACTTCAAGGTGCGGCTCGCTGAGCGTGTCCACCTCCCACATGAGCTGCCAATGGGTCACGATCAGATTGCTGTAGACGTGCTTGCGGAACCAGCCCAGGTCCGTCGACTCCTCGATCGGGCCCCAGCACTCCAGCAGCCCGGGGTCGTCGATGGCCATCTTGAGCAGGTCGGTGTGCAACGCGCGGAGCGCCTGTTCCCGAGCTGCCTTGGCCTCCCGCGCCTGCACGATCAGAGAGACGACCACGCCGATCAACGCAAGGGCGGCGAGAATGGCGGAGGCAGCCCCGTACGCCTATCCGACGTTGCCCAGCAGGGGCCAGTCGTAGCCGGGACGGTCACCGATCCAGAGCAGGCCGATCGGCGTGAGCAGCACCGCGACGAGAATGACCAGCACGGCGAGTAGCAGCGCGGTTGGCGTCGCCGACCGGCGGGCCAGGCTGGTCACCACGCGCAGTCGGGGCACGCCTGCCTCCAGGGTCGCTGGTGCGGGCAGGCTACTACAGGTGGGCGGTGGAGGGCGTCCGGCCGTCGACCTCCCGACGGAAGAAGGGCTCGAACGGCTCGGCCTGGTCGAGCATCGCCAGGATCTGGGACCGGCAGCCCTCGACGACCCCGGACTCGACGATCTTGTCCGCGCCGACCGGAAGCCCCGTCTCGTCGTACCGGACGTCGTAGACGGCCCGGCTGCCGGCCACCATCAGCTCGGGGACCCGGCCGTGCTCCTGCTCCAACTCCGTAACGGCACCCGCGTCGAGCACGCGGATCTGCTCCCCCGCCTCGGCGCGGAAGCGGAGGAAGTTGAACTCCCAGAACAGGTACGGCGTAAGAGGAAGCTCCACGATCCTCAGCCGGTGCAGACCGGAGCCCCGTTCGTCGAGGCGGGCGAAGAACTGGGCCAGGTCGGGATCGGGCTGGGCGGCGATCCGCAGCGCTTCGTCCCACCGACCGGCCGCGAACGCCTCCCAACTGGGGCTGCCCGGCTCACAAAACGTCTGGGCCCGTTCGGTCTTGAGGATCACCCCGTCCACGGTCTCCACCGTGGCGTAGAAGTCGGCCTCGTACTCAGGCAGGCTCAGTTGTCGGGCGGATGCCGCCCGCAGCAGGTCACGCATCCGGGATGTCCGGCTTGGCGGCCCGGATCATGCTGCGCGGAATGACGACCAGCCGCTCGTCGGGACCGACGCTGACACCCTCCGGCAGGCGTCCGTCGTACGCGGTGGTGAGGTCGCGGCCGATGACGGCCACGTCACCGTTGGAGAGCTCCCAGATGTCGGGGCAGGTGGTCGTGCCGCCGCTCTCGCCCAGTTCGGCGGCGGACCGTCCGAGGCGACGGGCGAACGTGGCAGCAGGTTCCGCTTCCCATCGACCAACCATCACCAACTCCTCAGAGTCACGAATCGAGCACTCAGAATAGCCAGCGTGAAATCGGTGGCGCTTTCGAGTTTCGCGAACTGAAGTGAATCTCCACCATCAGCGGGAGCGGGGCACCTGACGGTTGAAGCGGGGACGCAGCGCCAACACCAGCGCTTCCTTCGTACCCTCGGGGTTGTCGGTCTCCTGCCAGCGGACCTCGCACCGCCCCAGCCACCCGGCGATGTCGTCGCGGGTCGCGGCGCGGCCCGGCGTATCGAGGAGTTGGCCGACCTGCTCGTGCAGCACCGACGAGTCGCGGTTGCCGGTGAGGTGCTGCCGCAGCCGGGCGCGCAGGTTGCCGGTGCGGCCGACGTAGGCGACCACGCCGCCGTCGAGCACCAGGTGCACGCCGGGCGCGGCGGGCGCGGCGGCGACGACATCCTTGGTGTACGCCCGGGCCGGCGTGAACCCGGCCAGCGGGTCTTCGGTGTGCGGCACCCGAGGGACGGTACCGGCGTCGGGCGCTCCGCGCGGCCCCGTGCTCACCCGTCCAGTCGCGCCGCGGGTGCGGGCGCGTGCAGCACCTGGCCGAGGCCGACCATGGTGGACTGGAAGTCGACCCGGTCCGCGGCGTGGAACCGCCGGAAGAACCAGTTCGGCACGCGGGGCTGGGTGCAGCGACTGTGGAAGAGCAGGTCCTGCACCTGACGGGCCACGGTGAGCAGGTCGCCGGCTGACGGGTCGCGGACGGCCGAGGTGATGTGACCGTGCACGATGGCCATGGCCCGGTCGCGTTCGACCGCGACCTCGCGCTGCCCCCGGTAGATCTCGACGCCGAGCAGCAGCGCGCCGAGGGACGGCACGAACCAGGCGAGCAGCAGGTGCGCCACGGTCAGGCCGGCGAGCACCCCGTAGCCGACGCCGACCGCCGTCCAGGTCGCCACCGCGACGAGCACGGTGTACGCGTAGCGGCGGCGCAGCCGGGCGCCCCAGCCGAGGCTCTGCTGCTGGCAGGCGAGGACGTCGTACGGGGCGGGCAGTTCCGGGATCTCGTAGTAGTCGCGTAGGTAGCGCTCGGTGCCCCGGAACGCGCGGTCGAGTCGGCTGATCTCGTGCGCGGCGATCCGGTCGCCTGCCGCCACCGCGTTCCAGGGCAGGCGGAACAGGTCGACGTCGAACATCTCCTGGATGGTGGCGGCCCGCCGGAGCTGTCCGCGTGACCAGGAGGCGAGCCCGAGCGCGTTGACCACGGCCCAGAGCGCGCCGAGCGCGGTGACGGCGGTGGCCGACACGCCGGTGAAGGCGACTGTCGCGCCGGCGCCGGCGATGACGACGGAGACCGTGGTGCGCAGCGCGTCGAGGCGTTGGGCGCGGGCGTGGCAGACCGACATGGCCCGCAGCAGCGACATCATGGCCGGGTCGACCTGACGCCTGAGCAGGGAATCAGTCCGGTCCGTCACGTCAACCTCCCGGTCCGCCGACCCGATCGTACATCCAGCCTGCTAGATGTGACATGTGGTGACCCGACGCGCCTTCTCGGTAATCGTTGAACTACCGATAAGTAGGCTTTCATCCTGAGGCGCGAGTTAGTGACCACTTCGCGAGAATTCATGTAAGTTGAGCCGGCACTCACCAGTGCGCCTCCCCTCGGCGGGCCCACCCGGACGACCGAACCCCCGACATCCCTCCACGCCAGAAGGTTCAACGACGACCATGAAAGACGGTTCCGACGCCACACCGAAGTGGCTCGAGCGGGACGAACCCGTACGACAAGCGCTGCACAGCTGGCCCGCCGGCGCCGGCGGGGGCACCGTCGAGGTGCTGCCGCAGGACCGCCCGATGCGCGGCTACACCAACGCCTACCTGTTCATCGTCAAGCAGGAGCGCCCCGCTGGCCCCGGGCGCACCGACGACCGCAAGTTGCTGGTCAAGGTGCATGTACCGGGCGGGACGGGCCGGCCGGAACCGAGCCGGCACGCCCAGGCGAGAGCGGACGCCCCCGGTTTCGCGAAGCGGCACATGGTCGAGGAGCACTACGGCTGGCATCCGGTCGGCGACGGCCGTCATCTCTCCTTTCAGGACGTTGCCAATGGCGGCGACCGGGTGGTCACCATCGACGAGATCACGGACGACGGCGATCTCGTCCGCGTCTTCCGGAAGGTGCTCGCCGGCCTCCTGACGGGCTGGAACCGCCCGCCGAAGCTTGGCCGGCCCTCCACCGCCGCCAGCACCGCGCGGGAGTACCTCCACCGTGAGGTGACGACGACGGCGTCGCTGTCGGCGATCCGCTCCGCTCTCCACGAACTCGGGCTACGCGATGCGGAACAGGACTGGGTGCGGATCGACGGCGCGACGCTGCCGAACCCGCTGCGGCTGGCCGAGGGTGGGGGCCCCTTCGGCGACACCCGCATCCACTATGTCCGCGGGTTCGCCCACGGCGACCTGCACGGGGGCAACCTGCTGATCCCGGTTACCACCGAGGGAGTTCTCGACCCGGGCAGGTTCACCGTCATCGACTTCGAGTCCTACGAGAGCGGGGCGCCGGTGACCCGCGACCCGGTCGCCCTGCTGGTGTCCATCGCCCTCCGCTGGGTCGCGCCCCCGCCCGGGCCGGACGAGACGTCACCCCGAGGGCTGCCGACCGACCAGGCCGACGCCCTGCGGGACCACCTGATCCGACCGGACCAGGACGCCCCGACCCGACTGCTCCCGGCGCTGGCCCAGCTCGTGCGTCTCACCCACGACGCCGGGATGGAGTACACCAAGCCGGGGAACTGGCGGTCGGAGTGGCGCAGGCAGTACCGGCTGTCGCTCATCGCCCGGGCGCTCACCGCCACCACCTTCGACAGCCTCGGCCGGGAGGGCCGCTGGTGGTGCCTACGGTTGGCCGCGCACGCGGCGGAGGCGTACCGCCGGGAATACCACAGCGGACTGACTCCCCCGACCGCTGCCGCCGCCCAGGACGCGCCGCTGCCCACGCCGATCGACCCGTCCTGGCGCACCAACACGCCCACCTATGACATGCCCCCGGCCCGGTGGCACGGTCCGGGCACACCGGGACGGCACCGAATCGAGACAGGTCACCCCCGCAACGCCGCTCCCACAGGCATCGACCCCGACCAGGCCGAACGGCCGGCACACCGGAACATCGGGCGGCCCCTCGCCGACGACCTGACCAACGGCGTACGGCACCCACGCGCCCGGCGCTCGGCCGGCGGGGTCGGAAGGCGCCGCCTCACCGTGGCCGTCCTCGCCGCGCTCGGCGGCAGTCTCGTGGTGCAACTCGCCCCCGGGAGCACCTCGGACCGGGACGTCCGGCCGCCGGTGACGGTGCCGCCGTCCAGCCGCGAGACGCAGCCCAGCCGCGGCGGCCCCCGCGACCCGGTGCCGTCGGAGCCGGTGGACCCGGGCACCAAGCTCGACCAGATCGCCGACCGGACGGCGGGGCTGTCGGAGACGCCGAGCCGGGGCCGGTACGCGTTCACCTGCCTGCGGGTGTGGTCGCCGGAGGATCTCGCGCTCGGCTCGGACGACCTGATGCGCTACCAGGAGGAGTGGCTCTGGTGGACCGGCGAGCGGTCCGGCCGGCGTACCGTCCTCGCGGTCGACGACGGTCGGCGGTCGCGGCCGCGGGTTTCCCGCTATGACCGGGGTGAGCTGACCGACGTGCCGCCGGACCCGGCGGAGGATCTGACGGAGTTGCGCGGGCAGGTCGAGGCGCTGCTGCGGAAGAAACCGCCAGCGTTGCGCAACGCAGCCGGCACGCTGGAGCTGGTCGCCTGGATTTACCAGTTCCGGCCGCTCACCGCCCCGCAGCGCGCGACGCTACTGAGGTTGCTGGCCGGGACGGACGGCATCGTCCACCGAGGCCGTTTCGCCGACCGCGCCGACCGTTACGGGTACGCGATCAGTGCGACGAATGCCGCGGGCCAGCAGGAGACGCTCCTGTTCGACGAGGACACCGGCCGACTGCTCGGCCACATCAAGACCAGCGCGGACGACCACCTGCTCGCCTACTACCTGTTCCTGACCAGCGCCCGCACCGACTCCATCGGTGATCCGCCGTGCGTCGACCTGACGACGGTCAACAGCGACGGCTGACATAGTTGGCCCAGTCCCGCCAGGGCGCGGCGTCGGTGCGGACCGGGTTACTGAGGCCGACGCTGAACAACGCGGTGTCGTTGTAGTAGAACGTCGCCGATCCGCTGGACATGTTGTAGTGCGCGGACCCGATCCGGAACTGCCACTGCCAGGTGGCGAGGTTCTGCCGACCACAGTCGGAGAGCTTCCCCCGGGGATAGCCGAAGTTGGGCCGGTCGTAGAAACAGAACCAGCCCCGGGGGCAGTCGGCCAGCGCATAGGTGCCGGCGGGCGCGCGCAGTGTGACCAGCACCGCGCCGTCGCCATAGCTGATCTCGTTGGCGGTCACCGGCACCCCACCCGGGTGCGCCGCCAGGTAGTCGGTCATCTCCCGCTTCGCCGCCGCCATCCCCGGCGCAGGCCCGCCGGAAATGATCAGGAAAACGCCGAGGACGGCAGCCGAAACCATTCGGTACGCACGCGAAAACGCCATTCCCCACCCCCGCTGGACATTGATAATCCCCTCTGTCCAACCAGAATAGAAAGGCATCTTCCCTGATCACCAGGGGTGGTGGCGGACACACCCTGTCGTCATGCCGATATTTTCGCCGCCGCGCAATCGATGACCGGATGCCGTGGAATTTCCAGCGCCGATTCTTTCCGACTGCCAATTGCGGAGTGCACATTCGGCACGTCGATTCTCGATGTTCACGATGCGGCGGCCGGCCGTCATCGCGGCCCGAGCGTGGGCAGGTGCAGACGGTCGGCGGGCACGCCGGCGATGGGCAGCCAGCGGCGGGCGGCAGCGAGCATGGCGGGCGGCCCGCACGCGTACACGTGCTGGCCGGGCCGGTGGTGGTGGATCGCCAGGCCGATCGCGGTGCCCTGCTCGGCCGGCTCGGCGTCCGGGTCGTCGGAGAACGCCGGCACGATCCTCAGCCAGTCGTGGGCCTGTTGCAGCTTGTCCAACGCGATCGCGTCGTACACGTCGGTGAAGGTGCGCGCGCCGACGATCAGCGTCACCCGCCGACGAGTCGATGCGCCGGCAACCTGTTCGACCAGGGCCCGCAGCGGCGCCAGCCCGGTGCCGCCGGCCACCAACAGCAGATCGTCGTCCCCACCGGCCAACTCCAGCCCGGAATCGGCGGGCGCGCCGAGGTGGAGCAGCTCGCCGGGGCGTACCTCATGGACCAGGCTGCCGGAGACGGACCCACCGGGCACGGCGCGGACATGGAACTCGACGGTGCCGTCCACACGCGGCGCGTTGGCCGGCGACAGCCACCGCCACCGTCCAGGGTGGCGGGGCGTACACACCGGCACCGCCTGGCCGGGCCGGTGCGGCAGCCGCCGCCACGGGCGTACCGTCAGCGCCGCGACGCCCTCGGCGGCGCGGTCGTGGTCGACCACCTCGGCCGGCCACCAGGCCGGGCCGTCACCCACCCGGGCCGCGGTCCGCTCGACCAGCCGCCACACCCGCCGCCACCGTACACCGGGCACGGCCAGCAACGCGCCGCCGAGCGCCGCCGCGTGCCAGGGCCGCCAACCGAGATCGCGGTACGCGCAGCCGAGCACCCGCAGCGACGCCAGGCGCGCCGACCGGTCTTCGCCGCCGTTCAGCAGGCGCAGCAGGGTGGCGTGCAGCAGCGCGGCGTCCCGCTCGGGTAGCTGACCCGGGCAGCGGTCCTGCATCGCTGCCCAGAACCGACCCGCCGTCTCGTCGATCACGACAGCCACCCCGCGCCGGCCGCGTGCGCCGTCGCGTGTCCCGGGTGGCACGGGTACGGGACGGACGTGGGGTGACTTGCCGGCGCTGGGGCGCGCACGGTCGACGGGTCGGGGGCGGCGACCGGGGTCAGGGTGGGGAAGTCGACGGGTACGGCGGGCATCGGTGGGCGCCTCCGGAATCGGGGTGTCGGGTAGCGGCGCCGGGGCGGGCGGGAGCGGCGGTAACGCCACGATCGGGAGCGCGGCACCGCCGGAGCCAGCACCCGCCCCGGGCCGTGTCACCAGCTTCGAGCGAGAAGAGACGCGGAACTACAGCGCCGAAGGAGCCCGTATGGCGCAGAAATGAGGCATACGCCGCCCCGCCAGTTCGACGCGCTGTGACTACATTGACGACAGAGCGGAGGGAGGCCGAGCATGGCGTTGAAGCGGCACCGGTTCTGCCAGCGCCGGAAGGCCCTGGGATACAGCCAGGAGCGCTTGGCCGACATCCTGGGCGTGGAGCGGTCCACGGTGGTGAGGTGGGAGAACGCCGAGACTGATCCGCACCCCTGGCACAGAACCCGGATCGCCTTCGCGTTGGGCGTTACGCTCGAACAAGTCGACGACATGCTCGCCGACGTGTCGGTGGCCAAGCGCCGAGGGCAGGCTATGGGAGACGGGACTCAGGACCACGACGCCAGCAGCGCGAGTGCTGCCCGGCCAGAGCTTTTGAGTGGCGTGCGGAGCTTCCTGACCGACTACCTCATGCCGCCGGCCCAGCCAGCCCAGTCCCTCGCCCAGCTTCGACGGTCCGTCCGGCGAGTCCACGATCTCTACCAACGGGCGAGTTACTCGTCTGCTGCCCGCCTGCTGCCCGACGTGTTGCGCCAGGCAACCGAACTGACCAACCACCCCTCGGGGTCCCAAACCAGGGATGCGTTCCGCCTGCTCGCCGCCGGCTACCTCGCGGCAGCCAAGCTCGCGGCCAAGGTCGGCGACGGAGAAACCGCGCTGCTCAGTGCCGACCGAGCAGCGACCGCCGCGAGAATCAGCGACGACCAGGCCCTCGTGGCGATCGCGGCGTACCAGGCCGCATGCGGCCTCCTGCGGATGCCCGGCCGAGCGGGTGAAGCCGAGGAGATCACGCGCAGCAGCATCGACCACCTCGCCGCCGGCAACCCGACGGCCGATCCCGACCTGCTGTCAGCACAGGGGGCCCTGCTCCTTCTCGCCGCCGTCATGTCGGCCGGGCAGGACGACACGAAGGAATCTGCCCAGTACCTGTCGCGGGCCGAGCGGCTGGCAGCCGACCTCGGCGCGGAACGGAACCGGCTCTGGACGGCCTTCGGCCCGACGAACGTGGCCATCCATTCCGTCTCCGCCGCCGTCCGGTCCCGGAAGGCCGAGCACGCCTTAGAAGTCGGATCGCGCCTCGACACCTCACGGCTGCCGCCCGTCATCGTCGGGCGGCGGGCGCAGGTGCACATCGACCTGGCCGCAGCCGCGTACATATCGTCGGCGGACAGGTCCACTACGGTGCTGCACCTGCTCGAAGCCGAGCGGGTAGCCGCCGAGCAGGTACATGCGAACGTTCAAGCACGGGCGATCCTGCTCGACCTGATGACCAAGGAAAGGCGAGCAGCGACACCAGGGCTACGTCCGCTAGCACAACGAGCCGGGTTACTCGCTTAGCGGCTCTCATCCCCATCGCTTCGGCGACAAGTGTCATGGAGCCGACAGCTCTGCGAAGCACTTCGGGACGGTAGCTATCGTGCGAGCTAATGGATCTCGAAAGCGGCCTCTATGAGCACCTGATCACGCAAGAATTGGCTACGCGGCTTCGGAACATCGAAAGTCACCGCGTCCAACACGAGAAGCTCGAACCCGCTGACGCACACGACGTGCTGGCTCGGCACATCGCGGCTCTCACCCGGCGAGCACTGCTGGCGGTCGGCGGCGGCGACAACAAGCTGGCCCGACAGGTGGACCTGGCGAACCGCATCGCGGCACACATCGCTGAGGCCGAACCTCGTGCCGTCACCACCGACGACCAGGTGGCCGATACTCAGCGCCTCCTGCACGCCATCGCCGCCCCTCCCGTCCCACCGGCCGCGCCGGTCTTCCCGACGCGCCCCGCCACGCCGCTCTCCACCGGCGCGCTCCTGGTCAACGGTCGGCACCAGCCGCGGATCGGGCACGAGGTCAGCCACGAGATGGCGTCGGCGGACGCGGTCGACCTGCTCTGCGCGTTCATCAAGTGGCACGGCTTGCGCATCATCGAGCCGGCGATCAGGGAGCTGATCGACCGAGGCGGCCGGGTACGCGTCATCACGACCACGTACCTGGGCGCCACCGATCAGCGCGCCCTGGACCGGCTCGTGGAGTTGGGCGCCGAGGTCAAGGTCTCCTACGAGACGCGAACCACCCGCCTGCACGCCAAGGCGTGGCTGTTCCGGCGCACCAACGGCACCACCACCGCGTACGTCGGCTCGTCCAATCTGTCGAAGGCCGCGCTTGTCGACGGCGTGGAGTGGAACGTGCGCATCTCGAATCTGGAACAGCCGCACGTCATCGACACGTTCGAAGCCACGTTCGCCGACTACTGGAACGACTCGGCGTTCGAGGCGTACGACCCGGCGCAGGACGCCGAGCGGCTGCGCGTCGCGCTGCACGGGGAGCGCGCCGGCGAGGCACCGACCGAGATCGCGAACCTCGACGTGCGGCCGTTCCCGTACCAGCAGGAGGTCCTGAACGATCTCGACGCCGAGCGACTGGTGCACGGGCGCTGGCGGAACCTGGTGGTGATGGCGACCGGCACCGGCAAGACGGTGGTGGCGGCGTTGGACTACCGCCGGCTCCAGCGGGCGGGGCAAGTCGACTCGCTGCTCTTCGTCGCGCATCAGGAGCAGATCCTGCGGCAGAGCCGGTCCGTGTTCCGCCAGGTGATGGGCGACGGCACCTTCGGCGAAACCCTGGTGGGCGGCGACCGGCCGGACGGCTGGAAGCACGTGTTCGCGTCGATCCAGTCGCTGCACCGGCAGGAGATCGACCCCGAGGCGTACGACATGGTGATCGTCGACGAGTTCCACCACGCCGAAGCGCCGACGTACACGAGCCTGTTGGAGCGGCTTCGGCCGCGCGTACTCCTGGGATTGACCGCGACGCCCGACCGCAGCGACGGCGGGGATGTGCGCCGGTGGTTCGACGGTCGCGCTTCGGTGGAGTTGCACCTGTGGGAGGCGTTGGAGCGGCAGTTGCTCGCGCCGTTCCAGTATTTCGGGCTGCACGACGAGGTGGACCTGACGCGGGTGCGGTGGAAGCGCGGGCAGGGCTACGACAAGGGCGACTTGGATGGCGTCTACACCGGCAACCACGCTCGGGCGCGGCTCATCCTGCAGGCGGTCAACCGCATCGCCGACGTGGGGCGGATGCGGGCGCTCGGTTTCTGCGTCAGCATCGGGCACGCCGAGTTCATGGCCGACTGGTTCACCCGACACGGCGTGCCGTCAGCGGCCGTGACGTCGACGCTTGACCGCGTCGAGCGGCACGCGCTGATCGACCGCTTCCGGAAGCGGGAGCTGCGGGCGCTGTTCACGGTCGACCTGTTCAATGAGGGCGTCGACCTGCCGATGGTCGACACGATCCTCATGCTGCGGCCCACCGAGAGCGCCACGACCTTCTTGCAACAACTCGGTCGAGGACTGCGGCTGGACGACGACAAGCCGTGCCTGACCGTCCTCGACTTCATCGGCGGCCAACACGCCAACTTCCGCTTCGACCTGCGCTGGCGGGCATTGGCCGGCGTCAGCCGACGGGCCGTCGAATCCGCCGTCCGCGAGGACTTCCCGTCCCTTCCCAGCGGCTGCCACATCGAGTTGGACCGGGTGGCGAAGGACATCGTGCTCGCCAACCTGAAGTCGGCGCTCCCCACATCGAAGAACGCGTTGGTGGCGGAGCTGCGGCAGCTCGGCGACGTCAGCCTGTCTGACTTCCTGCACGAGACCGGCCTGGAGATCGAGGATGTCTACCGGTCGGCGAACCTCGGCGGTTGGGCCGGGCTGCGACGCCTGGCCGGGCTCGACGCATCGGGCGGCGACCCAGACGACCGCGACCTTGGTCGGGCCATCGGGCGGATGCTGCATGTCGACGACGTCGATCGGCTGGACCTGATTGGTCGAGTGGCGGCCGGCCAGCAGCCGCCGTCGGGGCGGCTGCTCGACATGCTGCATTTCAGCCTGTGGGGGCCGGCGGTGCCGCTGACCGAGCGCGACGCCCGGCTCAAGCGGCTCTGGGCGCAGCCGGCGCGCTGCGCGGAGCTACAGCAGGTGGCCGACGTGCTGCGCGATCGGATTCACCGCGTCACCGAGCGGCCGGCCTCGGAGCGGGTGCCGCTGCGGGTACACGCCCGCTACAGCCGAAACGAGGCGTGCGCGGCGTTCGGCATGGCGAACCCGGGATCGCTGCGCGAGGGCGTGAAGTGGTTGCCGGACGAACGGGCCGATCTCTTCTTCGTCACGCTGGTCAAGTCGGCGGAGCACTACTCCCCCACCACCCTGTATGCGGACCGGGCCATCACCGACCGGTTGTTCCAGTGGGAGTCGCAGAGCACCACATCGGCGGCGTCGGCAACCGGGCGGCGGTACGTCAACCACGTCGCGCAGGGTTCGACGGTGCACCTGTTCGTGCGGGAGACGCGGGTTGCCGACCGCGATCTGGGTGCGCCGCCGTACCTGTACGCCGGGCCGATGATCTACCAGAAGCACAGCGGGGAACGACCGATGCGGATTTTGTGGGAGCTGGAGTGTCCGCTACCCGCTGACATGTACGCCGCCGCCCGCGCCATCGCCGCGTGATATCACCTTCGACTCAGCTCTAAAGGCCCCAAAGAGGGAAGCCCCGCCTGGACAGCGGGTGACCCCTCAGCCGGGGCCACCACGGGTTCGTGGCGCGGGCACCAGCGGCCCAGCAGCGTACGACGGGCGCTCATCGCTCGACCACCGCCGGCGCGGTCGAGCGGACGAACCGCAGCAGCGCGACGAACGCCAACCCGGCCGTCACCGCCCCACCCGCGAACCGCACCCAGTGCCCCGCGACGAACTCCGAGGCCACCTGCCGCAGGTATTCCGGCGAGTGCGTCCCCGGCGGGTCCACGAACATGATCTCGTTGCGCGGCCAGAAGAACACCGCGGAGAACAGGAACTCGCAGGCGACAAAGACGACGGTGGCACCGGCGACCCACCAGCGCAGCCGGCGATCGCGCCAGGTGAGCAGCGTCGCGGCAAGACTGCTCAGCACGACGGAAGCGCCCAGCGGCGGGAAGTAGTCGTGCGGGCCGCCGTCGACCAGGAACGCGCGGGCGCGGTCGAGCGAGGCGGGCGGGTCGTTGAAGATGTTCGGGTAGAGCATGACGGTCTCGGCGGCCACCCCGCCGAACGACAGCATCGCCGCCCAGACCATCACGATCAGCGCGAGCCACGTCAGTTTGGTGCGGGACACGACGGTTCTCCTCATCTGAAGGGGACGCCATCGACGCTAGGGCGGCGACCGTCTGGCGTCGTCCGCGTAGCCGCGTGAGCGGTTGTCGCCTCTCGGCGTACACCTTGGGGGTGTCCCTGACGCCTGTGGGCGGCAGCGCCGGAAGGCCGCGCGGACCTAGGCTCGGGGCCGTGCCGGACTTCTCGCTGACCCGCGCCGACGCGTTGCTCGCGGCGGCCACGCTCGGCCTGGTCGTGGTGGCCGTGGCGACGGAGCCGACAGCGCCGGGCGTGGCGACGGTAGCCGGCGCGTTCGGGGTCGGGTTCGCCGCGCTGGTGTGGTGCGCGCGGCGGTGGCCGCTGCCGGCGCTGGTGGCCACGGCGGTCGGCATCCTCGGGTACTACGCGCTGGACCTGCCGCCGCTCGGGGTGGCCGCGCCGGCCGCCGCGGTGCTCTACCGGGTCGCGGAGCGGGGGCGGGTGCTGCCGGCCGCGCTGGTGGCCGGCGGACTGCTGGCGGTGTCGGTGACCGCCCGGCTGGTCGAGGGCGACGACGTCGCGGTGGTGGTGGGGGCGGCGTTGGGGTCGGAGGCGGCGCTGATGCTGGCGGTGATCGCGCTCGGGGACGCGGTGCGCAACCGGCGGTCGCTGCGGGCGGCGCTGGACCGGCAGGCCGCGACGGCGGCCGAGGACCGTCGCCGGGAGGCAGCGCGGCAGGTGGAGGCGGAGCGGCTGCGCATCGCCCGCGAGGTGCACGACACGTTGGGCCACACCATGTCGGTGGTCACGTTGCAGTCGGCGGTGGCGCGGGAGGCGCTTGCCGATTCTGCGCCGGCGCGGGCGGAGACCGCGCTGGCGGCGATCCACGCGGTGAGCGGTAGCGCCATGGCGGAGCTGCGGGCGACGCTTGGCACGCTGCGCCGCGAGCCGGGCCGGCACGAGCCGGCGCCCGGGTTCGCGCAGCTCCCGGCGCTCGTCGACGGCGTCCGCCGGGGTGGGTTGGCGGTGGAGCTGCGCGTCGACGGGCCGGTGGCGGCGCTGCCGGCGGTCGTGGGCAGCACGGTCTACCGGGTGGTGCAGGAGGCGTTGACGAACGTGGTGCGCCACGCCGGGGCCGGCCGGGTCACGGTCGCGGTGCGGGCGACGCCGGGCCGGTTGACGGTGGAGGTCGTCGACGACGGTCGCGGCGGGTCGCCGGGCCGCGCCGGCCAGGGGTTGCGGGGCATGGCGGAGCGGGTCGCGCTGCTCGGGGGCACGGTCGCGGCGGGCGCCGTCGTGGCCGGCGGCTTCCGGGTGTACGCGGACCTGCCGCTCGCGCGGGTCGCCGCGTGAACCCGGTGCGCGTGGTCGTGGTGGACGACCAGCATCTGGTGCGGACCGGGCTGCGGGCGCTGCTGGAACGCGCGCCGGACATCGTGGTGGTGGGCGAGGCCGGCGACGGCGTCGGCGCGGTCGCGGTGGTGCGGGAGCAGCGGCCCGACCTGGTGCTGATGGACGTGCGGATGCCGGGCGGGGACGGGTTGGCGGCGACCCGGCGGATCCTGACCGACCCGACGCTGGCCGGCGTGCAGGTGGTGGTGCTGACCACGTTCGACGACGACGAGTACCTGTTCGAGGCGATCCGCGCCGGGGCGGCCGGTTTCCTGCTCAAGGACACCCCGCCGGACGCGCTGCGGGACGCGGTGCGGGTGGTGGCCGGCGGGGACGCGTTGCTCTCCCCCGCCGTCACCCGTCGGGTGCTGGCGGCGGCGGCCCGCTCGCCGGTGGCCGACCCGGCGCGGCTGGCCGGGCTCACCGCCCGGGAGCGGGACGTGTTGGCGCAGGTGGGCACCGGGCGGTCGAACGCGGAGATCGGGGCGGCGTTGTTCCTCAGCCCGGACACCGCGCGCACCTACGTGAGCCGGCTGCTCCAGAAGTTGGCCGCCCGTGACCGCGCCCAGCTCGTGGTGATCGCGTACGAGAGTGGGCTGGTCCGCCCCGGCGAGGCATGACCCGGCCGGCTACCCGACGTCGACGGTGGCCGGCTCCGGTTCGGCCGGTCGGCCGCCGTCGCGCCGCTCGTCGCCGTGCCCCGGCCACCACGCCTGGTGCCCGATCAGCCCGGTCAGCGCCGGCACGAAGAACATCGACATGACGAACGCGGACAGCACGATCCCGATCGCCACCGCGAAGCCCATCTGCTGGAGGAACGAGATCGGCGCGAGCATCAGCACCCCGAACGTGCCGGCGAGGATCAGCCCGGCCGCGGCGATGGTCGGGCCGGCGTGTTCCACGCCGATGGCGGCGGCCCGGTGCGGTTCGTGGCCCTCGCGGGCCTCCTCGCGGAGCCGGGCGATCATGAGGATGTTGTAGTCGGTGCCGATCGCCACCACGAACAGATAGAGGATGATCGGGAGCTGGAACGTGACGCCGGGTTTGCCCTGGAGCCCTTGGAACAGGTAGACGGTCGCGCCCAGCGTGGCGGCGAAGTTGAGCAGCACGGCGATCACCAGGTAGACCGGCGCGACGAGGCTGCGCAGCAGCAGCCCGAGGATGAGCGCGATCAGGGCGGCGGCGACCGGCAGGATCACCGACAGGTCTCGGTTGTTGGCCGAGTTGATGTCGGCGAAGATCGCGGTCGGGCCGCCGACCAGCGCCTTCGTGCCCTGCGGGGCCTTGGCGTGCAACGCGTCCCGCAGGTCGTCGCGGACCAGGGCGATCGCCTCGTTGGAGACCGGGTTCTCGTCGAGCAGCACGTTGATGCGGGCGACGCTCGGGTCGGTGGTGCTGCGCTCGGCCGGCTGCACCCGGGCCACGCCGGGCGCGTCGGCCGACGCGGCGGCGAACGCGTTCACCTGCTGGTCGGTGAGCGGGGTGCCGTTGCCGGTGGTCAGGTAGACCTCGGTGGGCGCGAGCGCGCCGGCGGCGAAGCCGCGCTGAAGGTCCTTGGCGGCCCGTGCCGACTCGGTGTCCTGCGGGAAGCCGGCGCTGAAGTCGTAGTCGGCCTGGTAGCTGAGCACGCCGGCGGCGAGCGCGACGAGCAGCGCGCCGGACGCGGCGGCCACCACGGCGGGTCGGCGGCCGACGGCGGCGCCGAGCCGCCGGGACAGCGTCGCCTTCGGTTGGCGCTGCCACGCCTTCGACGGCCAGAACACCCAGCGGCCGAGCAGCGACACGATCGCCGGGATCAGCGTCAGCGAGGTGATCAGCATGACGCCGACGGCGATGGCGAGCGCCGGGCCGAGCGAGCCGAAGAAGCCGAGCGAGGCGAGCAGCAGCACCAGGAACGCGACGATGACCGCGCCGGCGGCGGACGTGATGACCTCGCCGACCCGCTGCACCGAGACGATCATCGCGGTGCGTTTGTCGTCGCCGGCGCGCAGCCGTTCGCGGTAGCGGAACAGCAGGAACAGGATGTAGTCGGTGCCGATGCCGAACAGCACGATCAGCAGGATGGTCTGGAGGTCCTGGCTGACGTTGAGGTCGAACGCCTTGCCGGCGGCGGCGACCAGCCCGGTGGTGACGGACATGACCACGCTGATCACCACGACCGGCAGCAGCGCGGCGATCGGGCTGCGGAAGATGATCAGAATCAGCCCGATGATCAGGACGATGGTGGCGACGCCGACGATCGCGAATGCCGAGTTGAACGTGTCCTCGTTGTCGACGAAGCTGGCCACGTCGCCGGCCACCCCGGCGGTCAGGCCACTGCCGGCCAGGTCCGGCCCGAGCGCGGCGCGCAGGTCGCGTACGGCGTCGAGCAGTTTCGGGTCGCCCGGGTTCTCGGCGTCGAGACCGACGGAGATGATCTGCACGGACCGGTCCGGCGCGACGGCCGGCGGGCCGGTCAGGTAGCCGGAGGTCTGCGGGATGTCCCGCCCCTTGAGCGCGGCGGCGAGTTGCCCGACGCGCGCCTCGTCGGCCGCGCTGAGCGGCGTGCCGTCGCCGCGTTTGACCACGATGGTGGCGGTGGCGGTGGCCGCCTGCGGGAACGCCCTGGCACCCAACTCGGTGGCCCGCACCGACTCGTAGGAGCGCGGCAGGAAGCTCTCCTGGTCGGCCGAGGTGATGTCGCTCAACGACGGGCTGGTGACCACCACGGCGATCGCGGCGAGGACCCAGCCGCCGATCACCCACCACGCCTTGCCGACGACGAACCTGCCCAGTCGCTCGAACATCGTTTCCCCCGTGGAGTTCGACTGTCTCGCCAGCATCCTACCGTCAGTGACCAATCCTTTTCGGACGGCACGCGCCCTTGCGTCGATGAACGGCGTGCGAGGATCGGTGGATGAGCGTTCGGTGGCCCGGTCCGGGCGTCCTGGCGGCGTGGCTGCTGGCGACCGTGCCGGTCCCGCTGATCTTCTTCGAGTGGACCCACCGGTGGGAGGAGGACCCGCCGCTCACCGCCGCGCTGTGGTGGCCGGTGCTGGCGTCGCCGGTGCTCGCCGCCCTGGTAGCGGCCGGTCAGCCCCGCCGCCGCGGCGTCGCCGGCCCCGCGCTCGCGGTGGCCGTCGCCACTCCGCTCACGGCCGTGCTGCTGGGCGCGTCACTGGCGTTCTTCCGCTGGGTGGTGCCACTGACCGGCGAGGCTCGCTGGGGGCAGGCGCTGCTCGGTGGCCTGGCGCTCGCGGTGGCCGGCGCGCTGACCGGGTACGCCGCCGGCGCGCGCCTGCCCCGCCGGGACCGGCCGCCGTCGCGGCGCGGCTACCTGGTCGGCGCGCTCGCCGTCGTGTTCGGGGCGCTGCTGGCGCAGTCCGCGGTCCGGCTCGGCGCCGAGGGCAGCACGGTCGGGGAACCCCCGAGGGAGTACGGCGGCACGGGCCCCTACGCCACGTCGGCCGGGCGGGTCACGGTGCCGGCGCCCGGGGCGTACGCGATCTTCGGGGTGGGTCTCTCACCGGCGGCCCCGGACTGCCGGCTCACCGGCGCGGGCGCGGCGGTCCGGGTGGCGGAACCGGTCCGGGTGCCGCCCGGCGGCTACGGCGGGGATGCCGCCAGCTACGCCTGGGTCGCCTCGGTCCGGCTGCCGGCGGCCGGGGCGTGGACGCTGACCTGCCGCACGTCGGATCCGGAGGCGTCCTACGTGGTCGGCGACGAGCCGCGGATCCGGGGCGCGGTGGGCGCGCTGATCCACTGGCCGGTGGGCGTGATCTGGCTGCTCGGCGCGCTGCCCGGCCTGCTCGTCGGCGTGGACACCGCCCGGCGGCGGCGTGCCGCCCGGCGTACGGGCGGGAGTGCGGCGCCCGAACGCCCGGGAAGTGTCGTAGTGGGCTCGTAGCCTGGCGGGGTTCTCGACGATCACAGGGAGGCGACGTGCTCGACCACTTCTCCGTAGCGGTGCGCGACCTGGCGGCCAGCGGCGCCTTCTACGACACGGTCCTCGCCCCGCTGGGCGGCCGGCGGATCATGGAGCCCGGGCCGATCGGCTACGGCGTCGACACGCCCGACTTCTGGGTCGAGCCCGCGCCGGCCGACGCCGCCCCGGCGCCGCTGCACATCGCGTTCACCGCGCCCGACCGGGCGGCCGTGCAGGCGTTCCACGACGCGGCGGTGGCGGCCGGTGCCGAGGTGCTGCACGCGCCGAAGGTCTGGCCGGAATACCACGCCGCCTACTATGGCGCGTTCGTCCGCGACCCGGACGGCAACAACGTCGAGGCGGTCTGTCACCGGCCGGAGTGACCCGCCGGCCCGGCGGGAGGCAGGATGGTCGGGTGGAGATCGAACCGGTCGAGCACGCGCCCGCACGCGCGATCCGTCGGGCCTGGCTGGCGCAACGCTGGCACGATCTCACGTTCCTGCACTGGGCGGTGCCGCCGGAGCGGGTCGCGCCGCTGCTGCCGGCCGGCACCCGTCCCGACACGCTCGACGGGCTCAGCTACGTCGGGCTGATCGGCTTCCGGATGGTCGGGCTGGGGTTCGGCCGCGGGCCGGGCGTGCCCTACTTCGGCACGTTCGCCGAGACCAACGTGCGGCTCTACTCGGTTGACGGCGCCGGCCGGCGGGCGGTGGTGTTCCGCTCGCTGGACGCGTCCCGGCTGGTGCCGGTGTTGGTCGCCCAGCTCAGCCTGCGCCTGCCCTACAAGTGGTCGGCGATGCGGCTGGAGCGGGCCGGCGACACGCTCACCTACCACTGCCGGCGGCGCTGGCCCGGCCCGGCCGGCGCGGCCAGCCGGATGACCGTCCGGGTCGGCGCGCCGATCCCCGAGCCGACGCCGCTGGAGCACTTCCTCACCGCGCGGTGGGGCCTGCACACCCGGGCGTACGGGCGCACCCGGCACCTGCCGAACTGGCATCCGCGGTGGCCGCTGCACCGCGCCGAACTGCTGCACCTGGACGACGAGCTGGTCACCGCCGCCGGCCTGCCCGCGCCGGACGGGCCGCCGGTGAGCGTGCTGCACTCCCCCGGCGTCCCGGTCGTCTTCGGCGGCCCCACGTCGGTTCCCTGACCGCGTGCCGGCCGACGGTCAGCGCAGCGGGTCGTGGGTGCCGCGCGGCACGTCGGGGCGGCACCGGCGGACCCGGTCGGCGGCCATCCGGCCCCCCACCGAGAGGCCGTGCCGTTCCACCGCGGCCAGCCCGTACGCGCTGCACGTCGGCGTGAAACGGCAGGTCCCCGGCCAGCGGTGCGACAGCCAGCGTCGGTAGCCGAGGATGGCGGCCCGGCCGGCCCGGTCCACGGCCGGCGTCCGCACCAGGCCGGCGGTCACCGAGCCGAGCGTGAGCAGCGTCGAGAAGAGCCCCAGGTCGCAGCAGCCCGGACCGTCACAGTCGAGCAGATCGCAGTCGCAGTCGCACCAGTCCCGGTGCTTTTTCTTCTTGTGGTGTCGCTTCCGCATGATCACGAGGCCATGATGCGACACCCCCGCCAGTGGCGGCTCAGCCGACCGGGAGGGGGCCGGTGGGGGCGGGGTCACGGGCAGCCGGAACCATGGCGTCGAGGGCGAACCCAGGAAGGAGCATCCGGTGCTGGATCGGCTCAACCAGGCCATGGACCACCTCGAACAACGGCTCGACCAGCCGCTCGACGTGGCCGCGCTGGCCCGCGTCGCCTGCACGTCGGAGCACCACTTCCGGCGGCTCTTCTCGGCGCTGGCCGGGATGCCGCTGTCGGAGTACGTGCGCCGTCGCCGGCTCACGCTGGCCGGCGCCGACGTGCTCGCCGACCGGGAGTCGCTGCTCGACGTGGCGATCCGGTGGGGCTACGGGTCGAACGAGGCGTTCGCCCGCGCGTTCCGGTCCGTGCACGGCGTCGGCCCGGCGCAGGCACGGCGCACCGGTGCGGTGCTGCGGTCACAGCCCCGGATGTCGTTCCGGCTCGTCGTCGAAGGAAGCAGCAGCATGGACTACCGGATCGTGACCAAGGGCGCCTGCCACCTCGCCGGCCGGAAGGCCCGGGTGCCGCTGGTCCACGAGGGGATGAACCCGCACATCGTGGCGTTCGTCAAGAGCGTGGACCCGGACACCGTACGCCGGATCGAGGCGCTGTCCGACCAGGAGCCGGGCGGCATCGTCAACGTCAGCGACGACCTGGCCGGGTCGCGCGCGGAGGGCACCGAGCTGGACTACTGGCACGCGGTGGTGACCGGCGGCCCGGTGCCGGCGGACCTGGACACCCTGCCGGTGGCGGCCGGCGACTGGGCGGTCTTCCGCAGCTCCGGCGCGTTCCCGCAGGCGTTGCAGCACCTCTGGCGGGACGTGTTCACCCAGTGGTTCCCGTCCAACCCGTACGAGATCCGCCCCGGGCCGGAGATCTCCCGGGTGCGGATCGCCGAGGGCGGCGGCACCGCCGACGCGGAGTTGTGGATCCCGGTACGCCGGGTCTAGCGGCGCGCCTCGGCGGCGGCCCGCGCCAACGCGGCCGGCACGTCGAGTGCGTGGTAGGGGTGCTCGCTCGGCTCGATGCCGGCGAGGAACATCGCGTACGCGGCGGCCAGCCGCAGCGGCGCGACCGGCCGGAGCAGGTCGACCGCCCGGTGCGGGTCGCAACCGGGCGCGTCGGCCCGCCACCGGTCGGCCCACGCGTCGATCAGCCGGGCGGCGGCCGGCGCGGCCAGGCCCTCGGCCAGACGCAGGACGTCGAACGCGGGATGGCCGACGAACGCGTCCGCCCAGTCGAGGACGACGCGCCGGGTGCCGTCGCCGCGGACGTTGCCGGGGTGCAGGTCACCGTGCACGAGCGTGTCGGGCAGCCCGCAGTCGCGAACCTGCCGTAGCCGCTCGTCGAGCCCGTCGAGCAGTTCCGCGGCGGCCGACACGTCGTGCCCCGCCAGCCACCTCCGGATCCACCCACCCAGCCGCACCCCGCGAAGGTCGGGTACGCCGTCCGCGACCAGCCGACCCGCCGCCCCCACGGCGCGCACCTGCACCGCGTGGTGCGCCGCCGCGATGCCGGCCAGTTCCGCCTCCCCGGCCCCGTACCGGTCCTCCCCCCGCACGTCCTCCACCAGCACCCGCCCCTCCCCACCCACCGCCAGCACCCCCGGCCCGACCCCGGCGTCGTCGACCAAGGAGTTCGCGTCTCCGTCGAGCTCTCCGGCGACGCGAACTCCCTGATCGACCGGGGAGGTGAGGGAGGCGGGGAGCGGGAGGGTGGTCAGCCAGGTCAGGACGGCGGGTTCGTGGTGGGCGAATGGGGGGAGTTGTTTCAGCCACGCCGGGCCCGGTGGGGTGTCCAGGCGCCAGATCGCGGAGAGGTTCCAGGTGCGCTGCTGCGCCACGGCGGTCACCGGGCGACCGAGGCGGCGCAGCTCGTCGGTGGCCCAGGCCACGCTGCGGGCCGGGCCGCCGGGCTCCGCCCACGGCTGGCGCAGCGGGTGCGGTGCGAGGTCCACCGCGACCGGCTCCAGGGGCATGACGGGCGCCGCGACGGCGGCCGAGGCCCCGGTGAGCTGGGCCAGGTAGCGGACGTGGCCGCCGGGTGGGTGCGGGCGGTCGGCGTCGAGCAGCCGCAGTACGGCCACGTCGACGCCGTGCCGGTGGCGGACGCCGTCGACGATCGACGCGACCTGCTGCCACCACGGGTCCGGCACGCCGAACGGAGGCAGCGCGCCGAGCGGCCGACCGGCGGCGTCGACCAGGACCACTGTCACGGTGCGGGACACGGCCGGACGCTAACCGAGCACCCCTACGGGAGGCGAGCGGATTGATCCGGGAGCGCTGCGGGGCGGCTCCCGGATGTCCCGGCGACGGGCGGCGGACACGCTGGGGCAATGAGCCTTCTCGATTCCCGGACTCCTCCCGCGTACCGCTGGTTGCGGCCGGTCGCGGTGACCGCCGCGTTGCTGCTGCTCGGCTACGGGCTGCTGCGCCTGCTCGACCGCCTGGACGGGCACAGCGACAAGGGCGCCTGGGCGTGGAACACCGGGCACACCCTGTTCCTGTTCGGCGTGCTCGGGTTCGCCGCGCTGATCGTCGGGTTGCACGGCCTGCTGCGTACCCCGTCGGGCCGGCTGCGGACGCTCGACGACGTGGCCGCGCTGGCCGGCCTGGTCGGTGCCGCCGCCTTCGTCTGGGTGATCCTCGGTGACCTGTTCCCACGCTTCGCCGACGCGGTGGACACCCCCGGAGTGGTGCTCGTCGGCGGGCCGGCGCTGTTCGAGGTGGGTCTGCTGGTGCTGCTCTACCGCGCGGCGGCGGCGCGGCTGCTGCCGGTGTGGGCGCCGGTGCTGGTGCTGGTCGGGTTCGTGGCGATCGCGGTGAACCTGGACCTGCTGCCGGTCGGCGCCGCGCTGGTCCTGGCCGGCCTGCTGCCGCTGCGCGCCCGGGGTGTTAACCGGGGGCCCCGCCTATACCGGAAGCGTTAACAGGGGGCCCCGCCTTACACCTCAGCTGCGGAAGGTGCGGCGCGGGCCGCGGTGGTCGGCGCACGCGTCGCGCTGGCCGCCGGTCCGGCTGATCGTGCCGTCCCGGCACTGGACCAGCCAGCCCCGACCGGACCAGAACCCGGGTACGCACTCGAACCAGTCGCAGACGCCGGCGGCCGGCCTGCGGATCCGGTTGCCGCCGCAGAAGTCGTACCCGAAGGGGTTCACCGGGGCGCCGCAGCGCCGCTCGGTGGCCGGCTGCGGGACGGCGTCGCGCGGCGCCGCGGGTCGGGTGCGGCGCGGTTCCGGGTCGGCGCTGGGCCGGACCTGGACGGCAGGGGCGACGACCGGTGGCGCGGGCGTGCCGGTGGCCGCCGGGGTGGCGGCGGCGGCGCGTTCCGACCCGGCCCGGGTGGGCGGGTTGGACTCGACGAGCATCGCCGGCACGGCCAGCGCGAGCGCCGCGCCCACCGCGACGGTCCGCCGGCCGCCGGGCACCAGCGCGGAGGGCCGGGCCTGGCCGGGGGTGAGCACGGCCGGGCGCTGCGGGCGGGACTCCGCGTGCTCGTCGAGCAGTGCGTCCAGCTCGGCGACGACCGCGGCGCGCTGCTCGATCGCGTCGGCGAAGGCCAGCGTGAGCGTGAACCGGAAGTCGGCCGCCGCGCCGGTGGGCAGCAGCAGCCCCGAGGTACGCCGCCGGTCCAGCACCTGGATCAGGGTGACCGGCGCGGCCGGGTCGTGGGACAGCCCGGTCATCCGGCCGTACACCCAGTCGCGCCGCCCGCGCCCGCCGAGCAGCACCAGCCGCCGGTTGGTGAGCACGGCCAGCCCGGCGTCGACCACCCGCACCCCCTCGGGGCGGCGCGGGCGCAGCACCGCCGGGTCGGGGTCGACGGTCAGCTCGGGGGCCGGCAGCACGGCGGTGTGCCGCACCTCGACCAGTTGCGCGGCCGGCAGCGTCCAGAAGACCACCTCGCCGGGGGCCAGCTCCATCGGCAGGCCCACGCCGGCCCGCACCGAGCCGTGAAAGGAAACCGCGAGGGTACGCAGGCGACGCAGCTCGTCGTCGCGGCGTCGCCACGCCTCGTCGGCCGCGCGGAAGGCCCGCTGCCGCCGTTCGTTCTGCCGGTGTGCCCACCGGTAACGCCATGTGGAACCCGTCGAATCAGTCATCGCCACGCCGACTCCTCCGCCGCGCGAGCCCACCAACCGGGGTGTCACTGGTAACAACGGGCGGGCAGGGGCGCGAAGACACGCGAAAGTCGCTAATTAGTCCGTTTGGTTGATTGACGGCCACTCCGCTTCGCCATGCGGGCCGGTGGGCACGTCGGTAACGTCAGCCGCAGGGCGGGGCGTCCGCGGCCCCCGGCGGCGAGTGGAGGTGCACCGGTGGGCGACCCGGCCGTCGTGGTGGGCGTGGACATCGGCACCACCAGCAGCAAGGCGGTCGCGTTCGACACCGACGGCCGGCAGTTGGCCAGCCACTCGATCGGCTACCCGCTGGAGGAGCCGCACCCGGGCTGGGCCGAGCAGGACCCGGACCTCATCTACCAGGCCGTGCTCGGCGTGATCCGCGCGGTCGTCGACGAGTTGGGCCGGCCGGTCGCCGGCCTGTCGTTCAGCACCGCGATGCACAGCCTGATCGGGCTGGACGCCGACGGCAACCCGCTCACCGCGTCGATCACCTGGGCCGACTCCCGGGCCAGCGCGCAGGCCGAACGGCTGCGGGCCGTGCCGTCCGGGCTGGCCCTGCACCGGCGCACCGGCACGCCGGTGCACCCGATGGCGCCGCTACCCAAACTGGTCTGGTTCGCCGAGCAGGAGCCGAAGCTGCACGAGCGGGTGTCGCACTGGGTCGGCATCAAGGATCTCGTGCTGCGGCGGCTCGCCGAGGCGCTGGTCACCGACCACTCGGTCGCCTCCGCCACCGGCCTGATGGACATCCACCGGCTGGCCTGGGACACCGAGGCGCTGCGCGTCGCCGGCATCACCGAGGAGCAGCTCCCCCAGCTCGTCCCCACCACGCACGTGCTGCCCGGGCTGACCGCCGAGGCCGCCCGGGCCACCGGCCTGCCGGCGGACACCCCGCTCGTGGTGGGCGCCGGCGACGGCCCGCTGGCCAACCTCGGGCTCGGCGCGGTCCGCCCCGGTGTGGTGGCCTGCTCGATCGGCACCAGCGGCGCGATGCGGGTGATGGTGGAACGCCCCGGCGTGGACCCGCTGGGCGGCGTCTTCTGCTACGCGCTGACCGAGGACCGCTGGGTGGTCGGCGGCGCGATCAACAACGGCGGGATCGTGCTCCAGTGGGCCCACGACGCGCTCGCCCCGGAGCTGGGCGAGCACGCCGAGGAGGAACTGCTCGGCCTGGCCGCCCAGGCGCCGGTCGGCTCCGGCGGGCTGATCATGCTGCCGTACCTGCTCAGCGAGCGGGCGCCGCACTGGAGCGCGCTGCCGCGCGGCGCGTACGTCGGGTTGACCCACGGCCACGGCCGCGCCCACCTGGTGCGGGCCGCGCTGGAGGGGGTCTGCCAGCAGCTCGCGCTGGTCCTGGCGTCGGTCCGCGCGGCCGGCAACGAGGTCCGCGAGGTCCGCGCCAGCGGCGGCTTCGCGCGCAGCCCGCTGTGGCGGCAGATCCTGGCCGACGCGTTGGGCATGCCGGTGCGCTTCCCGGCCGGGCACGAGGGTTCCGGGTTCGGCGCCGCACTGCTCGGCATGCAGGCGCTCGGCCTGATCCCCTCGGTCGAGGTCGCCGCCGACCTGGTCCGGATCGAGGAGACGGTCCGCCCCGACCCCGCCGCCGCCGCCACGTACGCGGCACTGCTCCCGCTCTTCTCCGAGCTGTACGACGCGCTCGTGCCGACGTTCGCGTCGCTGCGACGGCTGGCCCCGAGCCTGCCGCCGGAGCCACCACCCACCGCCCCACCCCGATGACCGAACAGAGGTCGTGATAGCCGTGGTCACACTGCTCGCCGCACCGGCGGAACCACTCACGAACGCCGGCAACACCCAACTCGTCGTCGCCGCGCTGCTCGGCATCGCGGCGGTGGTCGTGCTCATCGCCTGGGGCAAGGTGCACCCGTTCCTGGCGCTGATCCTCGGCGCGGCGGTGCTGGGCGTGGTCGCCGGCGTCTCCGCCGACAAGATCGTCACCTCGTTCAGCGGCGGCGTCGGCTCCACGGTCGGCGGCGTCGGTCTGTTGATCGCGCTCGGCGCGATGATCGGCGGCATGCTGGCCGAGTCGGGCGGGGCGGACAGCATCGTCGAACGGGTGGTGGGCCGAGTCTCCGGTGGCGCGCTGCCCTGGGCGATGGCCGGGGTCGCCGCGCTGATCGGCCTGCCGCTGTTCTTCGAGGTCGGCGTGGTGCTGCTGGTGCCGATCGTGCTGCTGGTCTCGCGCCGGGTCGACGTGCCGCTGATGAAGATCGGCATCCCGGCGCTGGCCGGCCTGTCGGTGCTGCACGGCCTGGTGCCGCCGCACCCGGGCCCGCTGGTCGCGATCGACGCGCTCGGCGCCAACCTCGGCCAGACGCTCGCGTTCGGCCTGCTGGTGGCGATCCCCACGGTGATCATCGCCGGCCCGGTGTTCGGCAACTTCATCTCCCGGTACGTGCCGGCCACCGCGCCGGAGGCGCTGCTGCCCACCCGGCGCGACCTGGCGGTCGCCGGGGACCGCAGCCCCACCCGTCCCGGCGACGGGCGGGCCGACGCCGACGGCGACCTGGTCACCGAGGACGACCTGGTCAACCCCGGCACCGGTCGTCCCGGCGCGTCGATCGACGAGCCGGCCGGGCCGCGGTCCCGGCGCACGCCGGCGCTCTGGGCCGCCGTGGTCACCGTGCTGCTGCCGGTGGCGCTCATGCTGCTGCGCGCCATCGGCGAGCTGACCCTCGACGAGGACACCGCCGGCCGCAAGGCGCTGGACATCGCCGGCACCCCGATCGTCGCGCTGCTCGCCGGCGTCATCTTCGCCATGGTCTTCCTGGGCTACCGGAACGGCTTCAGCCGTACCCAGGTCTCGGGTTTCCTGGGTGGCTCGCTGCCGGCGATCGCCGGCATCCTGCTGATCGTCGCCGCCGGCGGCGGCTTCAAGCAGGTGCTGGTGGACGCCGGCGTGGGCAACCTGGTCGCGGACGCCGCCACCGGCGCCAACCTGTCGCCGCTGCTGCTCGGCTGGCTGGTCGCGGTCGGCATCCGGGTCGCCACCGGCTCGGCCACGGTCGCCACCATCACCGCCGCCGGCATCGTCGCGCCGCTGGCCGCCACGCTCCAGGGCCCCGAGGTGGCGCTGCTGGCGCTGGCGATCGGCTGCGGGTCGCTGTTCTTCTCACACGTCAACGACGCCGGCTTCTGGCTGGTGAAGGAGTACTTCGGGCTGACCGTCGGGCAGACCATCAAGAGCTGGTCGGTGATGGAGACCATCATCTCGGTGGTCGGCTTCCTCGGCGTCCTCCTGCTCGACGTCTTCGTCTAGCCCCCGGCTGCCGGGCTGCCCGGCTGCGACGAACGAGGATGCTCTCACACCGCCTACGAACTTGATGGCGTGAATGGGTCAACCAGGGCGCGGCCAACAGCAGCCGCCGTGCTGACCCATCCGTGCCATCAAGTTCGTAGGCGACCCGTGGGCACTGTTCGCCCCAGGCCAGCCAGGGCCACGAGCCCTGCTCAGGGCGCCTCGACGCCGGAGATGCGGAACTTGTGCACCTCGGCGCCGAGGATCGCCGTCACCTGCGCCGCGTCCGGCCCGGAACCACGGAACGCGAGCAACTGCTCGTCGGACTCCCACCGCTCGTACACGTTGATCCGGCCCGGCTCGACCAGGTCGGCGCTGACCGCGAAGTCGACGCAGCCGGGTGCGGCGCGGGCCGCGCGGACGGCCTCCGCGCAGGACGCCAGGTAGGCGTCCCGCCGGGCCGGATCGACGTAGAGGGTGCCGGCGACGATGAACATCCGGCCATCGTGCCATCCGGGGCGGGCTCAGGCCCGGCTGATCGCGTTGGCGTGGATGGCCTCGTTCAGGTAGGCGGCCATCCCGGGCCGGATCGTCTCGAAGTACGCGGTGAACCGGGGGTCGGCCACGTACATGTCGGCCAGCCCGGTGTGGATCTCGTACGAGCAGTCGTACCACCACTCGGTGATGAGCTGGCGGTGCTCCTCGGCCAGCGCCATCGCCTCCGGGCCGTCGGCCGACGCGCCCGAGTCCATCAGCGCGGCGAACCGCCGCCCCCAGTCCTCGTTCACCGCCTTGTTGCGCAGCCAGTCCTCCTTCGAGTAGCGGCTGGCCCGCTGCTGCGACTGCCGGTACGCCTCGGTGTCACCCCACCGCTGCTCCACCTCTTCGGCGTGCTCGTCCGGGTCGAAGTCCCCGAACACCTCGAACCGCTCCTCCGGCGTCAATCGGATCTCCAACTTCCTCGCCTCCATCGCGCGCTCGATCGCCGCGACCATTTCCTGGAGCTTGCCGATCCGCCCGGAGAGCAGCTCGTGCTGCCGGCGCAGGTGCGCCGCCGGGTCGGCGTCCGGGTCGTCCAGGATCGCGGCGATCTCGTCAAGCGGGAACCCCAGCTCGCGGTAGTAGCGGATGAGCTGGAGGCGGTCCAGGTCGCGGTCCTCGTAACGGCGGTAGCCCGCCGGGGTCCGCCCGCTCGGCCGCAGCAGCCCGATCTCGTCGTAGTGGTGCAGCGTGCGGACCGTCACCCGGGCCGCCCGCGCCACCTGACCCACCGTGTACGCCATGGGTTCCCTCCCTTCCGCGACCAAGGCTCCCGCCTCCCGCAGCGTGAGGGTCAAGTCACCCGCTGATTCTCTCGTGCGCCAACGTGGGGAGCAGGTCCGGCAGGGCGCTCGGACGGCCGTACCGCCAGCCCTGGCCCTGCCGGCAGCCGATCGCGGTGACCGCCGCGTGCTGGGCGCCGGTCTCCACCCCCTCCGCCACCACCGCCAGGTCGAACGCGCCGGCCAGCCGGTTGACCATCTCCACCGTGGCGTACGCGCGGGAGTCGCCGGCGCCCAGCCGGGCCACGAAGGATCGATCGATCTTCAGTTCGGTGGCCGGGATCCGGTGCAGGTAGCTCAACGACGAGTAGCCGGTCCCGAAGTCGTCGATGGCGATGCGGATGCCGAGGTCGCGTAGCTGGGCCAGCCGGTCGAGCACCGCCTCGCTGCCCTCGATCAGCGCCGACTCGGTGAGTTCCAGGGTGAGCGCGCGCGGCGGCAGCCCGGCCGCGCCCATCGCGCCGGTGACCGTGGCGATCAGGTCCGGCCGGCAGAGGTGGGCGGCGGCGATGTTGACCGCGACGGTCACCTCGGGGGCCCGCTCCCGCCAGGTCGCGGCGGCCCGGCACGCCTCGTGGATCACCCAGCGGTCGATGGCCAGGATCAGCCCGGTCTCCTCGGCCAGCGGCAGGAACCGCGCCGGGGTGAGCACGCCGAGCCGGGGATGCCGCCAGCGGACCAGCGCCTCGGCGCTGCGCACCGTGCCGGTGGCCAGGTCGACGATGGGCTGGAACTCCATCAGCAACTGACCCTCGTCGACCGCGCGGCGCAGGTCGGCGATCAGCTCGGCCCGGCTCACCGCCGACTCGCGCAGCTCCGGCGTGCACGTGCGCCAGGCGGACTTGCCGGCCGCCTTCGCCGCGTACATGGCGATGTCGGCGTCGCGCAGCAGGTCGGTGTGCGAGCTGTGTTGCGGGCCGTACTCGGCGATGCCGATGCTGGCCGACGGGTGGACGCCGAGGTCCTCCTCGCCGGGCAGCGGTTCGAGCGCGGCGAGCAGCCGCACGGCGAGCCGCTCGGGGGCCACCGGGCGGTCCCCGGCGACAAGCACCGCGAACTCGTCGCCACCGAGCCGGGCGACCATCCCGTCCGGGCCGGTCGCGTCCCGCATGCGCGCCGCGGTGGTGGTGAGCAGGCGGTCCCCGGCGGCGTGCCCGAACCGGTCGTTGACCTGCTTGAAGCCGTCCAGGTCGAGCAGCACCACGGCGACCGGTCCACCCGCCCGCAGCGCGCGGCGCAGTCGCCGGATGAAGGTCAGCCGGTTGGGCAGGCCGGTGAGCTGGTCGGAGTAGGCCAGCCGGCGCAGCCGGGCGACCAGCCGCAGGTTCTCGTTCGCGGCCAGCCCCTGCCGCAGCGCCAGCACCCCGAGCAGCGCCATCATGCCGACGAAGACCAGGTGCGGGGTCTGCCCGGTGGGCTGCCGGGACACCATCACCGCGACGATCGCGCCGCCCACCGGCAGGTACGGCAGCGCGACCCGCCACCACGGCGGCAGCGGCGACTCGCCGGCGTCGTCCTCCCGGTCACCGCCGCCCGGCGCCGGACAGCGGGTGGCCAGGCCGACCAGCAGGTAGCTCAGCGGCCAGCAGACGTCGACCGGGTGCCCGGGGGCGTAGCTGCCGTGCGCGACGAGGGAGACGTAGACCGCGTCGGCGCCGGCCCGGATCGCCAGGCCCGCGCCGATCAGGGTGAGCGCCCGCCACATCGGCCGGCCCGGCCCGGCGACCGCCACCAGGATGGTGAGCTGCATCAGGTCGAACATCGGGTAGAGCAGCCCGAACGTACGCAGCGGGTCGGACAGGTCGGCGGCGGCGAGGTCGCGGAACACCACCACCCAGCCGATCGGGATCAGGGCCAGCCCGACGATCACGCCGTCGAGCAGCGTGCGGGCCTGCCCGATGAGGCTGCTTCCGCCGGCCCGGGAGCAGAGCAGCGCGGCGGTGCCGGTGACGATGCCGGCGGTGAAGAGCCCGCCGACCAGCGGCGTGTGCGGCAGGTCGATCCCGCTGAGCCGCTCGACCGTCCACACCGTACGACCGAGCGCGGCGAGGGCCATGGTGGTCGCGAGCAGCAACCAGAACCGCCGCAGCGGGACCGGGTGCCGGCGGGCCGCGCCGACGCAGAGCACCGCCGCCCAGCTCGACACCGCCATCGCGCCGAGGTCGCTGACAAGCGCCGCGCCGGGCAGGGCGGCGACCAGCCAGATCATCTCCCCGAGTACGACGACGGCGGCCGCGACGAGTCCGACACGGCCGGCGAGCGGGTGACGGGCCGGCGCCGCGGCGGCGAGGCTCACGTCGTGCGGGGGGACAACGATGCGCTCCGGCTCTCTTCCAGACGTGCGCCCTCGGTGATGAGGACCGGACGGCGGACGACGAACGGCGCAAGCCTAGTCAGCGCCGGGGGCCGCCGCCAGACTCGGTCCGGTGTCGGCCACCGGACGCGACGCGGGCCGTCCCACCGCAGTGGAGACGGCCCGCGTCCTCATCGGACCTCGGCGCGGATCACCAGCGGCGGGTGCTGTCCGGCCAGGAGTCGTACGACTGGGCGGAGAGGATCGCGTCCCAGCCGGCGCTGGCCGTGCCGGTCGGCACGTACGCCGCCAGGTCGGCGCCGCTCGTGTCGAACGGCCTGGTCTCCAGGTAGCCGGTCAGCACGCCGTTGGCGTCGCGCCGGTAGTACTGGCCGCCGCCCGGCGAGAAGAGCGACGTGACCCCGTTCCAGCCGCTGGTCGCCGGGTCGAACCGGCCGTCCCAGGCGCCGGCCGGCGTGACGACGTAGGTGGCCAGGGCCCCGGTGCTGGTCGTGGTAATCAGATGCCCCTTGCCGTTGGCGCCGAGGGACTGCACCCCGAAGCCGCTGGCGATCGGCACCACGTGGTTGGGCAGGTCGGTGGTCGCGTCGGCCGGCTTGGCCTTGGCCACCGTGTACCTGTGCAGGACGCTGCCGGCCTGCCCGAAGAGTGAGCCGTTGCCGTCGTAGACCAGCCGGTCGTGCGTCCAGCCGCCGCCGAGGCGTTCGGTGGTGCGGGTGAAGGTGAGCGGCTGGACGCTTGTGACGTCGACCCGGTGGAGGTCACCGCCGTTGGTCACCAGCAGGGTGTCCGAGCTGAGGGTGGCCAGCGCCTTGGGCGTGAAGCCGAGCGTCTGCTCGGAGACCGTCCGCACCACGATCGCGCCGGTCACCGGGTCGAGGGCGGTGTAGGTGAGCCGCCCGTCGGGCCGGGCGCCGAAGACCGAGATGACGCCGTGCCACGGCCGGGCCGACAGCAGGGTCTGGTTCCACCCGCTGGTGCTGACCGCTGTGGACTTCGCCAGGTCGGCGCCGCTGCCGTCGACCGGGTTCGCGTCGCGGAAGCGGTCCAGCCCGCCGCCGGCCGTGCGGGCGAAGTACCAGCCGCCACCGGGCGAGAGCACGTGGGTGTAACCGGCCCAGCCGGTCGTGGCGAGCGTGCTGAGGATGAACCCCTCCGGCCCGCCTCCGTTGATGCGGTAGGAGAGCAGCCGGCCGTCGGCGAGGTTGCCGAGGATGCGGCCCGGCGCCGGGGAGGTGAGCGTCTTCTGGCTGAAGCCGGCGGCGACCGTCACCGGGTACCCGAGGTCGTTCTGCGAGGTCGGCTTCTCGGTGGTGAGCGTCCGGCGACGCAGCTCGTAGCCGATCTGCCCGTAGAGCGAGCCGTAGCCGTCGTAGGTCAGCCGGTCGTAGGAGGACCAGCCGTCCCCGATCCAGGTGGTGGTGAACGTCAGCGGGTCGACGCCTGTCACGTCCAGCCGGTACATCTTGCCGCCGGTGTCCGTCACCAGGATGGTGTTCTCGTTCAGCGTGGCCATCGCCTTGGGCGTGAAGCCGAGCGTCGCGGTCGACACCCGGTTCGCGCGCAGTTCGCCGCTGGCGGCGTCGATGACGCCGTAGGTGAGCTGCCCGGTGGCGGTCACCCCGAAGATCTGCACGTCGGCGGTCCGCTCGCGGATCCACGCGGACAGGTCGTCCACCCGGGTGACGGTGGCCCCGTCGCGGGTCTCGGTCTCGCCGAGGCAGCCCTTCTGCCAGGAGGTGTTGCCGATCGCCACGAGCTGCGGCACACCGGCGACGAGGCGGAGCGCCGGGCCACCGGCGTCGCCCCGGCAGATGGTGGCCCCGGCCGAGGCGCCGGTGACGTCGGCGGTGGCCGCGCCGACACCCTCCACGGTGAAGTCGGCCGCGTGCAGCCGGTCCGGCACCCACTCGGTGGCGGTGCGGCCGTACCCGGCGACGGTCAGCGTGTCGGCCGCGGCGGGCGCGGCGGTGGCGAGCGCGACCGGGGTGATGCCGGTGACCGGGTTGGCGAGCCGGAGCAGCGCCAGGTTGCGGTCCGGGTGCGGGAGGACCGCGACGGCGGCGCGCTGGTGACCGGCGGTGCCGGTCAGGTCGGTGCGCCCGACGACGACGGTGGTGGGGCGGGCCGGGGCGCCGGCGGTGACGGGGCCGGTGCCGTCGGTCAGGCAGGTCTTCGCGGTGACCACGAAGTTCGGGTCGACCAGCGCGCCGGTGCAGGCGCGCAGGTCACCGAAGGTGATCTTGGCGGTGAAAACGTAGGTGCCGTCGGGCACCGGGGTGGCACCGCTGACGGCCGACGCGGTCCCACCACCCAGCAGCGTCGAGACGGTGACGACGCCGAGGAGAGCGGCTCCCCACCGGCGGGCATGGCGAACTGACAACGAATCCCCCGTGGTTCGATCGGCGCGGACCGGGGGTCCGGTCCGGTCCCGCTGGATGTTATCCGGCGGACACGGGACGTGTAGCGCGCCGGAACATAACCGCCCAATAGCGACAGTCAGCCGGACCGGACCGGTCCGTCGTCACTGGACGGTGACGTTGTCCACATAGACCGCCGAGGTGCCGCCCGCGCCACTGCCCGGCACGAACTGCACGCCGATCTCCCGCACGTCGCCGAGGTTGGCCACGCCGGCCAGCGACAGCGACAGGTTCACCCCGGCCGAGGTGACCGCGACCGTGCCGCCGTCGAACCACTGCCAGCCGGCCCCGGTCTTGACGTAGAGCTTCGCCTGGCTGCCGGTGCCGAAACTGCCCCACGGCGCGACGCGCGCGGTGGCCCGCAGCGTGCCACGCCCGCTCAGGCTGGTGGTGGCGGTCTTCTTCAGGTACGCGGCGCCGGCGCCCAGGTTGACGTCGGACTTCAGCGAGCGGGTGCCCTCCGCCGCCCACTCGGTGACCTGCCAGGGCCCGCCGGTGACTCCTGCGCCGGTCCAGCCCTCGGTGCCGGACTCGAACCCGTTGAGCAGCGTGCCGCCGGACGGGGGCGGGGTGGTGCCGCCGCCACCCGGCTCGGTGACGTTACCCAGGTCGACCTCGCCCCGGTTGGCGATCCAGGAGTTGTTGAACAGCGTGCTCGCGCCGGCGTTGCGGGCCGGGCCCCAGCCGTCGTTCCAGGCCAGGAAGTAGGACGTCTTCGGGTAGCTCTGCTGGAACGCGGTGACCCAGCGCCCGTAGTCGAACGAGCCCTGGCTGTCCGGCCCGATCTCGGCGAACGCGAACGGCTTGCCCAGCCCGACCAGCTCGCTGTACGCGGACTGGATGCCGGAGACCTGCGGGTTGTCGTCGTACGCGTCCATGCCGACGACGTCCACGTAGGAGCTGCCCGGGTAGTAGGCGGTGCGGTTGCCCCGGCTGAAGTCGGCCGAGTAGACCCAGAGCAGGTTGTCCAGCCCCTTGGTGCCGGTGAGGTAGGTGTACGTCTGCTGCCAGACCTGCTTGAACGTGTTCGGGTCGCGGTTGCCCCACCAGAACCAGTCGCCGTTGACCTCGTGGAACGGTCGGAACAGCACCGGCACCCCGGCGTTCTCCAGGTCCTGGAGGCCGGCGGCCATCTTGTCCTGGAGCTGACGCCAGCGGGCGCCGGCGGCGGTCGACGGGTTGAGCAGGTCGGCGAAGTTGCCCATCGGGGTGTTCAGCCCGCCCCCGTTGGCGTTGGCCGGGCTGGGCAGGTGCACGCTGATGGTGACCAGGCCCCCGCTGGCCGACCAGGACTTCAGCGACGAGTTGCAGGAGTAGTCGACGAGCGCGGTGATGTCGTTGTTGGTCGCCCAGCCGGAGCCGTAGTCGCAGCTCAGGATCGCCGGGTACTGGCCGGTGGCGGCGCGCAGCTCCTCGGTCTGGCTGAGCGAGAAGCCGCTGTTGCTGTAGCCGCCGAAGAAGCCGGAGGCGATCCGGTTGCTGCTGCGGTTGGGCAGGTGGGCGAGCCAGTTGAGCACGTTGCGGGTGGCGGTGGACGCGTTCGCGTTGGCCGGGGCGACGGTGTGCGCCTCGGCCGGCGCGACGACGGAGAGGGCGGTGGCGGCGGCCAGGACGGTGGCGGCGGCGGTCGACGCGAGGCGGATCCTGCGGCTTCGCATGGGTCACCTTTTCGGGTCAGGGGGTCGGGCGTGGCTGCCACCAGTGCACTACTGAACCGATTAAGTTTCAAGCATGTAAATGAATTGATACTGCTACCCGTCGTGATGCTCCGGCGGTCCGCCGTGCGTCCACGGCGTCTCCTCCGGCGTCGGGAACACGCCACCCGGCAGGTAGCCGTCGGAGAGGCTGGTCAGGCAGATCCGCTCCCCCACCTCCGGCACGCTGCCGGCCGGCGCGGTCAGCCCGCGTCCCATCCCGCCGGACAGCTCCAGCACCACCTCCGTCTTGCCGTCCCCGCCCGGGGTCACGAACACCACGGTCGCCTTCTGGCCCGGTCGGGCCGGCGAATACAGCGTCGCGCCCACCGGCATCGGCACCGGCTCGACGGTCACCACCTGGATCCGGGGCCGCAGCACCGGCCGCCGGCCGGAGTCGTCCACCCGCTTCGGGTCCGCCAGCGTCACCTCGCCCACGAACGCCTCGCCGGCCAGCCGGTGCTCGGCCATCACCAGCGGATCGTCGTACGCCCGCTGCACCGCCCACGCGGTCAGCGCCCGCTCCAGCCGCTGCAACCGCAGCGCCGCGGCCACCGCGCCGTCCCGGCGCGGCTGCGGACCGCCGCCGGCGTCGACGTGCTCGGCGTACCCGGTGAACGCGTCCCGGTCCCCCGCCCACCGACCCGCCACCCGCGCGCCGGGCGGCAACGCCCGCAACAGCCCGACACCGCGCCACATCAGCTCCCAGGTGGGCGCGAGCTGGCCGCGCAGCAGCCCGGCAAGCTCGTCGTACGCCGCCGGATCGCCCCCGGCGTACGCCTCGATCGCCGGGGCCAGCCGGTGGTTGTCGAATTCCGGGTCGGTGGCCGGCCCGGCCGGTGGCACGAGCGCCGGATCCTCGGCCCGGAGCGCCGCCTCGGCCCCGGTCGACCCCGGCGGCGGGTCGAGCCAGCCGAGCAACGCCGGCAGGTGCAGGTCCTCCACCGCGCTCTGCCCGGTCGCCCAGTGCAGCGTCAACGCGTCGGTCATCGCCAGCAGCGCCGCCGAGCCGGGCTGCTCGGCCCGCTCCGCGAAGAACGTCAACCAGCGGCCGAGCAGCGGCACCGACGGGTGCACCGGATGGTCGCCGTCCGGGCGACGGAAGCGGGTGGACCGACCGAACAGCCGCAGGAACGTGACCCCGGCCGGGTTCGGCACCAGCAGTTGCGGCGCGTCGACGTACCGGTGGCGGACGTCCCGGCCCCGGTCCACCGCCACCGCCTCGGTCACGCCGCGGAACGAGTCCAGATAGGGCAGCACGATGCCGGCCAGCTCGGCGGCGAACGCGAACCGCTGGTCCCGGTTGCGGGGCTGCGGCACCACCAGCAGCCGGGCCTCGTCCGGCGCGGCGCCCACCAGCACGGCCAGTGGGGCGTTCGCCTCACCCGCGAGAGCCAGCGGCACCAGCACCAGCGGCCGGTCCGACAGGTGCAGGTGCCGGACCGTGGCCACCGGCTGGGCCCGCCCGGCGGCGACCGCCTGCGCCCGGGCCAGCGCGCGCAGCGTACTCACCGCGGCTCCCCCGCTCGACGCGCCCGCGCGCTTCGGGGCGTACTCATGCGGGGTTTCCGGCGAGGGCGTCGGCGCGCAGGCGCGCGGCGGCCCGCAGCAGCGCGGCGGCCTCCGCCTGCTCCGGCTCCGGGGTACGGACGCCCGCGGCGAGCGCCAGCACGTCCGTCACCGCCGGCACACCGCCGAGCGCCTCCCGGACCGGCCGGCCCAGCGCCCCGGTCTGGCCGCGCGCCTCGTGTCGGCAGAAGAAGGCCAGCTCGCAGGCGGCCAGGCAGTCCGGCGCGTAGCGGGCCGGCACCTCGTGCAGCGCGGCGGCCAGCGTGGCCGGGTCGGCCGCCGGGTCGGCGGTGAAGCCGGCCGGCAGGGTGGCCAGCAGGTCGTCGACGCGGGCCATCCGGGCGAGCTGCCGGCGCAGCACCAGGAGCTGCCGGCGGACGTCGAGCAGGCTGGCCACCGGCCGGTTGGCGAAGTCGCGCGGGCAGATCAGCACCACCTCGTGCGAGACCAGCTCCGGATCGCGTCCCGCGGCGGCGAGCAGCTCCCGCAGGGCCAGCACGTAGACCGCGGACTGGATCGCGGCGGCGGCCACCTTCGCCGGGTCGGCCTGCCCGTCGATCACCGGAAACGACTTGATCTCCACGACGTGGAACCGGCCGGCCAGCCGGGCGGCGACCAGGTCCGGCTCCAGGTGCACGCGTCGGCCGGCCACGTCCAGGCCGAGCAGCGGATGGTCGAACAGCGCCGGAGCGTCCCCGCCGGCCGTCAACGCCGCCCGGGAGCGTTCCGTCCGGTCGTCGTCGCCGCCCAGGTCCGTCCAGGTCGCGCCCGCCGGCACCGGTACGCCGAGCCGCTCCGCCACCAGGCGCAGCAGCTCCACCCCGCCGTCCGCCTTGACCTGGGCCTCGAACGCGTTGCCCCGGGTGATGGCGAACCGGGACTGCCCGAACCGGGCCGGGAAGCCCAGCCGCTCGGCCAGCGCCGGCTTGTCCGCGCCGGCGCTGTCCAGCACGGCGCGCCGGGTGCACCCGGGGTTGCCGGTCAGCGCCGCGATGGTGCGGGCGTTGTGCCGCCGCGGCGGCCCCCCACCCCGAATCTCCCCCAGCCGATCTTCCACCCGATGAAGTGTAAGGACGGGCCCCCTGTTAACGCCTCCGGTAGAGGAGGGTTCCCCTGTTGACACCCGCTCCGGTGGGTCACCGTCCGGCGGAACGGTTCCACGGGGAGCGCGGGGACAGCGCGCCAGCCGCCGGCCGGCTGCGGCGACGGTGCCGACGGCCGGGCGTGCAGGGCGGACGGGCGGCGGTGTGCACCGGCACGGCGGGCGGTGTGACCATCGGCCGTCCCATCAGCCAACAGAGGAAGCGCGTCACGGTCAGCCGACCGGGAGGCGCTCGGCCTCGGCGCGGGAGATGTCGTACTCGGCGCCGCAGAACGTGCACTGCTGCGCGTACCGGGTGCGCACCGGGATCAGCGGGACGAAGAAGAGGCTGAACTTCGTGGCCCTCCGCGTGATCACCTGTGCGGCCTGGTTGCCGCAGTGACGACAGACCCGGGTGACGACACCGGACCGGGTGACCTTGGTCCGCAGCCCGAAGATGAAGAACATCGCCCGGCATTACCCACCCGGGGCACGGGTTAAGCGGGGCCCCCTCCTATACCGCAGGCGTTAACAGGGGGCCCGTCCTTTCACCGTCAGAGCCAGATGGGGCGCCAGGCGGGGAGTTCGTGGAAGCGGCGCAGCTCGGCCAGGCCGGCCACGGTGCCGGTCCAGGCGGCGTACGGGGGGTTGCCCTCGTCGAAGCCGGACTGCACGAACGTCAGCTTCGTCCGGCCGGCGGACTCGGCCAGCTCCCAGGTGCTGACGCCGGTGGGCCCCCAGTCGACGGAGATGGCCCGCCCGGGCGTCACGTCCAGCACCTTGGCCGCGTAGCCGGTGTCGAAGCCGCCCATCGCGTAGCGACCGCCCGCCCAGGGTTCGATGCCGATCGGGTAGCCGAACCAGGCGCTGGCCTGCTCCGAGTCGGTCAGCGAGGTCCACACGGCGTCGATCGGGGCGTCGATCAGCAGCTCGCCGCGCAGGTCGGCGGCGGTGAAGTCGGTACGCGGCAGCAGCGACCGTCCCTCCAGGTGCGCGTTGAGGTTGGCGATCGACAGCGCCCAGTACGTCTGGAGCACGCCCCGGATGCTGCTGCCGCTCATCGCCTCGTCGAAGGAGAAGTGGCTCTGCCGCAGCGTGAGGATCGTGGCGTCGCCGTCGGGCGCCAGCTCGATCTCGGTGGTGGTCTCCACCCCGTCGAGCGTCCACGTGAAGCGCAGTGACGTGTCGTCGACGTGCCGCAGCCGCTGGTGCGGCGCGTCGCCCTCGGGCGTGAAGCGGCCCCAGAACTCGTACCGGCGGGGCAGCTCGACCTCGGCGTGCTCGGCGAGCCACACGCGCAGCTCGGTCGGGTCGGTCAGCGCGCGGCGGACGGTCGCCACGTCGGCGGCGAGGCGGGCGCGGACGGTCAGCGGCTCAGTCATCGGTGTTGTCGCCTTTCGGGTAGCAGGCCACGGCGAGCTTGAAGGCGTCTCCCTCGGCGCCGCCGTATCGGGTGAACAGGTCCCGCAGCGTCGACTGCAGGTCGTGCAGGAACTCCTGGCGCCGCTCGGCGGGCACCCGGATCTCGCCGGACACGCCGATCGAGGGCAGCTCGGGGGCGGCCCGGTCGAGCGCGGCGATGTCGGCCTGGACCTCCTCCATCAGGTCGAGCAGGTAGCCGAGGCTCAGCTCGTCGCGCACCCGGCGCCCGTCGCCGATGCGGCCGACCAGCCGCGGGGAGAGCCAGTAGGACCGGGCGACGGCCTGGTAGATGCCCTCGGTGATGCCGCGCACCTGCCGCTGGGCGACCTGCTCGGCCAGGCCGGCCGCGACCAGTTGCTTGACGTGGTAGTAGACGCGCTGCGGCGTCTGGTCCAGCCGGGCGGCGACCTCGGTGCAGGTGCGCGGTTCGGCGAGTTGCCGCAGCACCTCGATGCGCTGCGGCTTGAGCAGGGTCTCCGCCTGCTCGCGTGCTTCCAGGTACAGGACGTCTCTCATGGCAAAAACAAGTTTGTACGTACAAAAATCATTTGTCAATAGCGCCGACGAGAGGCCGCGCGGGTCCGCGCGGCCTCTCGTCGGTACGGGTCAGGGCGTCCAGTCCGGACGCAGCGGGTAGCCGTTCACCCCCTGCGGGCCGTTGTGCGTGGCGAGCACCTGGTGCAGTTGGATGCCGTTGCGTTCGAACGCCATCCGGGAGCCGGCCATGTAGAGGCCCCACACCCGGGCGGTGCCCGGACCGACCTCGTTGACGCAGAAGTCCCAGTGCTCGACCAGGTTGCGGCACCAGCCGGCCAGCGTCAGCGCATAGTGCTGGCGCAGGTTCTCCTCGTGGTGCACCTCGAACCCGGCGTCGTGGATCTCGCTGATCAGCCGCCCCGGGCCGGCCAGCTCACCGTCCGGGAAGACGTACCTGTCGATGAACGCGCCGGAGCGGTGCGGCGCCCGGTTGTCGGCCCGGGTGATGCAGTGGTTGAGCAGCCGACCACCGGGCTTGAGCCGGGACCGCAACGCGCCGAAGTAGGCCGGGTAGTTGCGCACGCCGATGTGCTCGGTCAGCCCGATCGAGGAGATCGCGTCGAACTGCTCGCGCGGCGCGTCCCGGTAGTCGAGGTGCCGCACCTCGGCCAGGTCGCCCAGCCCCTCCCGCTCGATCGCGGCCTGTGCCCACTCGGCCTGCGCCCTGGACAGCGTCACGCCCAGCGCCTTGACGCCGTACTCCCGGGCCGCGTGCCGGACCATGCCGCCCCAGCCGCAGCCGACGTCCAGCAGCCGCATCCCCGGCGTGAGCGCCAGCTTGCCGGCGACCAGGTCGTACTTGGCCCGCTGCGCCTCCTCCAGTGTGTCGCCGGGGCTGCGGAAGACCGCGCAGGTGTACGTCATGGACTCGCCGAGCACCTTCTCGTAGAAGGCGTTCGACACGTCGTAGTGGTGGGAGATCGCGGTGCTGTCCCGCGCCCGCGAGTGACGAAGCCCGTTCACCACCCGCTTCCAGCGCGGCGCCGCCTCCTGCGGCGGGGCCGGCGGGGGCCGCAGCCGCTCCCAGCCCAGCCCCTTGACCAGGGCCAGCGCGTCGGCCACCGGCGGCATCCGCAGCGGCATCTCGTCCTTGAGCACCCGCAACGCCTCGTACGGGTCACCGGGGTGCACGCCGTCGAGCCCCAGGTCACCGCTGACGTAGGCCCGGGCCATGCCCAGGTCACCCGGCGCGGTGAGGAGGTACGACAGACCCCGCTCGGTGCGGATCGCCAGGGTGATCCCGGCGTCGGCCGGGCCCACCGCGCTGCCGTCGTACCCGGTGACCCGGACGGGCAGGTCGCCGGTGGTCACCGCGCGGATCACGTCCGCGACGGTCGGTCCGGTGCGCCGGCCGCCCGTGGGCGGCCCGGCCGGGGCGCTCGCCGCCCCCGGTGTTCGGTCGGTCAGACTCATGCTCGGGATACCGCCTTCTCGTACAGTCCGGTGAGTCGATGATCCGGGTCGTAGCGGTCCTTCACGGCGCGCCAGGTCTCCCCGCCGTAGAGCCGGTCGAACGCGGCCCGGTCGTAGTACGCGTCGGAGTAGAGCGACTTGTGGCCGCCCGTCTCCGACACCATGTGCTCGATCCGCCGGTTGACGTCGCCGTCGGCGGCGCCCGGCGCGATCGGGACGCTGCCCCAGAAGCCGATGTTCACATAGGTCTCGCCCGGTTGGAGCGGATACAGCGGCCACGCCCGGGCCGATCCCGGGCCGGCCGGCTCCCGCAACCGCAGCGGGCAGAGCCACACCGGATCCATTCCCACGTTCGCCGCGAACCAGCGCAGGAACTCCGGCGTACGCGCCAGCGGGATCTCCACGTCCTGCACCACCCGCTCGCGCGCCGGCCGGCCCCGCCACCTGTCGACCCGGGCGGCCACCTGGTGCCGGTGCTCGAAGCGCACGATCTTGTGATAGAAGTCGCTGCGCCGGTAGCGCTGCGGCCAGAGCCGCCGGAGCACCGGGTGCTGCACGCCGAACGCGGACGAGCACCAGAACCAGTCGGTGTCCCACCGCCAGAGATAGTCGTACGCGGTCAGCACGTCGCGGGTGCGCCGACGCAGGGAGCGGTAGTAGATCTCCTGGCCGGTGTAGTCGGACGGACGGCCGTCGGCCTGGTCGGTGAACGTGGCGAGCACCAGGTAGGACTCGCCGGGGCTGAACATCACGCCGTCCATGGCGTCGACCGGCTCGCCCCCGAACGCGCCCTTGTCGACCACCTCGCCGATCGCGTCGACCAGCTCCTCCAGCCGGGTGAACCGGATGTTGCGCAGCGCCACGTGCCGGCCGACCGGTTGCAGCTCGATGCGCAGCCGGGTGGCGTAACCGAGGCTGCCCAGCGAGTTGGGGAACGCCCGGTGCAGCTCGGCGTGCTCGCCCCGGGGACGGGTGGTGATCAGCTCCCCCGCGCCGGTGAGCACGTCCATCTCGGTCACCGACTCGTGCGGCAGGCCGTTGCGGAAGGACGTCGACTCGATGCCCAGGCCGGTCACCGCGCCGCCCAGCGTGATGGTGCGCAACTGCGGCACGACCAGCGGCATCAGGCCGTGCGGCAGTGTCGCGTCGACCAGGTCCTCGTAGGTGCACATGCCCTGCACGTCGGCGGTGCGGGCCGTCGCGTCGACGTCGAGCACCCCGGTCAGCCCGCGCACGTCCAGCCCCGGCACCCGGGGCGCGGACCGGGGACGGAACAGGTTCGACGTCTGCTTGGCCAGCCGCACCGTCTCACCGGCGGGCACCGCGGCGTAGGACCGCCGCAACGCGTCCACCGCCCGTTCATGATCACGGACAGCTCGCATGAGATCACCTTACGCCCCGGTCCGACAATTCGTGGCACCCTCGACGGTGGCCGACGGGCGGGTCGCGGCATAGCGTGAAGGACATGCCGAAAGCCGTCTGGAACGACCTGGTCGTCGCGGAGAGCGACGACACCGTGCTGGTCGAGGGCAACCACTACTTCCCGCGTACGGCCCTGCGCGACGACCTGATCCGCTCCTCCGACACGCACACGGTCTGCCCGTGGAAGGGCACCGCCTCCTACTACACGCTGGAACACGACGGGGCCACCAGCCCGGACGCGGTCTGGTACTACCCCGACCCGAAGTCCGGGGCCGAGATGGTGCGGGACCGGGTGGCGTTCTGGAAGGACGTCCGGGTCGTCGACTGAGTCACCGGCCGCCGGGGCGACTGGCCCTCGGCGGCTCCGGTGGGTCAGGATGCCCCCATGGCCGACCCGCGTCCCGACCCGTCCGGCACCGTCTACGGTGCCCGCCCCGCCCGCGGCGGGAGCCGGCTGCCCCGGGACCCGCTGATGCGGACCGCGCTGGGCATCGGCCTGGTCGGCGTACTCCTGGGGGTGTTCTTCGCGACCGGCGTGCTGGGGGGCGGGGCCGACCGGCCGGTGGTGCCGGCGGCGGCCGTGCCGACCCCGGCGGAGAGCGAGCCGAGTTCGGCCCCGCCGACGACCAGGGCCGCGCCGTCGCCCACGCCGAGCGCGACGCCGGAGACACCGGCCGCGCCGGTGGCCACGCCCCGGGTGATCCGGGGCGTGCCGTCCGGGCGCTGCGTCGGCGTCACCGGTGACGACCCGGAGGGCGCGCAGGCCGCGCTCGCCGACTGCACCGGCGGGCCGGAGCAGCAGTGGGTGGTCACGCCGGTCGCCCCGGACACCTACCTGCTGGTCAACGCCGCCAGCGGCAAGTGCCTCGACGTCAACGAGGCGAGCACCGACGACGGCGCCGACGTGCAGCAGTGGTCCTGCAACGGGCAGGCCAACCAGCAGTGGAAGCTCCAGCCGACAGGCGGCGGGCCGGTGCTGCTGGTCGCCGTGCACAGCGGAAAGTGCGCGCAGGTCGACGACGCGGGCACCGAGGCCGGTCGGGAGCTGGAACAGGCGCCGTGCGGCGGCGCCGCCGAGCAGCAGTGGGCGCTCGGCTGACTCAGCCCCGGTAGCTCCACGCCCGCCGGCCGGCCGCCACCGGCGGCGGCGCGAACGCCGGCTCACCGACGGAGCGTCGGCGCAGCAGCAGGGAGAGCCCGGCCGCGCCGATCGAGAGCGCACCGGCCACGTACCAGGCCATCGCGTAGTCGCCGAGGCGGTCCCGGACCAGGCCGGCGCCGGTGGCGGCCAGCGCGGCGCCCACCTGGTGCGCGGCGAAGACCCAGCCGAACACCACCGCGCCGGACGCGCCGAACCACTCCCGGCACAGCGCCACCGTCGGCGGCACGGTGGCCACCCAGTCCAGCCCGTAGAAGACGACGAAGACCAGCATGCTCGGCTCGGCCCGGCCGGCGAACAGGCTCGGCAGCACCAGCAGCGATCCGCCGCGCAACGTGTAATAGGCGCCGAGCAGCAGCCGGCTGTCGACCCGGTCGGTGAGCCAGCCGGACGCCACCGACCCGGCGATGTCGAAGATCCCGACCAGGGCGAGCAGGCCGGCGGCGGTGGTCTCCGGCATGCCGTGGTCGTGCGCGGCCGGCACGAAGTGCGTGCCGACCAGCCCGTTCGTGGTCGCGCCGCAGATCGCGAAGCCGCCGGCCAGCAACCAGAACGGCCGGGTCCGCGCGGCGGCGGCCAGCGCGCCGACCGCGCGGCCCGCCGCGCCGCCGGCCGGCCGGGCCGGCGGCACGACCTCGGTGGCGCCGTAGGCGGGTCGGCCGAGATCCGCCGGGTGCTCGCGCAGCAACCACCCCACCAGGGGTACGACGGCGAGCGCGGCCCCGGCCACGACGAGTGCCGCCGTCCGCCATCCGTGGTCGCGCACCAGCACCGCGAGCAGCGGGAGGAACACCAGTTGCCCGGCCGCCCCGCCGGCGGTGAGCACGCCGGTGACCAGGCCCCGGCGGCGGACGAACCAGCGCCCGGTGACGGTCGCCACGAACGCGAGCGCCATCGAGCCGGTACCCAGCCCGACCAGCACGCCCCAGCAGAGGATGAGCTGCCAGCTCTCGGTCATCGCCACGGTCAGCCCGCTGCCGGCGGCCACCAGCAGCAGCGCGACGGCCACCACCCGGCGGATGCCGAACCGGTCCATCAGCGCCGCGGCGAACGGGGCGGTGACGCCGTAGAGCAGCAGGTTGACCGAGACGGCGGCGGAGATGGTGGCGAGCGGCCAGCCGAACTCGGCGTGCAACGGATGCAGCAGGACGCCCGGGGTGGCCCGGAAGCCGGCGGCGCCGACCAGGGCCACGAACGCGACGCCGGCGACCAGCCAGGCCGGGTGCAGTCTTCTCACCCTCCGAGTCTCGCCTCGGCGGGCGCCGGGGACGAGTGGCCGGAAAGCCATCGTGCGCAATAATCGGGCCATGCCCGCCCTGCCGCCGCACCGCGTCGTCGTCCTCGCCCTGGACGGCGTGGTCGCCCTCGACCTCGGCACCCCCGCCCAGCTCTTCGGCGCCGCCCGCGTCACGGACCGGACCCGGCTGTACGCGGTCACCACCTGCACCGCCGGGGCCCGTCCGGTCCGCAGCACGGGCGGCTTCCGGGTGCTCCCCGACCACGGCCTCGACGCGCTGGCCACCGCCGACACGGTGATCGTCCCCGGCATCCACGAGGGCCCACCGCTCACCGCCGGCACGGTGGACGACGACGTGGCGGACGCGCTGCGCGCCGCCCACGAGCGGGGCGCCCGGATCATGTCCATCTGCACCGGCGCGTTCGTGCTCGCCGCCGCCGGCCTGCTCGACGGCCGGCCGGCCACCACCCACTGGGCGTACGCGGCCCGCTTCCGGCGGCTGTACCCCGGCGTACGGCTCGACCCCGAGGTGCTCTTCGTCGACGACGGGCCGGTGCTCACCTCGGCCGGGGTGGCCGCCGGCATCGACCTCTGCCTGCACGTGATCCGCACCGACCACGGCAGCGCGGTGGCCAACCGGGCGGCCCGCCGCTGCGTGGTGCCGCCGTGGCGCGACGGCGGCCAGGCACAGTACATCGAGCGGCCGGTGCCCCGGGCCACGACCACCGGCACCGCGGCCACCCGCGAGTGGGCCCGGCACCGGCTGCACGAACCGGTCGCGTTGCGCGAGATGGCCGCGCACGCGCGGATGAGCGTCCGCACGTTCACCCGGCACTTCCGCTCCGAGACCGGGCTCAGCCCGGCGCAGTGGCTGCTGCGGCAACGCACCGAGCACGCCCGGGTGCTGCTGGAGACCACCGACCTGAGCGTCGACCGGATCGCCCGGGACGCCGGCTTCGGCACCACCGCCGCCCTGCGCCAGCACTTCCACGCCCGGGTGGGCGTGGCCCCCACCGCCTACCGCCGCGCCTTCCGCGCGCCCTCGGGGTCAGGCCAGGTGGGGCTGCCGGCGTAGCGCGCGGAGCTGGGTCAGGTGCAGCGGCAGGTGCACCCGGATGTGCAGGTCGAGCGCACGCCCCCAGGGCAGCGCGTCGTCCACGTCGAGGTCGAAGCCCTCGCGCAGCACGGTCTCGACGGGCGTCTCGGCGGCCGGGCCGAGCCGCTCGGCCAGCGCGCAGAGCTTCAGGCTGGTGGCCCGCAGCAGGGCGGCCAGCCCGTCCAGCCCGCCGCACTCGGAGACCAGCGCGTCGAGCTGCGGGCGGTGCACGGTGTCCAGGTCGTAGTAGGCGAACGGCGACCCGGCCAGCACCGCCTCGGTCGCCTCGCTCATCAGCTCGTCGTTGGCGGCGAGGTGCGCGACGATCTGCTCGGCGCTCAGCTCCCCCTCCGGCGGCGGCCCGAACCCGCCCGCGTCCACCTCGGCGAGCAGCTCGTCATAGGCCCGCCGCAGCGCTCCGGCGTCCACCTCGTCCATGCCCGCATCCAACCCTCGGAGCGACCGCCCGCACCACGGCTACCCGGTGCGGTTCACCCGGATGAGATCGTCAGCGGCGGCCGTGGCGGGCGCGGAGGTAGTCGGAGACGACGTACTCGCCGAGGTCGTTCAGGTCGGGGGTGAACATCCGGCCACCGGAACGGCGGGCCACCGCGTCGACGAACCGGCGCAGCCCCGGGTCGTCGCCGAGCATGAACAGGTTGAGCGTGGCGCCGTACCGGGTCAGCTTGTCCACCTCGCGGATGGTCGCCTCGATCGTCTCCGGCAGCGGGGGCCAGTTGAAGTACGCCTCGCCGTCGTCCGGATCCAGATGGGCGGTGGGCTCGCCGTCGGTCACCACGAGCACCACCGGCTCGGCGCCCGGGTGGCGGCGCAGGTGCCGGCCCGCCAGCCGCAACGCGTGCTGGAGGTTGGTGCCCTGCTCCATGTCCGGCTCCGCCGCCGCCAGCTCCTGCTGGGTCAGCGGCATCGCCTCCCGCCCGAAGCCGACGATCTGCAACGCGTCCTGCGGGAACCGGGTGGCCATCAGGTGCGACAGCGCCAGCGCCGTCTGCTTCATCGGGCCCCACCGCCCCTGCGAGATCATCGAGTACGACAGGTCGACGCAGAGCACCACCGCCGCGGACGCCCGACGCTCGGTCTCCATCACCTCGAAGTCCTCGACCGCGAGCGGCACCGGCACGCCGGGGCCGGCCCGGCGGACCGCCCGGGTCAGCGTGCGCACCACGTCCAGCGGCTGCTCGTCGCCGTACTCCCAGGGGCGGGAGGCGCCGCTGACCTCGCCGGCCGCACCGGCGGAGCGCAGGTCGTGCTGGCCCCGGGGACCGGCCGTCAGGTCGGCGAAGACCCGCCGCAGCGCGGTGCCGGCGAGCCGGCGCAGCGCCTTCGGGCTGAGCGTGAGCCCGTCCGCGTCCCGGGTCACCCAGCCCTGGCGGCGCAACTCCCGCTCCAGGTCGCGCAGGCGGCGTACGTCGTCGGCGGCGTCCCGGCCCAGCGTCCGGGCCACCGCGTCGACGTCGACGTCGTCAAGCGTGGCGCCGGCCTGGTCCTGGTCGAGCGAGTCCAGCAGCTCGTCGAGTTCGGCGATCTCGTCGAGTGCGCCGGTCGCCTCGCCGTAGCCGAGCGGCTGGTCGCCGCGGACCCGTTCGCCGCGCTGCCAGTTCAGGTCGGGGCGCAGCGAACGCAGGTGCGCGTCGAGTTGGGACAGCTCCCCGGCGAGCCGGTCGCCGAGCGACTGGCGCATCAGCCCGGCCAGTTCCTCGCGCTGCCGGTCCGACAGCGACCGCATCAGTCGTTCCCCGGCCGCCGACCGGCGGGCCAGCACGTCGATCAGCTCGTCGACGTTGCGGGGCCGTTCCGGGAAGAACTCGCCGTGCCGGCGCATGAACTCGGCGAACGCGTCGGTGGTGTCCTCCGAGCGGGCGTGCCGGGCGAGCAACTCGTTGAGGTCGCGCATCATGTCGCCGAGCTGGCGCTGGGCGTCCGGGTCACCGGCGGCCCGCGCCGCGTCCCGCAGCCCGGCGAAGCGCTGCTCCAGCACGTCGCCACGCAGCCCGTCGAGAATCCGCTGGTACGTCTGGCGGGCCTCGGCGCTGGCCCAGTCGTACCCGGACAGCTCGGAGACCGCGCGCGCGGTGGACCGGGGCAGATTGTCCAGCACCGCCTCGGCGAACCGGGCGTCGTCGCCGTCGCGGCCCCGCAGCTCGTCCCGCTCGGCGGCGAGCGCCTGGTCGAGCAGCGCGCGGGCCCGGGTCACCGCGCCGTCCAGGTCGCCCCGGCGCAGCGCCTCCCGGCGCAGCCGGCGGGCCCGGGCGGCCAGGTCCTGGAGGCCGCCGCGCCCGTCCGGGCCGCGCCGCAGCAGGTCCCGCAGCGCCTCCCGGAGGCTGCCCCCGCCGAGCACCTCCGCGCCGACCGCGTCCACCGCGGCACGCACGTCGTACGGCGGGGCGAGCGGGTCGGGCCCGCCGCGCCACTGCCCGTACCGGAACCGGTTGCCGGCCACGGTCAGCCCCGGCCGCCGTAGACGGTGCGCCCGGAGTCGGTGACGTCCTTGCCGAGCCGGCGGGTCAGGTGCAGCCCTTCGAGGACGAACTCGACGCCGGCGGCGGCCTCCGCCGGGCTGGGCGCGTCACCCAGACCGAGCCGGTCGAGCACCTTGGCCAGCCCTGGCACGGTGCCGACCTGGCGCAGCAGCTCCGCGGCGGAGACCAGCTCACCGGTCTCGACGGCGCCGCCCTCGGCGACCAGCCCGGTGAAGCCGGACAGGTCCAGCCCGGACAGCCGGGCCCGGAACGTCTCCGCCGTGGCGGTACGCAGCAGGTGTGCGAGCACCTCGATCTCGCGCCCCTCCTCGCCGCTCTCGAACTCGACCTTCCCGCGCAGCGTCGACGTCACCGAGACCGCGTCGCCGACGCGCGCCACCGCCTCCTCCGGCGCGCGGCGGGACCCGGCGTCGGCGGTGCCGGCGGTGTCGCCGGCGGCGAGCAGGCCGGAGCGGCGCAGCGCGGCGGCGGCCACGGTCTCCGCGGCGGCGATGGCGAACCGGGCGGACACCCCGGAGCGCGGGTCCACCGACGGCGACTCGCGCACCCCGCGGGCGAACCGGGCGAGCACCTCCAGCACGTGCTCCGGCACGCCTGCGACCAGGTCGGCCTCCTGCCGGATCAACGCCAGCTCCAGCTCCAGGTCGAGCGGGTAGTGGGTGCGGATCTCGGCGCCGAAGCGGTCCTTGAGCGGAGTGATGATCCGGCCCCGGTTGGTGTAGTCCTCCGGGTTGGCGCTGGCCACCAGCAGCAGGTCCAGCGGCAGCCGGAGCTGGTAGCCGCGGACCTGGATGTCCCGCTCCTCCAGCACGTTGAGCAGCGCCACCTGGATCCGTTCGGCCAGGTCGGGCAGCTCGTTGACGGCGAACACGCCCCGGTTGGTGCGCGGGACGAGGCCGAAGTGGATGGTCTCCGGGTCGCCGAGCGTACGCCCCTGGGCGAGCCGGACCGGATCGACGTCGCCGATCAGGTCGCCCACGCTGGTGTCCGGCGTGGCGAGCTTCTCGCCGTAGCGCATCGAGCGGTGCAGCCAGCCGATCGACAGGTCGTCGCCGGCCTCGGCCACCCGGGCCCGGCTGGCCGGGGTGAGCGGGTGCATCGGGTGCTCGTTGAGCACCGAGCCGGGGATCACCGGGGTCCACTCGTCGAGAAGGCCGCCGAGCGCGCGGATCAGTCGGGTCTTGCCCTGCCCCCGCTCGCCGAGCAGCACCATGTCGTGGCCGGCGAGCAGCGCCCGCTCGACCTCGGGCAGCACCGTGTCCTGGTAGCCGACGATGCCGGGGAAGCGCTCCTCGCCGGACCGCATCCGGGCGAGGAGGTTGTCGCGGAGTTCCTGCTTGACGGTGCGGTAGTGGTGGCCGGTCGCGCGCAGCGCGCCGAGCGTGGCGGGCAGCTCGGCCGGCGGAGCCGGGGAAACCTGGGAGTGAGCGCTCACCCGCACCACGCTAGCTCAGTTTTCCCGCGTCGCCCGGTGGTCGGTCCCGCCCCGTGACCGGGACCGACCACCGGGGGCGGTCAGCGCCCGCAGCGGCCAGAGCAGCATCGGCAGCGTGGTGAGGCTGAACCCGCCGGTCAACGCCCAGAACCGTGGGGCGGTGAGCAGCCCGAGCCCGAGCGGGCGCGGCACCTCGGTGCTGGTCAGGAGCTGCGCGAACGCCACCACCAGCAGCGCGTACGGCAGTGCGAGCACGCCGCCGAGCAGCAGGAACACGGCACGCCGCCAGGTGCTGCCGCGCACCAGCGGCGCGAGCGCGCCCCGGACCGTCGTCCGGTCATTGTCCCGTCGCCGGTCGCCGGGCGACTCCCCCGCGCCGGGGAGACCGGCCCGTCAGCGGTGGTCGCGCACGTAGCCCTGCGGGTCCTTGTCGCGGAACGGCAGGTCCCGGCCGTTCTTGTGCTCGCCGTAGAAGGTGAGCCAACGCGCCCCCAGCTCGGCCCGCAGCTCCACGCTCGCGTGCCGGCGGAAGTCGGGCAGCGCCTCGTCCTCCTCCTCGGCCAGGTGCTCGCTGTTCTCCCGGCGGGCCGTGCCGACCGCCGCCCACCAGGCGTCCGAGCCGACCTCGTGCAGCTTGGCCTCGGCGATCGCGTCGCGGATCTTGTTGTGGTCGCCGATCGCGTCGGCGGTCTCGTCCTCGCCGTCGTCGCCGTGCTTCACCAGGTGCGGATAGAGGATGGCCTCCTCCGCCTCGGCGTGGATGTCCAGGTGCAGGGCGAGCGCCTCCCAGATCGCCAGCATCTCGGCCGGGTCGCGGGCGTCGTCGAGTCGGGCGAAGCCGCGCCGGAAGGCGGCGTGGTCGTCCAGGATCAGTGCGGTGACGTCGTCCATGCGGTCACTTCCCCAGTCGGGCGCGGATCAGCCGGGGCATCGCGGCCAGGCCGGTGACCGGCCGGAACGCGTGCGCGGCGGCGACCAGCGCGGCGTACTCGTCGTCGGCCAGGTCGATGTCGGCGGCGGCCGCGTTGCGTTCCATCTGCTCCACCCCGGACGCGCCGGGGATGGCCACCACGTTCGGGTGCCGCAGCACGTACGCGAGCGCGATCTGACTCGGCGTGGCGTCGTGTGCGTCGGCCACCTCGCGCAGCGTGGCGATCAGTTCGGTGCCGCGGGCCAGGTTCTCCGGCAGGAAGTACGGGTTGGCCCGGCGCACCGCCCCGGACGGCGGGTTGGTGGCGTCGTAGCGGCCGGAGAGGAACCCCTGCGCCAGCGGGCTGTACGCGATGACGATCCGGCCGGCCTGCTCCGCGTACGGGATCAGGTCCTCCTCCGGGCCGCGGTCGATCATGCTGTAGCGGACCTGGTTGCTCAGCACCCGGCGGCCCAGCGCGGCCTCGGCGAACCGCCACCGGCGCAGGTCGTAGTTGCTGACCCCGACCTCGCCGACCAGCCCGACGTCCTGCAACGAGCGCATGCCGCGCATGGTGGTGGTGTCGGCGACCACCGGGTTGGCCTGGTGCACCTGGTAGAGGTCGACGTGGTCGACGCCGAGCCGGGCGGCGGAGGCCACCGCCCGCTGCTGCACCACCGGGGCGACCGGCAACAGCGGGAAGATCTTGCTGGCCACCACCACCTTCGCCCGGTCGGCACCGAGCGCGGCGCCGAGGATGCGTTCGCTGCGGCCGAAGCCGTACAGCTCGGCGGTGTCGAAGAGGGTGACCCCGAGGTCGAGCGCCCGCCGCACGATCTCGGCCGCCCGCCGCTCGTAGTCGGCGCCGTAGCCCCACTCGCGGGAGCCGAACTGCCACGTGCCGAGGCCGATCTTGGAAATGGGCTTGGGAGTGTCGAGCCGCACGAAACGCATGGCTCCGACGCTACCCGCGCCCCGGTGGCCGCACACCGGTTCGCCGGTGGGCGCAGAATGATCGGGTGACCTACCTCGCCAGCGACGACCGTTACGACTCGATGCTCTACCGGCGCAGCGGCCGCAGCGGGCTGAAGCTGCCCGTCATCTCCCTCGGCCTGTGGCACAACTTCGGGCCGGACCGACCCTTCGAACGGCAGCGCGACATCGTCCGCCGCGCCTTCGACCTCGGCATCACCCACTTCGACCTGGCCAACAACTACGGCCCGCCGCCGGGCGCGGCGGAGGAGGTGTTCGGCCGGCTGCTCGCCACCGACCTGAAGCCGTACCGGGACGAGCTGGTGGTGTCGAGCAAGGCCGGCTACCTGATGTGGCCCGGCCCGTACGGCGAGTGGGGCTCCCGGAAGTACCTGATCTCGTCGCTGGACCAGTCGCTGCGCCGGTTGGGCCTGGATCACGTGGACATCTTCTACTCGCACCGGTTCGACCCGGACACCCCGCTCGAGGAGACGATGGGCGCGTTGGACGCGGTCGTCCGCTCGGGCAAGGCGCTCTACGTGGGCATCTCCAACTACGACTCGGAGCAGACCGCCCGGGCCGCCGAGATCCTCCGGGACCTGGGCACCCCGCTGCTGATCAACCAGCCGTCGTACTCGATGCTCAACCGCTGGACCGAGTCCGACGGCCTGCTGGACACGCTGGACCAGGTCGGCGCCGGGTGCATCGCGTTCAGCCCGCTGGCCCAGGGCCTGCTCACCGACCGTTACCTGGGCGGCATCCCGGCCGACTCGCGCGTGCGGACCAGCGTCTTCCTCAACGAGAGCGACCTGGACGAGTCGCGGATGGCCACTGTCCGCGCGCTCGCCGAGGTGGCCCGGCGGCGGGGGCAGAGCCTGGCCCAGCTCGCCCTGGTCTGGGCGTTGCGTGATCCGCGGATGACCAGCCTGATCATCGGCGCGAGCAGTGTCGAGCAGTTGGCCGGCAACGTCGCCGCGCTGGACGACCTGGACCTCGCGGGCGAGGACCTGGCCGAGATCGACCAGATCCTCGCCGGTGCCTGAGGACGCGCGACGCTACTGGAAGATGGTGCCGTTGCCGGCGTCCCGGACCGCGCTCACCCGGTTCGGGGTGAACGTGTTGCCGGGCCCGACCACAGTCGCGTTGCAGCCCTCGGTGACGTAGAGCCCGTAACGCTGCGTCTTGACGGTCTGGTCGTCGACGGCCACGTCCCCGCTGACCACGGTGTCGACGCAGGTGATCCCGGTCGCGGTGGTGACCCGGATGCCGTCCCGGTTGGGCGTGTCGTCGGCGCTGTCGGTGACGTGGTTGTCGATGATCTGGTTGCCGGTGCCGCTGTTGATGTTGATGCCGTCCTGCCCGGCCTGGTCGACGACGTTGTCGCTGATCAGGTTGTGGTCGGCCGTCTTGTTCGGCTGGTCGGCCGTGGACGAGGCGCGGTTGACCTGGATGCCGTGCCCGCCCACGTTGGTGATGGTGCAACCGGTGACCGTGTCACCGCTGGTCGCCAGCAGTTCGACGCCGTCGCTCTGGGCGCCGCTGATGACGCAGTCCCGGACCGTGTTGCCCATCGACGTCCAGGTCTGGTTCTTGCCGTCGAACACGATGCCCCGCCCCCGGGACGCGGTCACCCGCACCCGCTCCACGACCATGTTGTTGCCGTCGTCGAAGTCGAGCGCGTCGCTTGTGCTCCGGAACGCCCCGCCGGCCGAGACCGCGAGGTCCCGGACGATCACCCCGTCCCAGCCCTTGGTGTTGAACGGCTCGGTGTCCCCTGCCGACGAGTTGTCGTTGCGGATCAGCGTGTCGTACATGCCGGCGCCGACGAAGGTCACCTTGCGGATGCCCTCCAGTTTCATGTACTCCGCGCCGAAGTCGAACGTGCCGGCCTCGAACCGGACCGTGCCGCCGCCCAGCCGGTTCAGCTCGACCACGGCGCTCTCCAGCACGGTCTTGAGACTGCCGGTGTAGGTCTCACCGGTGACGTCGGAGGCCGCCCGGTAGGTCGTCGCCCCGGTCCGGGTCACCACGTACGGCGACGGGTTGGGCGGTGCCGGGCTCAACAGTTGCGGCTTGTTGACGCCCTCCCGGCTGGTCACCCGCAGGCCGGTGTCGTTGGTGGTGGTGAGCGCCACGGTCACCGGCCCGTTGCCGGTGACCAGCGACGAGACGTTCACCGACACCCAGGTGTCCGCGCCCACCGGTCCGCTGCGGACGACCGTCGCGCCGATCGGTGGGGCGCTGTCGTAGGTGATGGTGTTCTCGTCCCAGGTGTCGTCGGCGACGGGGTGGACGTCCACCCCGGTGCTGCTGGCGGTCTCCACGTAGAGACGCAGCACCGCGGTCGGGTCCGTGGCCACGTCGGTGACCTCGAAGCGCAGGTAGGCGACCTGCCGGGGCACGGCGTCGACGCGGAGCGAGGCGGTCCGCCCCGCGTTGACCGTCGGGTGGGCGGCGTCCACCCAGGCGTCGGCGACCGGGTTGAGCGTCACGGCCGCGGCGGCCCGGGCCACCTGGGCCGCGGTGGTGGCGTGCGGCTTCGCCGGGGTGCCGGCGGGTGCCGCGGTAGCGGGCGGAGCAAGGCCGACCAGGACCAGGACCAGGACCAGGGCCGGCGCCAGGAGACGGAGCGGGGATCGGGATTGAGTTGTCATTGCTCCTCCAGAACGGTGTGGAGGGTGGTCCGGGCCGGCCGCGACATCGGGTCGCCCGGTCAGTGGTGGAGCGGCGCCTCCTCGGACCGCGTGGCGCCGGATGGGGTCGACGGTGTGGCGGCGGCTCGCGCACGCCGTCGACGGCGGTACAGCCAGAGCGGCACCAGGACCACCGCGCCGACCGCCAGGATCAGCGCGGCCCAGGCGGGCAGGCCCCAGTTGTCGCCCTCGGCGCTGCTGTCCAGTTGCGCGTCCGGGTGCGGGGCGACGCCGAGCAGGTCGGCCAGGACCTCCAGGTACCTGCTGCCCCACTGTTCGCTCGGTTCCACGTAGGTGTTCTCGGTGAACTCGTTCCAGCTGATGACGCCGAGGGCGTCGGGCTGGGAGAGCCGGGCGGCGGCGAAGGACGCGCGCAGGGTCTCGCCGTCCCGGCGGGGCACCTCCCTTCTCCCGCCGATCTGGCGAGCGTCGAAGCCGGGCGAGACCGGGGCGATCCACAGCCCGCCCCGGAGATGGACGGCCCGGGACATCGCGGTGAGCTTGTCCCGGCTCTTGTCGACGAGCGGGTCGGCGGACGACCAGTAGTACGCCTGCCCGTCCAGGGTCGACTGGCTGTTCACCACCGAGACGCTCTTGGCGGTGCCGAGAACCTGGAGCTTCTCCTGGGCCTGGCGGACGGTGTCCGCGACCTCGGTGGCGGAGTACCTGTCGCTGCCGTTCCAGATCACCACGGGCTGGTCGAAGATCCCGAAGACCGGGTCGGCGGCGTAGCGTTCGGCGAAGAGGGCCAGGTCGGTCCGGACCGTGGCCAGCGGTAACGGCTTACGACTGAAGTCGATGCCCTGGTAGACGATGCCGAGCCGGAAGCTCTCCGCGCGGGCGACCTCGACCAGCGCGGCGAGTCGTTCGTCGAGTTGCTCGGTGTGTTTCCAGGAGACCAGGAAGCCGGTGACCCCGGCGGCCTTGGCCATCCGGACGTGCCGCCGCATGATCTCCTGGTCGTCGCTGGAGTAGCGGCCGAGCACCGGATAGTCGGTCTTCGCCCGGTTCCACGAGCTGGGGTTGAACCAGATGTAGTAGTAGGCCAGCACCGGAACCGGCGACGAGGTCGGGGTCGCCGCGGGCCCGGATCGGGCGCACGCGGCCTGGGCCCGGCCCGCCGGCAGGCTCGCCGCGGCGACCGCCACCAGCACCAGCACCAGGCCGACGGCGGCGCGTGGCCGCCAGCGACGCCGACCGGACCGTCGCGCGGCGCGGCGGAGCGCCCGGAACGGGCGGCGCAGGTGCGGGCGGCCCAGCAGGACCAACCCGACGGCCACCCCGAGCACGCCCACCGCCACCAGGGTCAGGTCGACGATGCTGATCACGGTGAGCGTCACCTCCTGGTCCCGGCTGATGGTCACCGGTCGGCCGAAGGAGAGGCCGCCGCCGCGGACGGTCAGGGTGTAGGTGCCCCGGGGCAGGTCGGGGACCAGCACGGTGCCGTCCGGGCCGAACCCCAGCCGCTGCACCCGCCCGTCGGCCCGGGTGAGCTGGATCCCGCTGCCGGCCCGCCGGGGGAAGAGCATGTCCGAGGCGGTGAACGACACCTTGAAGAAGAGCAGCTGCACCACCCAGGCCTGCCGGTCCCAGGGCACGAACTTCTGGCCGGCCCGGTTCACCACCGAGGTGCCGTCCACCACCACGGCGTCCACCACGTAGTAGAGACGTTTCGAGACGAGCCCCCGGGGCCCCTGCTGGGTGCGGCTCTCGGCGACCCAGAGCGGCCTCGTCAACTGGTCGCCGGTCAGCTCGATGATCTCGCCGGTGTTGCTGCGCAGCCGCATCGCGGTCGCCCGCCGGGCCGGCACCGGTGACCCGAACCGGTCGGTGTAGCGCCAGCTCACCCGCCGGATCGTGCGCAGGCCCACCTCGACGATCCGGTCCCGGACGCCGTGGTCCACGCTGCCCCGGATGCGGTCGAGCACCGCCTTCCGGTCGGCGCCGACCGTCGCCGACCCGACCGTGAGCCGGTTGTCGAGCCCGAGGAAGTTCTTCACCCGGATGTTCACCCGGCCCTTGGCGTCCGAGCGGCCGGTGTTGCCGTCCACCGCGACCGGCACGCCCCGGATCGGCGGCACCATCTGCAGGTGCAGCGTGCCGGGCAGCGCGGAGCGGGGTGCCGCGGTGGCGGCGACCGGGGTGAGCAGGACGGCCAGGAGCACCAGGAGCAGCGGCGGCAGCAGCCGGCGGGCGGCGCTCACCGCGACCGCCGCCGACCCCGGACGGCCGCGGCGCCGACCAGCGCGCCGACCAGCAGCAGCGCGGTGGCGTACGAGCCGTAGACCGGCCGGGGGTCGGGCCGCTTCAACGCGACAGTGGTGCGTTCGGCGCTGAGCAGGACGCCGGGGCGGGGCGGGGCGTCGAAGTCGAACGCGTCGAGGAACGTGTTCGCCTTGGCGTCCCGGCTGGCGAGCGGTCTCAGCCGCCAGTTGATCTCGATGAACTTGAGCACCGAGGTGAAGTCGAGCGTGGTGGAGTCGACCCGTCCGCGCCGGGCGTACGGGCTGACCAGCAGCGCCGGCACCCGGAACCCGTAGCCGTACTGGTCGACCCTCGGCGGTTTGACGTGGTCGTACCAGCCGCCCCAGTCGTCGTACGACCAGATGAAGGCCGAGGAGGACCACTCGGGGGACCGCATGAGCTGCGTCAGCAGCGCCCGGACCAGGTTCTGGCCGGCGCCGATGTTGCCCGGCGGGTGCTCGCTGTTGCCGGCCGGCGCGATGAAGGAGACCGCCGGCAGGTCGCCCCTGGCCGCGTCCGCGTAGTACTCGTCGAGATCCACGATCTTGGAGAACAGGCGTGGCTCGTCGACGTAGCGGGCGTATCCCAGCAGCGGCACCCAGATGACCTGCGCGCCCCGGTCGATGTCCTCCTCCTCGACCCGGGACCGGAACGTGATGGTCGGGTCGTAGTTCTGCACGTAGAACTTCCAACTGATCCCGGCCGCCTCCAGCCGGTCGAAGATGGTCGGGATGTTCCCCCAGCCGGTCGCCGGGATGGTCTCCGCCTTGCCGGCCGCGCCCGGACCACCGGTGACCCGGTACATGTGGTTGCGGATGCTGCCGGAGTGCGACGAGCTGAAGAAGCGGTCGAAGAGCACGTACTCGTCGGCCAGGTTCCAGTAGTACGGCAGGTCGCGGTCGTCGTAGTAGGCCATCGCCATCCGGCCGTCCTTGCCCGCCTTGCTCACCCCCTCCACGAAGCCGTTCATCCGGCCGCCGTTGTACTGCTGGGCGAACGCGTCGGCGGAGTGGTCGAGGTCGATCGCGCCCAGCTTGCCGATGTGGAACGGCTTGACGCAGGGTTCCGGCAGGTCCGCCCGCATCGGCATGCAGACGCCCTTCGGGATGCCGTCCACCCCGGGCCGGGTGCCGAAGTAGTTGTCGAACGTGTGGTTCTCCTGCATCAGGAAGACCAGGTTCTCGATCGGCGTGGTCGGTGACGTCGGCGTCGCCGGGGCGGCCGACGCGGCGGCCGGCGTCGCCGTCACCACGGCCAGGGCCAGCAGCACGGCGACGGCCGACAGCCGCCCGGCGCGGCGCCGGAGCACGGAATCGTTCCGACGGGTCATGGACGCACCTCATAGATGATGATCACGGGGACGGGAACGGCGCGGCCGGAGGCGTCGGCGCCGCCGACGTACTCGGTGTGCACGATCCGGCCGTGATAGCGCCGGACGAGGGTCGCCAGCCGGTCGGCGAAGAACGTCGAGCGACGCGCGGAGAACGAGTCCCAGACGATGTAGTGCAGGTTGTTGTTGCGCAGCCACCCGTCCGGGTTGTTGAGCGCCACGTAGGACGGGTTGCGGTGCAACGGGTTCGGGCTGACCGACAGCCCGTAGCTCTGCCGCTGGCCGTAGTAGCGGATGATGTTCGACATGGACGGGCCGAGGGTGAGGATCACCGACCCGTCCGGCGTGTGGTCGGTCAACCACCTCCCGGCCTCCCGGCCGCCCGGCACGCCGCCGGAGCCGGCCAGGAAGTGCGCCCCACCCTGCTGGCTGACCGCCCGCCAACACGGTCCGAGGAGGCTCAGCGCGACCGTGGCGACGGCCACCAGCCGGACCACCAGGTGGACGCGGGCCCGGGGCATCACCCGCCGGGGGACGGCGGCGACCCGGGCCGGCACCGGCAGGACGACCAACGCCCGCGCGGCGAGCACCGCCACCGGCACGACGACCGGCAGCAGGTACTGGAAACCCTTGACCGGCCAGAGTTGGAAGAAGACCACCGGCACGGCGATCCAGGACAGCAGCAGCGTCTCCCGCCAGCTCCGCTGCCGACGGGCCCACCACAGGCCCCCGAACGCGGCGAGCAGCACCAGCAGCCCGATCGACGAGGGCACGTTCTCCAGGTAGAACGACATCGGGTGGTTGGGGCGCCGGAACAACTGCCAGACGAGGTAGTTGCGCCCGGTCTCGGTGCGGCCGGCCAACGCCTGGGAGATCGGATGGGTGGCGAAGACCAGCGCCAGCACCGGCAGCGCCAGCAGCGTGGCCCGCACCGGCCGGCGTACGCCCGGGGTGAGCGCCAGGAACGCGTAGACGCTGCCGGCCAGCACGATGCTGGTCTCCTTGGCCAGCATGGTGACGCCGAGCATGGCGGCGGTGGCCACGTACCAGAGCGCGTCCTGCCGTTGGACGAACCGGACCATGCAGTACAGCGTGAGCGTGGCCAGCAGCACCATCGGCCCGTCCAGCAGCACCTGCCGGGTCACCACCACGTGGTACGGCATCACGGCCAGCAACAGCGCGGCGATGAGCCCGACCCGCCGGGTGTAGAGCCGCGCGCCCAGCGGGTAGACCGCGAGCACGGTCAGCACGCCGAGCGCCACCACGACCAGCCGGCCGGCCACGTCCACCTCCCCGGCCCGGAAGAACGGCGACAGCAGCGCCTGGACGAGCATCGGGTGGGCCCGGAAGACGGGGAAGTACTCGGTGTAGCGGGGGTTGCCGGCGAGCGAGGCGGCCTGCCCGGCGTACACCGCCTCGTCGCTGTTGAAGCCGAACGCGTCGATCTGCCACGTCCGGACGAACAGCGCCAGCACGGCGACCCCGGTCAGTCCACCGGCCACCTTCCACCGTGGCCGCCGCAGCGCCGGCAGCCAGGACGGCGGCGCGGACCTCACCGGTCGCTGCGCCTCGCCCCGCCGCTGCTCGGGCAGCGTGTCGGTGGTGGCCGGATGGCTCACGCTCACGCCGGCCCTCCCGCCACCGTCAGGTCACCGCTCCAACTCGGCCACGGCTGGGCGGGCACCACCGGGGCGCCCCGGCCGGCGCGTTCCTCCCGCAGCAGCCGGGGGATGTCGTCGGCCCAGCCGAAGGTGTCCGAGACGACGACCCGGCTGCGGACGTGGGACAGGAAACCGGCGAGGATGTCCCGCTCCCGTGCCCGGAGCTGGACGTACCCCTGGCCGTCGATCGTGATGGACGGCGCGAGGTACCGGAACGGCGGGAACCCGTACGCGTCGTCGGTGTTGTCGATCATGCGGTCGAGCGTGTCGGCGGCGCCCAGCTCGGTGATGTCGGGTTTGCCGCGCTCGATGACGAACAGCTCCTCCACCCGGGTGGTGGTGCCGATCCGGCACGGCACCAGCCGGTCGACGCTGTACTTCGGCGGCGGGATCAGCAGCTGGGTGACCGCGTTGATCCCCATGATCGGCAGGTTGAACCGGCTGAGCGTCAGCGCCAGGGACCGGCCACCCTTGGAGTGCAGGCGGCTCTGGAGTTGCAGCCGCCGCCACTCGGCGGGCGTCAGGTCCTGCGCCTGCACCGCACGGAGCGTGTGCGCGCTGATGGTGAGCGGCTTGGGGAAGCAGGTCGCCACCCCGTCCGGCCGGACGATCGTCATGTCGTCGGAGAGGAAGAGACCGCCGTGGTCGCGGAGCAGCCGCAGCACGGTGGCGGTCTTGCCGGTGTCGGTGAGCGCCGAGAGCATCACCCCGACCCCGTCGAGCGTGACGCACGCGGAGTGCAGCAGCATGTGGCCCCGGGCCACCATGACGAACCGGAGCAGCGCCTCGATGATGTTGGTGTAGACCACGTGCGGCGAGTGGGCCAGCAGCGGGCCGACCTGGATCTCGATCGGCGGTCCGAGCTGGATGCGGAAGTTCGCGCCCCACCGGCCGAGCTGCTCCTCGTAGCGCAGCACGGACTGGTCGGCGTACTGGGTCATGGCCGCGCGGCGCTGCGGCCCACGACCGCCGATGTCGCTGACCCGCACCGCGATGTCCACCTCGGAGTCGGGCACCCACTGGGCCCGGAAGAACTCCAGCTCCGGCAGCATGATCTGCGAGCCGATGGTCACCACGCCGGCGACGTCGTAGCGGTACTTGAGGTACTGGTAGCGCCGGCGCGACGGGGTGCTGGGCGCCTCGGAGGCGCCGGCGACGAGCAACCGCACCGGGTCGCGTCGGGCCTTGTCGACGGCGGTGTAGATGACCCGGTCGTTGACCAGGAACCGGACCAGGAAGAGCGCCACCAGGGTGACCGCGTTGGCCACCAGGATGCCGACCCCCGCCCACACCAGAGCCTGGAGCACGGGCAGCCGCAACAGCAGCAACGCGTTGTTGAGCAGGAAGAACCGGGCCGCCCGGGCGGCGAACGAGCCGTGCCGGTTCCGCCGGTAGATCAGGCTGTCGATCAGCAGGAAGTTCCACGAGGTGGAGACCTGGGTGGCCAGCGCCGCACCGATCAGGTGGTGCATCCGGGCGGGTTCGTAGCAGAACCAGAGCACGGCGGTGTTCACCACCATGCCGGAGAGCCCGACCATGCCGAACGCGATCATCCGGCCCAGTTCACGCAGCCGCTCGACGTGGGTACGCGGGCTCCGCCGGATCTGCCCGACGAGGCGGCGGCCCCGCAGCCGGGCCAGGTGTCGCAGGAACGTCACGCCCTCCCGCAGGGACGCCTTCGACCGGCCGCCGTGCCGGGGCGCCATGTCGTACGCCACCTCGGCGACCCGGGCGCCGGGATGGCGCACCAGCAACTCCAGCAGCACCTTGAAGCCGATCGGGTTCATCCTGTCCAGGCGTACCGCGGCCCGGCGGAAGGCGAACAGCCCGCTCATCGGGTCGCTCACCGTCGCCAGCCGACGCGGGAACATGCCCTTCACCAGTCGGGTCGCCCAGGACGAGGTCGCCGTCCGGAGGGCCCCGTCGAGCCCGCCCGGGGAGCCGTTGCCGGCGTACCGGGTGCCGATGACGACGTCGACGTCGTGGCGCATGGCGATCCGCGCGAGCGTCGCCGCCGCGGCCGGCGGGTGCTGGAGGTCGGCGTCCATCACCAGCACCCACTCGCCGCGGGCGTGCGCGGTGCCGAGCAGGACCGCGCCGCCCAGTCCGCCGGCGCGGGCGTGCGGCGGCCGGTGCAGCAGCCGTACGTCGATCGACGCCGCCGCGGCCACCCGGGCGAGCACCCCCGGCGTGCCGTCGTCGCTGTCGTCGACCACGAGGAGTTCGGCGTCGAGCGGCGCCAGCAGCGGGCCGAGCCGCGCCAGCAGGATCGGGACGTTCTCCGCCTCGTTCCGGGTGGGCACGATGACGGTCAGTCGGGGCGGGCGGCCCTCGTCCGCCTCGTGCAGCGCCTGGAGCTGCGCCTCCGGTTCGGTTCGCCGGTCGCGAACTCCGGATCCGACTCTGTTCATGTCAACCCCCATGGTCGGCACGAGCGGCGTGAGCCACGTTGATGACGGGCACTGGATGCAGAACCGTCCGCCGGAGAAATGAATCGATTTCCCGGAGCCCAGTAAGGGACGAACCCGCAGCACGGGGTGGCGGCTCGGATACGCAAAGAGTACGGAGGGTTAACAGAGGACTTCCAGTTCCTGAAACGTCAGCACCACGACACGTGCAATAAACGAACCGGACCGCAGTGGTTCATAGATAGACGAGGCACATTGCCAGCTCAGGGGCGGCAAAGGTAGGGCTTTCACGTTGCCGCGCGACGCGCGTCGGGCACCACGAAAAAACTGCGCCACCGCCGCGACGCGCCGCGTCGCAACAATGGCGCAGTTGTGAATGGAGACGCCCCGGCTCGGGGCGGCAATGCGTTATTTGGACAGCGGAACGCGACGGTCGCGCGGCGGCGGCACGTGGTCGACGCCGCGCGCCGACGTCAGCCGGACGTCACGACCGGCGGGTGGTCGTGCAGCACGGTGACGAACTCGGACCGGCCACCACCGCTCCAGTCGCAGAGCGCGCCCGCCGGCGCGACGCCCCGGCACCCCACGGAACTCTCGACCGCCGTCCCCTCGCCCCACTCGTTGTACGTGGTGACGAGCTGCCAGAACGCCCCGGAGGCGGTCATCCGGGCCACCCCGGCCCGCCACCGGTCCAGGTTGCGGGACAGGAACGGCGAGCGCCCGTACGGCAGCCCGGCCTTCCAGAAACCCGGCGAGACGGAGTACGCGCCGCCCGGCGCCCCGCTGAAGTCGGACTCGGGATGGGCCGGGGCGTACTGGTGCCAGCCGTCCACGGTGACGCTGTTGGCGCAGTGGCGGTAGCCGGAGAACACCTTCAGGTTGAGATAGATGGACTCGCCCCAGAGCCGCTGGAGCAACGACCGGGCGCGGACCCAGCGGTCGACGGTCCCGCAACCCTCGGCCATGGTCAGGTCGAGGGCGTTGTAGACGAAGACCACCATGCCCCGACCGGGCAGCACGGCCAGCGCCGAGCGGTCCCCGCCGTACGTGCTGCGCAGGTAGTGCAGGTCGGCGGCGATCTGGTCGGGGGTGGGCCGGCCCCTCCCCTCCGGCTCGTAGTAGGGCGCCCAGGCGAACCCGGTGTCCCGGGCCCCCTGGAAGAGCGCCGGCCAGTGCCGGTCGGTGGTGGTGCCCTGGCCGAACCAGGAGGCCAGCCCGACCGTGATGCCGCCGTACCGCATGTCCGCCACCTGCTCCCGGACCACCGTCGCGTCCACCGTGTAGCTTCCCCGGCTCGGCCGGTAGTTGGTGTACGGGTCCAGCCCGCCCTGCCGCCACGCCTCCGGGAACCACGGGTAGTAGAAGGCGGCCCGGACGGCGGTCGGCGTCCGCACCACCAGCCGCAGCGCCGCCTGGCGCCGCAGCGTCGCGCCGACGCCCTCGACGACGAGCGTGAAGGTGCCGGCGCGGGCGGAGACGGAGGTCTGGACGGACACCGTGGCCGAGGCCCCGCTCGTCACCGTGGCCGGCGTGACGGCGGCGAAGACGCCCGCGGGCAGGTTCGTCACCCGCAGCGCCACCGGCTGCGGCGCCCCGCTGGTGGTGGCCGTGTCGACGGTCGCCCGGGCCGGATGTCCGGCCACCGCCGTGACGGCGACGGGCGCGACGGTCAGCGAGAAGTCGTCGGCGGCGACGGGTGGCGCCGCCGACGCGGACGGGCCGACCGGAACGGCGGCGGCCAGCACCGTGAGTACCACTGCGAGACGTAGGAACATCGACACTCCTCTGCGTTGCCCTGGCGGGTCCGACACCGGGGCAACGCGGAAGCGACCGGTCGGGTGACTGCGCGGCCGGTCACCGGCGCGCGCGACGACCCGGGCCGCGCCGGGGCCGTCGCCTCACCAGATCCGGCGCCGCCCGGCGCGATGGTTACGAACCCCGCACGGGCGCCCGGGCGGTGGGCCGCCGGCCCGCCGCATCCGCCGGCCGAGCACGGCCGCGAGCAGCGCGGCGACCGCCACCGCCGCCGCCCCGACGACCAGCGGCCGGGAGAACGGGCCGGTCCCGGTCACCGCCGCGACCGGCACTCCCGGCGCGTCCGCGGTCGCCGACTCCGAGCGGGTACGCGGCACCGCCGCGCTCGCCGCCGGTGCGGCCGGCCGGGTGGCCCGCGAGGACGCGCGGAAGATCACGTCGGAGCAGGAGTAGTAGGTGTCCTGGGTGTTCGAGTTCTGCCAGATCACGTAGATGAGGTGCCGGCCCGTGCGCCCGGCCGGCAGTCGTCCCGGCATCTCGTACGCGCCGTCGCGGATTGGCGGGTCGGTCACCGACAGGAACGGCTTGCGCTCCACGTCGGCCCAGGTCAGCCGCGCGTCCGGGGCGTACGAGGCGGTGGTGACGTAGAACCGGAACGTGCCCCGGTGCGGGATCGTGGTGCGGTAGCGGAAGGTGTGCCGGGCGCCGGCGGTGAGCGTGGTGGCCGGCCAGTCGGTCCGGGGCAGGTCCAGCCCGCGGTACGCGGAGAGCCCGCCGCTGCACAGCTCGCCGTCCGGAATGCGCTCCCGGTCCCGCCCGTCGATCCGGGCCACCCGGATGTTGTCCCACTCCCGTACCGCCGCGCCGGCCGCGATCGCGGCCCGGCAGGCCGGTGTCTCCGCCCGCCCACCCTCCGGACCGCACGCCGCCGCGCGGCTCAGCGGGCTGGTCGGCGCGCCGTGGGCGCTCGCCGGCACGGCGGTGAGCAGCAGCGTCGTGCCGATGACGGCGAACGCGACGAGCGCGCGACGTGTGCCCATGTGATCGACCTCCCGCGCACTGGTACGGGCCGGAAGCGGCAAAGGTTCGATCCGCACCGGTGCCACGACCGGTCAGGCTCGGCTGGCCGAACGGACAACCGGGGCGGCGGAGCGGTCGGGGCGGGCCTTACAGTGACGACACCCTGTGATCGAGGAGCGCGTCTTGCCCGAGCCGGCACAGCATTCCGAGCCGCCCCGTCCCGCCCCCACGGACGGCTCTCCGACGGGCGACCTGCCGCCCACCGCACAGCCGTACCTGCTGGTGCTGCCCACGGCGGGGGGCGCGCCGCCCCCGGTGCCGTGGCCCGGCGGGGAGGGCCAACCGGCGTGGGCGATACCGGTCGTCGTGCCGCCCGGCACCCAGGGCTACGCGCTGTTCGTGCCGCTGGTCCCGGCCGCCGGCCAGCCGACGCCGACCGGCGTGCCCGCCCAGGCCGCGCCGCCGGCCGTCGAGACCCCGACCACCACCGCCCCGGCCGGGCCCCCGGACGCCATGCCGCCGACGGACGGTCCGACGCGACCGGGCGCCGCGCCGCCGGTCGGGTCGCACCGGGACGACAGCGGCGCGGCTGCGGCCGGCTCCGTCGGCCGACCGGTCGGCGACGAGCCGGTCGCAGCGCCGCCGGATGCCGCCCCGGTCACCTCGTCGACGTCGACCACCGCGGGGCCGGCCCCGGCTCCGGTCGCCGGCGCGCCCGCCCCGGTGGGCACCGCCGCGCCGGTCGCCACGCCGTCCGCACCGGGCTTGCCGGCGGCCCCGGACGGTACGGCCGGCCCTCATGGCGCCCCGACGGCGACCGTAGGGCATGTCTTTCCTCCGGTCCACGGTGGAGCGGCACCGTTGGTGCCCGGGCGGGGGCACCAGGACCCACGACCGTGGACCAGCTACCCGCCGGCACCGGGATGGGCGCCCCGGCCGCGGACGCCCCGCACCTCGTTCCTGGGTGCGCGCTGGCCCGGCCCGAAACCGGCCACCGGTCGGGCTGCGCCGTTCGCGGTGCTCGCCGGCGCGCTCGGCAGTGCGATATTCGTACCGCTGAGCCGGGTCGGCATCGGCTGGTTCCTCGGCTGGCTCACGCTCACGCTCGGGGTGCTGTTCGCGGTCCGGACCCGCACCGCCGAACTGTCCCGCGCCGACCGGCTGATCCGGGCCGGCTGGGCGGCGGCGGCCCTGGCCCTGCTCGCCGTGCCGGCGTTCCGCAACGCCTGGTGGCTGGTGACGTTCTGCGTGCTCGGCGCGCTGGGCTGCGCCACGTTGGCGATCGTCGGCGGCCGGCTGGTCCGCTCGATCCTGTTCGGTCTGGTCGCCACGCCGTTCGCGGCGTTCCGGGGGCTGCCCTGGGTCCGCGGCCACGTCACCGCCTCGCCCGGGGCGGCGACGGTCCGCAAGGTCACCGTCTCGGTGGTCGCCACCGTGGTGGTGCTGGTGGTCTTCGGCAGCCTGCTCGCCTCGGCCGACGCGGCGTTCTCCGAGGCGCTCGCCACGGTCGTGCCCGAGGTCGACCTCGGCATGGTGTTCCGCGGGCTGTTCCTGGCCGCGGTGGGCGGGCTGATCGCGGTCGCCGCCGTCTACACGCTGGCCGCCCCGCCGGACCTGTCCACCGTGGACCAGTCGGGCGGGCGGCGGCTCGGCCTGCTGGAGTGGGCGCCGGCCATCGCGGCGCTGACGCTGCTCTTCGCCGGCTTCGTGGTGGTGCAGTTCACCGTGCTCTTCGGCGGCGAACGGCACGTGCAGAAGGTCGCCGGGCTCAGCTACGCGGAGTACGCCCGCAGCGGCTTCTGGCAGTTGCTCTTCGTCACGCTGCTGACCGTGGCGGTGCTCGGCGCGGTGAGCCGCTGGGCCGGCCGGGAGCGGCCGGTCGAACGCAACCTGCTGCGCGTCCTGCTCGGCCTGCTCAGCGCACTGAGCGTGGTCATCGTGGTGTCGGCGCTGTCCCGGATGTGGACCTACCAGAAGGTCTACAGCTTCACCGGCGAGCGGATCTTCGTGATGGCGTTCGAGCTGCTGCTCGGCGCGGTCTTCCTGATGATCCTGGCGGCCGGCGTGCGGTGGCAGGGCAGGTGGATCCCCGGCACCACCGTGGCGCTGGCGGTGGCGATGCTGCTCGGCCTCGCGGTGCTCAACCCGGAGGACTACGCGGCCCGGCGCAACACCCTCCGGTACGAGCAGACCGGCAAGATCGACGCCTGGTACCTGCGCGCGCTGTCCGCCGACGCCACGCCCGCCCTCACCCGGCTCCCCGACCCGGTACGCCGCTGCACGCTGAGCTGGATCGCCGACGACCTCGACCAGCCCGACCCCTGGTACGCCTGGAACCTGGGCCGGCACCGGGCCCGCCAAGCCCTCGACCGGGTCGGCCCGGGCGCGGTCGGCGGCCCGAAGGACTGCCGCCGGGCGGACCAGTTCGACCTGCCGAAGACCCGGCGTCCCCGCTGACGCCCACCGGTCGGGCCGCCCGGACGCGTGGCCCGACCGGGACCGGCTCGCCCGCGACCGTTCATCCTCCCCTCACCTGGTCGCCACGGTCCCCACCGCCCGGGGCACCTAGCTTCGGTTGCGCACCATCAACCGAGGTAGCGGAGGTTCCTCCATGTCCGTCCGTCGACTCATGACGGCACTGGTCGCCGGCGCGGTGCTGGCCGTGCCGACGGCCGCCCACGCCGGCCCGGCGACCCGGCCCGGGGTGCCGCCGCAGCGGACCCACTTCGACCTGCAGGCCCATCGTGGCGGCATCGGCATGACCACCGAGGAGACGCTGGCCGGCTTCGCCAAGGCGATGCGGCTCGGCGTCACCACGCTGGAGTTGGACACCCAGGTCACCCGGGACGAGAAGGTCGTCGTCACGCACGACCGTCAGGTCAGCGCACAGAAGTGCCGGGACACCGGCCCGGTCCGCCCCGGCGACTCGACGTACCCCTACGTCGGGAAGTACATCAAGGACCTGACGCTCGCCCAGATCAAGACGATGGACTGCGGTTACCAGCAGTTGCCGGGCTTCCCGGAGCAGGAGCGGATCGCCGGCGTCCGGATGGCCGAGCTGCGTGACGTGCTCGACCTGGTGAAGCGCAACCGCGCGTACGGGATCACGCTCAACATCGAGACCAAGGTGGAGGCGGGGGCGCCCGAGCAGACCGCGCCGCGCGAGCTGTTCGTCAGGCGCGTCTTCGAGGAGATCCGCCGCTCCGGCATCGAGCGGCAGGTCACCATCCAGTCGTTCGACTGGGGAGCGCTGCGGGCGATGCACCGACTGGCGCCGCGCTGGCCCCTGGTGGCGCTGACCAACTATGACTTCCTCCAGGTCGGCCAGCCGGGCGCGTCGCCGTGGCTGGGCGGGCTCGACGCGGACGACTTCGGTGGTGACTTCGTCCGCGCCGCCGACGCCATTCCCGGCGTCACGGCGCTCTCCCCCAACTACGGGTTCCCGCAGAACGGCACCATCGCCGACCCGACCTTCCGGTTCTACCCGGACGCCCGCATGATCGCGGACGCGCATGCGCGCGGGCTCAAGGTCATCCCCTGGACCTGCGACGACATGCCGACCGTGGCCGCGCTCATGGACCTGGGCGTGGACGGAATCATCACCGACTACCCGAACCGGGTCCGACAGCTCATGGCCGAACGCGGCATGCGGCTGCCGAAGGCGTACCGGGCCCGCTGAGCCGGCGCCGGCCCGGGGCGGGCACCCCGCTCGCCCCGGGCCGGCTAGGCGGACCGGTCGACGTGCTGGCGCGGGCTCACGCCGTACCGGCGTTTGAACGCGGCGCTCAGCGCGAACGAGCTACCGTAGCCGACCCGCCGGGCCACCGCGCCGACCGTGGCGCCGGGTTCCCGCAACAGGTCGGCGGCGAGCGCCAGCCGCCACCCGGTGAGGTACGACATCGGCGGCTCACCGACCAGCCCGGTGAAGCGCCGGGCCAGCGCCGCCCGGGAGATCCCGACGCCGGCGGCCAGCGACGCCACGGTCCACGGCCGGGCCGGATCGTGGTGCAGCATCCGCAGGGCCCGCCCGACCACCGGATCGGCGTACGCCCGGTACCAGGCGGGCGTCGCCGCTCCCGGCCGGTCGAACCACTCCCGCAGCGCGGCGATGAGCAGCAGGTCGAGCAGGCGGTCCAGCACCGCCTCCTGGCCAGGGTCGTCCTTGACGATCTCGGCGGCCAGCAGCGGCACCAGCGGCGAGTCCCAGGACACGCGCGGGACCACCACGAGCGCCGGCAACGCGTCCAGCAGCCGCCGGCCGACCGCGCCCCGGACCGGGTACGTGCCGGTGAGCAGCACCGTCCGGCCGTCCGGGCCGTTGCCCCAGGTGCGGAAGCCGAGCCGGGCCATCTCGTACAACTCCTGCCCGTCCGGCGTGATGCAGCGCTGGCCCGGGTGGACGACCACCTGCGGCGGCGTGGCCGGATCGTCCGCGACGGTGTACGGCGCCGGACCGCGCACAATCGCCACATCTCCGGCGCCGAGCCGCGCGGCAGCGGCCTCGGCCGGCACCAGCCAGGCGTCGCCGTGCACCACCGCGACCACGGTGAGCGGTGCCTCGTCCCGAATCAGCATCGACCAGGGCGGCGTCAGCATCGAGCGGAGCAGGAAGGCGCCCCGGGCCCGGGGCCCGTCGAGCAGGCCGGCGACGGCGTCCACGGAGACGATTACACACAGGATCGCGCGTCCTGGCCATGGGCCGTCCCACCGGACGGCGGTTGACTGAGCGCATGCGACTCGTGCAGCAACTGTCGATGATCGGGTCCACGGTCGGGGCCGGGCTGATGGCCGGGCTCTTCGCCGCGTTCGCCTACGCCGTCATGCCGGCGCTGCGCGGGGCCGACGACCGCACGTTCGTGGACGCGATGCAGCGGATCAACGTGACCATCGTCAACGGCTGGTTCCTGCTGCTCTTCCTCGGTACGCCGCTGCTCGCCGCGCTGGCGGCGATCCTGGCCGGGAGCGGCGCGGGTCGTCCGGCACTGCCGTGGCTCATCGCTGGGCTCGTTCTCTACCTGATCACGGTCGGCGTCACGATCGCGGTCAACGTGCCGCTGAACGACGCACTGGGGGCGGCCGGCGCGTCCGACCTCCACGCCGCCCGGCAGCGGTTCGAGGCCACCTGGGTCGCCTGGAACGTGGTCCGTGCGCTGGCGGGCACGGCGGGGTTCGGCGCGCTCTGCTGGGCCCTCGTGGTCGCCGGCCGCTCGACGGGGTGGCACCAGACGGTCACAGGCGGCGGATGACCAGCTGGCGACGTGGTGAGCATTCAAGGCGGCCTCGACGGGACGGGGGTCGAGCTTCCAAGATAAGCAGCCCCAAGACGGCTTCATGAGGAAAGCTTCTGGAAAATCAAGAGCCGGTCCCCGCCCACAAAGCCACTCCTTTGCCATCCGGCGAAACGCTGGGTGACAGCGCAATACCCCTCTGCCTGGTAGATGCGCCGAGACCAACCGCTGCGAAGATCGCCTTCAAGGAGCTCACCGAGTCACCGACGGAGCCGTGAAAGCACCTGGGGCGCGTGTCGAAGCATCTTTCGTTCTCAGCCCAATCCGCGAACAGCCTTGACCGAAGGGCAGAGGTTAACGCCGTGATGGACCACCTCAGGAGGAGAGCCCTTGAACAACGATGGTCCCCCTTCCATCCACGAACGCTACCTTTTTGCCATCCGGTGAGACACTTGGCGATTTTGCAAGGTCCGCCTGGCGGATTCGTCGGGATACACCACTTTGAAGATCAACTTCGAAGATATCGGCCGGTCCATTGTAAGACACTGCAACGATCACCTTACTCCCTCCGGGCACTCCGACCAGATCAGGGAGTCCATGCAATTCCGGCCCTACCTGCTTCACCTCTCCCCGCTCCGTAGAGGCGACCATTAACCGCCAGACGCGCCGCTCCTCCGCCTTTAACTGCTCAGGTGGAGGATCGTTGGTGGCAGCGAAAACGACGCTTCCGCCACTAGCTACAACGGGGCCCTTGGCTGATTTTCCCACGCGGCAGGAGAATTCATCCCAGTCGATCAATTGGCCGGCGGCGACATCTCCGAACGGTTGGATTCCCCAACAGTCGTCCTTGCCGCTGCTGATGTAACCGCTTCGACCGTCAGCGTTCAAAGCAACATCGGCCGCCGAGGGTACGTCCAGGAGGTCATCGAATGAAGCAGCGGTTTCCGAGTACGAAATCAACCTCTGGAATCCATCGCATGCCATCCCAAGACCCAGCGTGCCCGGCTCGACGGCGAACAAAAAATCAAGCCGACCACAAGGTGTGGGCATATCCGACTGGGATGCCAACTTGCGCTCGCGTCCCGCGTCACGCAGCCACAACTCGCTAATTTCGGAGTCGTCCTCACGGAGGTAGTAGAGCCTGTCCTGCGAAACCCACGCGACACTAGTGACCTGCGGCTCCCCTAGCGCCAGCAAGGTGCAACCACTCACAGACGCGAGGATCAAACAAACCGCCAGCGTTGAAAAAATCTTCCTCATCAGCTCACTTCTCAGGTGGTGGAATAAGCCGCAGCCTGCCATCGCGCGTTTCTCGAGTATAAGGACCCATGCTTCTATCATATCCCTTGAGCATCGCAAGCAGGCGCGTCTCGATCTTCTGCTTAGCACCACCAGTCGCACCAACGGGGGCGACGTAGTTCCATTTGGACATGACTTTCGCGCCAAGGCGCGCTCCTACCTGATTATTATGTAGATCGGTGTTGGAATCTTCCGATCCCCACATTTGCCCCGGTGTGTCGCCGTCAAGCTCATGCGCTGTTCCAAGGGCGAGAGCTTCGTCGACGCTGAAGCCGCTAGCGGTCGTCAGTGCCATCCCTTAGGAATGCCGAAACGCAGGCTCAACCCGGAGGACTACGCGGCCCGGCGCAACACCCTCCGGTACGAGCAGACCGGCAAGATCGACGCCTGGTACCTGCGCGCGCTGTCCGCCGACGCCACGCCCGCCCTCACCCGGCTCCCCGACCCGGTACGCCGCTGCACGCTGAGCTGGATCGCCGACGACCTCGACCAGCCCGACCCCTGGTACGCCTGGAACCTGGGCCGGCACCGGGCCCGCCAAGCCCTCGACCGGGTCGGCCCGGGCGCGGTCGGCGGCCCAAAGGACTGCCGCCGGGCGGACCAGTTCGACCTGCCGAAGACCCGGCGTCCCCGCTGACGCCACCGGTCGGGCCGCCCCTGCCGGCGGCCCGACCGTCCACCCGGCGGGTCAGGCGGCGTAGATGTGCTTGACGCCGCCGAACGCCAGCACGGCCGCCGTGTCACCACGGACGCCGCTGTTCAGGTTGCGCCAGCCGTTGTAGCTGCTCGCCTCGTGCACGTAACCACCGACGACGCTGTAGATCAGCTTCTCGCCGCCGAGGCTCAACGCCGCCAACGCGGTGCCCTGCGCGCCGGAGATCCCGGTCCACAGGTTCCGCCACCCCGCGTTGCTGGCCGCCTCGAAGACCCGCCCGCCGTTCAGCGAGTAAATGATCTTCGTGTCGCCGAGCGTGATCGCCGCCGCCGCCGACGCCGCGATACCCGTGTTGAGGTTGCGCCAGCCGTTGGCGCTGTGCGCCTCGTGCACGTAGCCGCCGACGATGCTGTAGACGTACTTCACGCCGGCCAGCGCGATCACCGAGATCGAGGAGGACGCGACGCCGCTGATGCCGCTGTTGAGGTTGCGCCAGCCGTTGTAGCTGCTCGCCTCGTGCACGTAACCACCGACGACGCTGTAGATCAGCTTCTCGCCGCCGAGGCTCAACGCCGCCAACGCGGTGCCCTGCGCGCCGGAGATCCCGGTCCACAGGTTCCGCCACCCCGCGTTGCTGGCCGCCTCGAAGACCCGCCCGCCGTTCAGCGAGTAAATGATCTTCGTGTCGCCCGATCCGATCGACGCCACCGCGGAGCCCGTCACCGCGCCCCCGCTGCCGGAGACCGGCAGCGCCCGCCACCCGGCGTTGCTCGCCGCCTCGAACACCTGACGCGGCTGGGCGGCGGGATTCCGGGCGATGTATTCGAGCGGACTGATGTACGTCCCCGCCGGGTCGATCATGTGCCAGTGCAGGTGCGGGCCGGTCGAGCTGCCCGACCCGGGCGCGCCCTGCGCGCCGCCGGAGCGGCCCACGATGGTGCCCGCGCCCACGCCGGCACCGTCGGCGAGCAGGAACTGCGACAGGTGCAGGTACTGGCTGCGGTAGCCGTCACCGTGGTGGATCGTGACGGTGTGCCCGCCGTCACCGTTGTAGGGGATGTTCTGGACGGTGCCGGCGCCGCAGGCAGGCAGCGGCGTCCCCACCCCCATCCCGAAGTCGATGCCGCCGCGTGAGCCCCGGCTGAGGTGCCCCTCCCAAGTGTCGGTGATCGGGTAGCCGCTGAACGGGTTGTAGATGACCGGCGCGGCGGACGCGGCACCGGGCGGCATCACCCCGCCCACCGCCAGCGCGCCCGCACCGAGCGTGGCGACACGCAGCACCGTACGCCGATCGACCCCGCAGCATCCGCGCTGCCCGCTCTCCGTCATCCCGGCCCCTTCCGACACCCGGGCGGCCGGTTCGGCTCCGGCCCGCCGCACCCATCCTTAGACGGGCGTGGATATCATTCCGGCTTCCGAGGAGCCGGTCCACCTGTCGACGAACGGTGTTGGCGCGGGCTGGTGCCGTACCGGCGTTTGAACGCGGCGCTCAGCGCGAACGAGCTGCCGTAGCCGACCCGGCGGGCCACCGCGCCGACCGTGGCGCCGGGTTCCCGCAGCAGGTCGGCGGCGAGCGCCAACCGCCACCCGGTGAGGTACGACATCGGCGGCTCGCCGACCAGCCCGGTGAAGCGCCGGGCCAGCGTCGCCCGGGAGATCCCGACGCCGGCGGCCAGCGACGCCACGGTCCACGGCCGGCCGGGTCGTGGTGCAGCATCCGCAGGGCCTGCCCCACCACCGGATCGGCGTACGCCCGGTACCAGGCGGGCGCCGCCGCTCCCGGCCGGTCGAACCACTCCCGCAACGCGGCGATGAGCAGCAGGTCGAGCAGGCGGTCCAGCACCGCCTCCTGGCCGGGGTCGTCCTTGACGATCTCGATGGCCAGCAGCGGCACCAGCGGCGAGTCCCAGGACGCGCGCGGGACCACCACGAGCGGCGGCAACGCGTCCAGCAGCCGCCGGCCGACCGCACCCCGGACCGGGTACGTGCCGGTGAGCAGCACCGTCCGGCCGTCCGGACCGTTGCCCCAGGTGCGGACGCCCAGCCGGCTCATCTCGTACAGCTCGCGCCCGTCCGGCGTGGTGCAGCGCTGCCCGGGGTGGACGACCACCTGCGGCGGCGTGGCCGGATCGTCCGCGACGGTGTACGGACCCGGGCCGCGCACGATCGCCACGTCCCCGGCGCCGAGCCGTGCCGCCGCGCCCTCCTCGGACACGATCGCGGCGTCCCCACTCACCACCGCGACCAGGGTGAGCGGCGCCTCGTCCCGGATCAGCATCGACCAGGGCGGCGTCAGGATCGAACGGAGCAGGAAGGCGCCGCGGGCCCGGGGCCCGTCGAGCAGGCCGGCAACGGCGTCCACGGAGACGATTACACACAGGATCGCGCGTCCTGGCCATGGGCCGTCCCACCGGACGGCGGGTTGACTGGGCGCATGCGACTCGTGCAGCAACTGTCGTTGGTCGGGGCCACGGTCGGGGCCGGGCTGATGGCCGGGCTCTTCGCCGCCTTCGCCTACGCCGTGATGCCGGCGTTGCGGGGCGCCGACGACCGCGCGTTCGTGGACGTGATGCAGCGGATCAACGTCACCATCGTCAACGGCTGGTTCTTGCTGATCTTCCTGGGCACACCGGTGCTCGCCGCGTTGTCGGCGATCCTGGCCTGGCGCGGTGCCGGCCGCCCGGCGCTGCCGTGGATCCTCGTCGGTCTCGCCCTCTATCTGGTGATGTTCGCCGTCACCGCGGCGGTCAACGTCCCACTGAACGACGCGCTCGCCGCGGCCGGGGCGTCCGACCTCGACGCTGCTCGACAGCGGTTCGAGGGCACCTGGGTCGCCTGGAACGTCCTCCGCGCGCTCGCGAACTCGGCCGGGTTCGGCGCGCTCTGCTGGGCGCTGGTGGTCGCCGGCCGCACGACCGGCTGAGGTCCACCAGCACCTGAGATCGACTCACTATAGTCGAATTGTATCGTTTGCGCAACTATTTCCACTGCCGGGTGATTTGGTGGTCAGTGCATACCTTGTGCCACACGTGTCACCTGAGCAGGGCCGGTCACATGACATCCCTGCGAGTAGTACCCACGGAGGGTGTTCTGTGAAAGTCCAAACCGTTCATCGCCTGAGGCGGGCGGCCCCGTCAGTACTCGCTGCTTCCGCGAGTGCCGCCGTGGCCGTCGCCATGCTGATCTTCAACTCCACCGCGGCCAGCGCGGCGGACGCGCCGGTCAACCTCGGCACCGCCGGCAACTTCTCCGTCCTGGCCGGTGCCGAGCCCACGAACACCGGCCCGAGCTTCCTCGCGCAGAGCCTCGGCAGGTTCCCGGGGAACACCGCCTCGGGCTTCGGGACGGCGACCATCGGGGGTGAGGTCCACCTCGGCGACGCGGTCGCCCTCCAGGCCCAGAGCGACCTGACCACGGCCTTCAACGACGCCGCCGGCCGGACCCCGTTCACCAACCTGCCCGCGGAACTCGGTGGCAACACCCTCAACCCCGGCGTCTACCGGATCGGGGCGGCCCAACTGACCGGGACCCTGACGCTGAACGGGCAGGGCGACCCCCAGGCCGTGTTCATCTTCCAGGTCGACTCCGCGTTGACCACGGCGTCGAACAGCAGCGTCGTCCTGATCAACGGCGCCTCGGCATGCAACGTGTTCTGGAAGATCGGCAGCTCCGCGACGCTCGGTACGGGCACCACCTTCCTGGGCACCATCATGGCCCAGGCGTCGGTCACGATGGCCACGGGCGCGAACCTTCAGGGCCGTGCACTGGCTCGAACCGCGGCCGTCACTCTCGACACCAACGTCATCACCGCCCCGGTGTGCGCCGGACCGACCGGCCCACCCGGGCCCTCGGGCCCGCCCGGCCCGTCCGGCAGCCCCGGCGCACCCGGCAGCCCCGGCGCCCCAGGTAGCCCCGGCGCACCCGGCAGCCCTGGCGCACCCGGCAGCCCTGGCGCACCCGGCAGCCCCGGCGCACCCGGCAGCCCGGGAGCGCCCGGGCCGTCCGGCCCGCCCGGACCGTCCGGCCCGCCCGGCAGCCCTGGCGCACCGGGTGGACACGGTAGGCCCGGCAAGCCGGGCGGTCCCGGCAACCACGGCATGCTGCCGGTGACCGGCAGCAACCAGGTGCCCGCCCTCGCGGGTGCGGGAAGTGTCCTGGTCGCCGCGGGCGGGACCCTGTTCTTCCTCGCCCGGCGTCGCCGGACACAGGAGTCCTGACCGGAGGGGCCCGGCCGGCGAACTACCGGTCGGGCCCCCTTCCTGGGTACGCCGGTGCTCGCCGCGCTGTCGGCGGCCGGCGCGTCCGATCTCGAAGCCGCTCGACAACGGTTCGAGACCACCTGGGTGGCGTGGAACCTGGTCCGGGCACCGGCGAGCACGGGCGGCTTCGGCGCGCTGTGCTGGGCCCTGGTGGTCATCGGGCGCTCGGGAGCGGGGCGACACGCACCCGCTAGAAGCCGCTCCACGGGCGGGCCGAGCACTTCCAGGTCTTCCCGTCGTCCTGCGAGACGCAGACCGCGAGGAACTTCCCGAGGACGGGAAGACTGAAGGTGAAGATGTGGGCCCTGGTCTTCGCGTACGGGACGCCCGACTTCGCGGCGACGTTCTCCAACGCCCACCCGGGATCCGGCCCGTCCACCGTCGCCACCCGACGCAGCGACTCGATGTCCTTGCCGTCAAGGAGCGTCCTGATCTCCTCCGCCGAGGGCTCGCGGTCGCCGATCAGCGTCTCCACGCTGTGCGGTCCGGCGACCGCGACGCCGTTGGCCTTCTCGAAGGCGGCCTTCGTCCCGCCCACGGTGGTGTCACCGGTGAGGTCGAGGGTGAGGATCTGGTCGGTTCCCCGGCGCGACAGGAGGCATTCCCAGATGGACTTGCCGTTGGCGACGCACATGGTCAGGCACCACTCCCGACCGCCGGGCACCGACGAGGCGAAGATCAGCGACGTGGTCGCCGTCTCCCCGTCACCGGTGCCGTCGTAGGAGCCGTCGGCGAGGTCGGCCATCGTCGTGCCGAGGATGTCCCGGCCACCCGGCATCGTGCCCACGACCTTGACGCCGTCCACCTCCTCGCCGGCGACGAGCGCTTCCATCTGGTCGGCGGTGAGGGCCCGGCCGCCGGCGTCGACGGCCAGCACCTTGTCCAGGTCGCCGACGGGCCGACCGGTCAGGTCCTCGAACTGTCGAAGCATCGTCCCCGGAGCACCGGGCTGGTCGGTGATCGTCGTCCGGGCCTCACCCTCGGCGGCGTGCGACGGGGCGTACGACGCCGTCAGCCCGACGATCAGCTATGTCAGAGTTTGCCGCGCACTGCCGGCTGATGCCGTCGGTTCGATCTTGATTTGCGACGCCTCCTGTGACGCGCCAGAGTGTGGGGCAGCCGTCTCGGAGCGATGAGCACCGATCGAGGCGAGCGCCTGTCGCCAGGATGACGGATCGACCGATACGCATCCCAGAGAGGATGTTTACGATCGCTTCCTGCACGTATCGCCAAGCGGTGGCGACACCGATTTCGGATCCGGCGGTGAGACGAGCGCAGGGGTCGCGGTTGCCCGGCTCAGCCCCAGCGAGCGAGGCACGCTGACCCGGGTCGAGACGTCGTCGACAGGATCGACGCTGGCTACGGTGCGCTCGGATGGCCGCCCCGACCCAGGGCCGGGGCGGCCATCCGAGTTCCACCCGCCCACCTAATCGCGCCGGGGGCCCGTTCTGATCAGCGCGAGCGGGATCACAATCATGAGGGCACCGAGTACTTCCAGGAGGGTCGGCACCTGCAGGAGCAGATCCTCCGTCGCGTACCCGTCGGGCGTGGCAGCCCGGGTCGGATCCGTCCTGTCGACGCGTACGTCGAGTGACTCGCCGACGCGGAACTTACTCTCGTCGAGCTCGCTGGAGAACCGCTCCCGGTACCGCACGCCGTCGAACGTGTAGTCCACAGTCAGCCTGTTGGCAGAGAACGAACGCGTGATCCTGAACCGTTCGACGTGGACCACTTCGCCTGTCGTCTCGGCGCCGACGCGAACCCGCTCGTCGATCGCCTCGCGTAGCCGAACAGTGAGCAGGATCCCTGCGCCGACCAGAAGGGTGCCCAGGACAACCGCCAGGACCAACCTCAGCTCTCGTCGGCCGAACGTGCTCGCCATTCCCGGCCCTCCTTGCGTCTCGGTTCGCACGGTCAGCCGGTGGGCGGGACGAGTGCGTTGTAGAGCGTCCCGACGCCTGCATTGATGGTGTCGACGGCCGCATCGACCTTAGCGCGGACGGCTGACGGAACAAAACGATAACGATGCACCTTGTTGCTGATCGAATGGGCGACATCGAAGAACTGACCGCCGAACTTCTTGACAAGGAGCTTGCTGGACAGCAGCTTGCCCGCCTCGCCCAACACCATGCCGAGTAACGCCCCACCAAATGCTTTGATCGCATCACCGATCTTGCCTGCAATGAGGAACATGACACCCGCAAGGGTGCCGGCGATCATCCCCAGTACGGCACAGGGCTGGCAGATGAAGCCGGGCAGGAGGCCCAGCACCGTACTGAGGCCGTCGAATACCTTCGCAAGCGTGCCGGCGAAGGCTATGGCGTCTGATTCCTTTTTCTTCTCCTGGCGCTGAGCCGGCTTGTCCTTCTGAGGCTTCTTGGCCGGCTGCTTCGGCTTCTTGCCTCCACCCTTCGACTGCGACTTCTTCCGCGCTTTTGCCCAGTCATCGTCGCCGCAAGAGCCGCGGCAACCGTCATTGTTGCCCCGAACCTTGACGTATTTTCCAGTTACGTCCTCGTAGTCGGCACCCGAGCCGCATCGGTCGTCGGAGCAGGCCTTCAGCCCGGACGGGTCCGACAACGTGACGGGGCTGTTGTTGCTGTATGCGAACGGATTCCACTGTTGTGGATCAGACACGTCCATGATCGGATCGGCGCTGATGAAACGGCCTGCGACGGCGTCGTATTCTCTGGCGTCGAGGTGTGTGAGTCCGTTGGGGTCCTGCGTACCGCCGACGAAACCCTTTTCACCGGGCCAACCTGCGGGCTGTGGACCGCGGGCTTCCCCGAAGGGGAGGGTCCGCCGTCGGGTGATGCCCAGGTTGCTGGGGTCGATGGCGAGCTGGTTGGTGCCGTGGTGGTCTGCACTCAGCCAGGTGAGGCCGGTGATGGTGCGAACCGCGACAGCAGTGTCGCCATGTTTGTAGTAACGAGTGCCGTCGGTCTGCCCGTTGCTGAGGCGGAGTTCGGTGTCGCCGAGGTAGAGAGTGACGCCGGTGGAGTCGTGCCGAATCAGGCGGTTACCGTCTACGTCGTAGATGTAGCTGACGTTTTGCCCGCTCTGGCTGGTGGTGACGACGTGGCCTTCAGGATCCCAGGTGAGGGTTTGAGCGGTCCCGTTGACCGTTCGGGTGGTGGTGTTGCCGGCGTTGTCGTAGTCGTAGCTGTCCGTACGAATGGTTTCCCCGGTGTAGGCAACCTGGTTGAGCCGGTGGGAGTTGGGGCCGCCTGCGGCGGGATAGCTGTAGGTGCCGGTGGTGGTGCCGGTCGAGCTGTAGCTGGTCTGGGTGCGTCGGTTGCCGGTGGCGTCGTAGGTCCAGGACAGCCGGTAGGGATCGACACCCGTTCGCTGTGGGGTCTGGCAGGTCCAGTCGGCTTCGGTCCACGCGTCGGTGAGGCGGCGGAGGTAGTCGTAGCGGAAGCATTCGACCTGGTCGCGCGTGCCGCTGGTCTTCCCAGCGATGGCGGTGATGTTGCCGGCTTGGTCGTATCCGTAGTCGGTGGTGGATTTGTCGTCGAAGGATCCGGGTGAGGCCTGACTCTCGGTGTCGACCTGTTGGGTGGTCAGCCGGCGGGTGCTGTCGTCGCGGGTCTCGGTAAGGCGGACCTGCTTGCCGGTCGTGCCGAGCAGCCGCCGGGAGACGGTGGCGTCCCAGGCATAGGTGGTGGATGCGACGTAGGTGGTGGCACCGGTCAGGGTGGTGGGTAGGCCGGCGTCGTTGTAGCTGTAGGTGAGGGTTTCGGCCGGGAGGCCGCCTGCCGTGGGCGGGGTGGTCGTGGCCGGTGAACCGTCGGGGTTGTAGGTGGCTTCGCTGGTGTACGTGCCGGCGAGCGTGCCTTCCGCAGTGGGGATGGTGATGGTGCTGCCGGTTGGTGCGTACAGGTCGGTGTAGCCGGTGATCGTGGTGGTGTAGGCGTTGGCGCCGACGTGCCGGGTGGAGGAGGTCAGTTGCCCCTTGGCGAGGGTGTCGTAGACGTAGGAGGCGCGCACGGGTCCGCTGATGGTGTCGTCGCGGAGTTCCTTAAGCCGGCCGAGGGGGTCGTAGACGCGGGCGAGGACCTCGTCACGGCTGTCGGTGGTGGTGATGAGCTGGCCTGCGTTGTCGTAGGTAGAGGTGGTGGTGCCGGCGTCGGGGTCGACACGGCTGGTTTGCCGGCCGAGCAGGTCGTAGTCGTAGCTCCAAGTGTTCTCAGTTGCGTCGGTCATGCCGGTCAGCCGGTCAAGAGCGTCGTAGGAGTATCGGGTCTCGTCGTAGTCGCCACTGGGCGCGGAGCCCTTGTACTGACGCAGGGCTGACTTGCGTCCCTGGGCGTCGAGGATGGTGGTGGTGGGGGTGGCGCCCTCGGGCGGGTCGACGGAGACCCGATCGCCATCGTAGGCGGTGACGGTCTGCCACTTCAGTGCGCCCAAGGACCACAGCGCGTCAATCGTCTGCCGTTCGAGGCCGTCGTAGGTCGCCCGCTTCTGGGTCGCGACGCCGGTGTCCGCGAAGCTGACCAGGGTGCTGGTCGGGCCGGAGGCGCCGTTGTAGAAGGTGGAGGCCTTCGTCGTCAGGCCCCGCGCGTCGTACTGCGTGTCAGTGATGGCGCGTTTACCGTCCGGCGCGGTCGCCTGGGTCTGTCGTAGCCGCAGGAGCCCGTCGTAAATTTCGAAGGAACTGATCTGGTTGTTGTTGGGCCCCAGGATTTTTGACTGCACGTAGCTCGGGGCTGATTTGGTGATGGAGTAGCTGTATTCCTGGTTGCCGGGATCGCTGGTGGAGCGACCGGGCAGCCACACCTTGGTCAGCCTGCCCAGCGCGTCATACGTAGCGGTGGTGGTCTTGCCGTTGGGATCTGTGGTGCTCTTCGACACGCCCCGCGCAGGGTCGACGACGACTGTCGTCTCGTGTAGCGCGGGGTTGGTGATCTTGAAGCTTGTCAGAAGCCCGGTACTGGCGTGGGTGTAGCTGGTGGTGGTGGCATATCCCAGGGCGTCCTTGTCTGTGGTGGGCCGCCCCCACTGGTCGTAGATCGCCTCGGCGGTGGTGATCCAGTTCGGGGTGGAGCCGCCATATTTGTCGGCCTGCTCGGTACGGGTCACGTTCCCGACCACCGGGAGTGCGGCGATGGTCGGGGTGGTGGCGCCGGGCTGGTCGTAGTAGTAGCGGGTGTCTCCGAGGGCGTCGGCGGGGAAGATCGGAGTAGCCGGGCAGGACACCGCCTCGGTGTGTTGACTGGCCTGAGGGGAGGTCAGGTAGCGCTGTTGGCGGGCGAGGAGGTCGGCTTTGCCGTCGCCAGTGATGTCGCCGGTGGCGATGAGCCAGTCGGTGTCCACGCCGATGAGGCCGGTGGCCATGCGGACGCGGGCGGCGTAGCCGCCGGTCCCGTTGCCGGCGTACAGCCAGATGCCGGCCTGGTCGGCGGCCATGATGTCGGTTTTGCCGTCGCCGGTGAAGTCGCCCCAGCCGAAGGCTTGACTGTAGGCGTCCCACCCGGAGGCGCCGATCTGGGCGCCAGCGGCGACAGTGCCAATGCCGGTGCCGGCCCACAGGAAAAGCGCGCCGCTGGCGTTGCGTCCGAGGACGTCGCTCTTGCCGTCGCCGGTGAAGTCACCTGGTGAGAACAGGTCGTAGTTCTGCCAGCTGTTGGTGCCGATCTGGGCCGGGTTGGACAGGGTGGTGGCGTTGTTCCACCGCCACAGGGTGCCGTCGGGCTTGGAACCGAGGACGTCCGGTTTGCCGTCGCCAGTGAAGTCGCCTGGCGAGAACAGGTCCTGGTAGGCGTTCCAGCCGCTGTTGCCGATCTTGACCGCGGTCCCGTATCCGCCGGTGCCGTTGCCGGGGATGAGCCACAGGCTGCCGTCGGCGGGCCGTCGGGCGACGAGGTCGGTTTTGCCGTCGGCGTTGAAGTCCCCGGCGGGGAAGGTCACGTCGTAGCCGGACCAGTCGGCCGCTATCACCTTAGGTTGCAGGTCGAGCGTGGACGGGCCGGTGCCGTCGAAGCGACGCAGGTTCGGCGTGGTGTTGCTGGCATAGGTGTAGGTGGTGCAGGTCTCGTCGGCGGGCGCGGCGGTGTCCGTGTCGCCGACGTCGTCGACCTCGGTGAGCAGACCGGTGGACGGGTTCCAGGTGTTGTTGACGCGGCTCGACCGCCACGTGTTGGTCGCTGCCAGCCAGGTGTAGGTCGTTTCCTGTGCCGTGCGGGTGATGTAGGAGGTCTGCTTGGTGGGGATGGCCCAGTCGGCGGTGAGGACCCGCTGTCCGGTCTGGTGTGAGACCGGTGTGGAGATCGTCTTGGTCAGGGCCTGCCCGTTCGGGCTGGCGTACTCGATCTTCTCGTGCAGGAAGCCCCTACGCGACCAGTCGTCGTTGGACACCTGGTTGAGGGAGTTGGTGATCGACGCCGCGCGGTTCTCGCCGGTGTCGGTGTAGTCGAGCCACAGGCCGCGGTAGTAGAGATACTTCGTCTGTGTTTGCGGGCCGGAGGACGGGCCGGTGGTGGCGGTGACGGTGGAGTACCCGCGCCAGTCCGCCCACGATCGCTTCGGCAGGAACGACGCCCAGGTGGCCGCGCCGTCGTCATGGCCCCACAGCACCGGCGTCGACGAGCCGACCGTGGAATAGCTGTAGCTGGTCACGACGTCCGGTGAGCCGCCAACGAGGTCCTTCTCCGTGACGGACTTGACGATGTACTTGTGCCACCAGGACCACCCCTGAGGCGCCTGCTGCGGATAGTAGTACTGCGGGAAGCACCGCTTGGTGTTGTTGTCCGGGTCCGGGAACGCGGTGCCGAACTGGCAGCCCGGGTCCGTGGCCTCGTACGCCACCTCGGTCCGACCACCGGTCTCGGTGTCGATCTGCGCGATGCGCCACTTACGCGGCTTGGCCATCGTGCCGTTCGGGTCATAGTCCGCACGCTGGTCGAACCGCACCCCGTTGAAGTTGACCGCCGGCAGCGCCATGCTGCCCCCGTTGGCCTTACCCGTCCGGGTCACCGTGGCCAACCACAGCGCCGGGGATGTGTCGTTGCCCGTGGCCGGGAACTGGTGCGTCAGATCCCACTGATCCACGGTGCTGTAGGCGGTGCCGGTGCCGGTCCACGTCTGCGACGCGATCGAGGTCAGCCGTCTCGTCGACCAGAACGACGCCGGACCACACGGACTCGCCGAGCAAGCCAGATCCCACGGGGTGTCCGGCCAGTTCGCCTTGTCGTGCGTGGCACACGACGAGGTCAGACACCGATCGGCAGTATTGAAAAGGATCTTGGCCGGTGCCGTCGTCGTGCCCTCGCTACCCGCGCGCAAGCCGTACTCGATGCGGTCGAGTTGCGCGGCCCGGTCGTAGGTGGCGGTGGCTGTCGTGCTGCCGACCACCCGCTGCCGGTTGTACTCCTTGTTGTAGTAGTAGACCATCGAGTTGCCGTGGGCATCGACGACGTAGTCCAGGTTCCACCGGTACGCCATCGCACAGCTCGACAACTCCAACGACACCGTCGAGAAGCACGGCTCACCGCTGTCATTCGACACCACCCGCTGACCCTGCACCGAATTGGTCCGCGTCGTCGTGCCCGGAAGAACGGACTGACCGAAGTAGTACTGGGTTCCGTCGCTGGTGGTGATGCGCCACCGCTCGTTGTGCCAGTTCAACGTATCGACGGCGTTGTCCGACAGCAGCTCCACCTTCGAGCCGTCATCGTCGGCCAGCCGCCACACCTTGTCGTCGCCAAGGACGATCTCCGTGGCACGGCCATGCCAGGCGATCCGGGCGTTGTTCAACCGCCAGCAGGCATCCGGAAGACCGTTCGCAGCCGTCCAGTACGTGGTGCCGGGTTCCCGGTCATCCCAGCACGGCCGATACGACCGCTCGATGAACCCCGGCTGGTAGTCCCAGCCCTCCCCCAGCCACGACGGCTGCACGTTCTCCCCCGCCGTACGACCATCGACCGAGCCTGAGCTGTAGCCCAACGACACCTCAGGTTCCAGCTCCCCCGGCACAGGCGGGCCGGAGATGTCGTAGCTCCACGAGAAATCCGCCGACGACCCGCCAGCCACCCACTGTGACGACGCGCTCAAATCCGTCTTCGAGTAGTCACCGGTGTCCGACGACGATCCCGCCGAACTCAACGCCACAACCGTCTGCTCCGTAGCACCGACAGCAGCCGGGCGGTCCAAGCCAGCTGCGGCAGCTTCCTTCTCCGACAAAGCCGGCAGGTCAGGCGTCACCTCCACCTCGGCACGCACCACCCCCGCCCGGTAGTCGTTGACCGTGGACAGCGGCTGCGCTTGGCGACACGCCTCCACCTCAGGCGACGTCAACGCGCACGCAGGCAGGGAGACCAACTGGAGGCGGGAATCCCAGTCGGCGCCGTAGGCGTGCCGGAACGCCGAATAGTCCAGTTCAAACTTGACCCGGCCTGCCTCACTTCGGCCATCCGCCCGCGCCACCCTCACCGCCAGCGGAAAACCAGCCCGCCGCGCCGCAGCCCGATCCAACACCCGCACAGCCACCCGAGGCGGGACAGCGGCATCGCCAACCGCTCCCGGAGCCGCTTTCGCCGACGCCGCACCGGGAGCGATGGCGACCGGCAGTCCGCCGACCTTCGTTCGCGCAGGTAGCCGCCGCGACCCATCAGACGACAGCGGTAGATCCACCACCGCCGCAGCCGCAGACGGCCACGACACCGGCGCCGGTTTGAACTTCTCCATCGCGGGCAGCGCAGCCTTCTTCGGCCTCAGCGCAGACACCGGCACCGAGCGATCCCGCGCCACCCCATCCGCCGACGGCTTCGGCGCTGCCTGAGCCGGCACAAACGGCAGCAAGGACAAGCCCACCGCCACCGCGGTTGGCAACGCCCCACGCCGCACCAGCCAATTCAGTCGCGCGAACAACCGCGAAGAACCCATCGCACTCACCACGTCGCCCCCGCATCCACGAGCCAAGTGATCGAGGACGCTAAGATCACCATCTCTCGGCGTCAAGACCCGAACACAGCTGGTGAGGATGACGCGCCCAGAACCGGACAGACGCAATCGTCGATCTCACGAAGGGTGACCGAGAGAAGACCTAGGCCCGTACCAGGTAGGCGCGGCCCGGAACCGGTGGCCGATCTTGTCGCCCGGGTGGAGGGTGGGGCGCCGCTGTGAGCAAATCTGTGACTAAGAGATCAAGAAAAGCGGCATTTCTCAATGAGAAATGCCGCTTGACCTGCACAAACACAAGGTGGAGCCGAGGGGACTCGAACCCCTGACCCCCACACTGCCAGTGTGGTGCGCTACCAGCTGCGCCACGGCCCCTTGCGGTCGTCCCCGGTCGCCCGGGCACGGGAAGAACTATACACACGCCGCCCGCCATGGTCATCTCGCGGGGTCCCCCCGGGCGGTCAGTTGAGCGCCACGTCCGGCGGGAAGTGGGCCACCGCCGCCATCATGCCGCCCTGCCGGCGCAGCACCATCGGCCAGAGATCGTCCGGCCGGTCGACGAAGGCGTCACCGGGCAGCGCGTCAAGCACGAACCAGGACCCCTCCTCGATCTCCCGCTCCAACTGACCGGCGCCCCAGCCGGAGTAGCCGGCGAAGACCCGGATGCCGCCGACCGCGTCGCGCAGCTTCTCCGGGTCGACCGAGAGGTCGATGGTGCCGACCGCGCCGGAGACCCGATGGAAGCCCTTGACCGGCTGGACGGGGTGGCGCATCCGGGCCAGGCAGATGGCCGAATCGGGCTGCACCGGGCCGCCCTCGAAGAGCACCGCCGGCTCGCGGGCCAGGTCGCTCCAGTCACCGAGCACATCGGCCACCGGGACCTCGGTGGCCCGGTTCAGCACCACGCCGAGCGCACCGCCGGGCTCGTGGGCGACCAGCAGCACGACCGTACGGTCGAAGTTCGGGTCCTTGAGCACGGGTGTCGCGACCAGCAGCCGTCCGGTCATCGACTCCATGGCTCGGCCACCGATCGCCTGCCCCTCACCCTGCATGTCCGACACCCGTCAGCCGTGCGCCCGCGCGGGCCCTCCGTCGTCGACCGTCCACGCTGTCAACGCCATGTCACGCACCATAGCTTGCGTCCCGCCTGCTGGCTAAGGTCTGACCGTCGGGTGATCGCGACGGATCGAGGGAGGACCGGATGGCGGCGCAGGCGGAACTGGCGGTGATCGGCGGGTCGGGTCTCTACGCCCTGCTCGACGGCGTGGAGCACGTGGTGGACACCCCGTACGGGGCGCCGTCGGACCCGATCACGGTCGCCGAGGTGGGCGGCCGGCGGGTGGCGTTCCTGCCGCGACACGGTCGGGACCACCGGCACCCCCCGCACCTGATCCCCTACCGGGCCAACCTGTGGGCGTTGCGCTCCCTCGGCGTACGCCAGGTGCTGGCGCCCTGTGCGGTCGGCGGGCTCCGGCCGGAGCTGGGTCCGGGCACGTTCGTGGTGCCGGACCAGCTCATCGACCGCACCAGCGGGCGGGCGCAGACCTACTACGACCAGGGGGCGGTGCACGTCTCGTTCGCCGATCCGTACTGCCCGGCCGGGCGACGGACGCTGCTGGACGCGGCGGCCCGGCGGGACGTGCCGGCGGTGGACGGCGGGACGGTGGTGGTGGTCGAGGGCCCGCGTTTCTCCTCCCGTGCGGAGTCTCGCTGGTTCACCTCGATGGGCGGCGCGGTGGTCAACATGACCGGGCACCCGGAGGCGGTGCTGGCCCGCGAGTTGGCGCTCTGCTACACGTCCATCGCGCTTGTCACCGACCTGGACGCGGGCGTCGAGGCGGGCGAGTCGGTCACCCAGGAGGAGGTGTTCCGGGTCTTCGCGGAGAACACCGACCGGCTGCGCGAGCTGCTGCTGGACGCGGTCGCCGCGCTGCCCACCACGCGGGACTGCCCCTGCGGGAGCACGCTGGACGACATCACGCTGCCGTTCCCGCTGCCCTGAGCCGGGGCGAAGCGCCCGAAAAGCCGCGCCCGGCCCGCTAGATTCGGTGGGTCGGGGCTGTGCACCGGGCCGTCTCCGACGCTCTCGGCCAGGGACGGAGGCAGCCGGCGATGGCGACGGTGCGCGAGGCGACCCACGACCTGCTGCGCGCGCTCGGGTTGACCACCGTCTTCGGCAACCCCGGCTCCACCGAGGAGCCGTTCCTCGCCGGCTTCCCGGCCGACTTCCACTACGTGCACGCGCTCCAGGAGGCGTCCGCGGTGGCCATGGCCGACGGCTACGCGCAGGGCACCGGGCGGCCCGCGCACGTCAACCTGCACACCGCGCCGGGCACCGGCAACGGCATGGGCAACCTGGTCACCGCCTGGCACAACCGGACCCCGCTGATCGTCAGCGCCGGCCAGCAGACCCGCGAGATGCTGCTGATCGAGCCGCGCCTGGCCAGCCCCCGGGCGGTCGAGCTGGCCCAGCCGTACGTCAAGTGGGCGCACGAGCCGGCCCGCGCGCAGGACGTCCCGGCGGCGTTCATGCGGGCGTACGCCACGGCGGCGCAGCCGCCCACCGGGCCGGTCTTCCTATCCCTGCCGATGGACGACTGGGACCGGCCCGCCGACCCGCCACCGCCGGTGCGTACCGTGGCCACCCGGATCGGGCCGGACCCGGATCGGCTGCGCGACTTCGCCACCACGCTGGCCACCGCCCGCGCCCCGGTGCTGGTGCTGGGCGCGGCCGTGGACCGGGCCGACGGCTGGCCGGAGGCGGTCGCGCTGGCCGAACGGCTGGCCACCCCGGTCTGGGCCGCCCCGGCACCGGAACGGGCCGTCTTCCCCGAGGATCACCCGCAGTTCCGGGGCGTGCTGCCGTACGCGATCGGGCCGCTGTCGGCGGCGTTGCGCGGCCACGACGTGGTGCTGGTGGTGGGCGCCCCGGTGTTCCGCTACTACCCGCACGTGCCGGGCGACTACCTGCCCGGCGACGCCCGGCTGCTGCACGTCACCGACGACCCGGACGAGGCGGGCCGGGCCCCGGTCGGGGAGAGCCTGCTCGGCGACGCCAAGCTGGTGCTGGCCGCGCTGCGGGAGCTGCTCCCGCCGACCGACCGGCCCGCGCCGCCGCCCCGGGATCCGCCCGCCCCGCCCGAGCCGGCCGAGCCGCCCAGCGCGGACGCGCTCTTCGCGGCGCTGGCCGCCGCCTGGCCGGCGGACGGGGTGCTGGTGCAGGAGTCACCGTCCAACCTGGCCGCACTGCGCCGCCGGCTGCGGATCGACCGGCCGCGCTCGTACTTCACCATGGCCAGCGGCGGACTGGGGTTCGGGCTGCCGGCAGCGGTGGGCCTGGCGCTGGCCGAGCGGGACACCGGGCGGGGCCGACCGGTGGTCGCGGTGATCGGTGACGGCTCAATCCACTACTCTGTGCAGGCGTTGTGGACCGCGGCGCGGCTGGGCCTGGCGCTGCCCATCGTGGTCCCGGTGAACCAGCAGTACGCGATCCTGAAGGCGTTCGCCGAGCTGAAGCACACCCCGGGCGTACCGGCGCTGGACCTGCCCGGACTGGATCTCACGGCGGTGGCCCGCGGCTACGGCTGCGCGGCCGAGGTGGTGACGTCGCCGGACGCGCTCGGCCCGGCGCTGGCCCGGGCGCTGAACGCGGACCGGCCCACGGTGCTGCCGGTGCCGATCAGCACCGAGGTACCCCGGATCCTGTGACCCTCACCCGCCGGTGCGGACGATCAGTGGCGCGCCGCTGCCGACGTCCAGGACCGTGCGGTCGCCCAGCGGGGCGGCGAGCGTGACGCTGACCGGCTTCATCGCGAGTTGCATGGTGCAGGGGCCGGTGGCGGTGACCACGGCGGCGCCGACCACCACCACGTCCGGTCCTTCCCGCACCAGCGGGGTCGGCGCGCCGTCGCAGGCGCCGACGCCGACCAGGTAGTCGAGCCGGTCGGCCGCCACCGTCCGCAGTTCCTGCGCGGCGACCAGGCCGGCCGGCAGCGGGCCGGTGTCCGCCGCGCCGCCGGGCACCGTGCCGACCGCGCGCGGCGCGACCGCCAGCCGGGCCACCGGCGCGGCCAGTTCCGCCACGGTGAACAGCCAGGCCGGCACGTCGGCCCGGCCCCGGCTGGTCCACACCGGCGCGCTGCCCAGCCGCACCGAGGTGACGGTGAGTGGGATGCACGGGGTGGGCGCGCTTGTCGACACCGGGTCGTCCGGGCCCGGCGCGGCGGTCGAGGCGGCTGGCTCCGGTCCACGGGGGCGACCGTCGCACGACGGCGGATCGCCCCGGTCCAGTTGGGCGTACGCGTCCGCGGCGCTGACCAGCGGCACCCGCAGCACACCGTCGGGGAAGCGGATCGAGCCCTGCGGCGGAACGCGGGTCGGCATCGCGATCTGGTCCCGGTACCAGCCGGCGGCGAACGCCACCTTGGTCTCCTCGGTGAAGGCCGGATCGCCGGCGAGCACGGTGGCGTCCTGGAGCGGGACGTATCCGTCGCGCCACCGCGGATCGGGCTGCCACCGCGCGGCCACCTCGTCGGCCCGTTTGGTGAACGCGGGGCGCTGGTCCGGGTCGGCGGGCGGCGGCGCGCCCGACCCGACGCCGGGCGCGGCGCATCCGGAGAGGACCAGCAGCGGCAGCCCGAGCAGGGCGATCGATCGGCGCATACGGATCAGACGCCGAACCGCCCCGCCCGGTTCCCCAGGAGTAAGGAGGGGCCCCCGCTTAACGCATTCCGCATAGCAGGGGCCCCCGCTTAACACCGCTCGTGCGGGCGGCACAGACGACTGTGCGCCCCGGTCCGGTGGACCGGGGCGCACAGGTCAAGGTGGTGGAGGTGCCGGGAATCGAACCCGGGTCCTTCGCCGGTTTGTCAGGGCTTCTCCGAGCGCAGCTCGCTGTGCCTCTACTCGGCCCCACCGCTCACGCGAGCAAGTTGGTGTGACGGGCCCAGTCGCTGATTAATCTCGCCGCACGGACCCCGCGACCGGGTCCGATTGGCCAGCCTTCTAGCTGATGCCGGCTAACTGGGTCGAAGGCGCTCCCAGGCCGACAGACTTGCTACTCGCCTCAGGCGGCGAGAGCGAAGTCAGCGCGATTGTTCTTGGCGCTTATTGGTTTCCGACGACCGATTCTCGAGACGACGTCGGCTTCCTCGGCTCGCTTCCCCTGTCGCTGCGTACGAAGTCGAAACCAGTCACCCCCTCGACGGGCCACCCACGTGGTGGCACTGACAAGCCTAACGCCTCCCGCAACGGGTTTCATCCCGAGCCCCGGTTGGACGCGCCGAACCGGACGAACGTGACAAATCAATCGTCCATGCCCTTGCCGCGCCGGCCCGCCACCCGCTGGATCTCCCGGTCGGCGTCCCGCTTGGCCAGATCCTGCCGCTTGTCGTACGACTTCTTGCCCTTGGCCAGGGCGATCTCGACCTTGGCCCAGCCGTCCGAGAAGTAGACCTGCAACGGGACCATGGTGAGGCCGCCCTCACGGGTCTTGCCGATCAGCCGGTCGATCTCCAACCGGTTGAGCAGCAGCTTGCGGGTCCGCCGGGGCTCGTGGTTGGTCCAGGTGCCCTGCGTGTACTCCGGGATGTGCATGCCGTGCAGGTACAGCTCGCCGTCGCGCTCCTGGGCGAACGCGTCGACCAGCGACGCCCGACCGGCCCGCAGCGACTTCACCTCGGTGCCGGTCAACGCCATGCCCGCCTCGTACGTGTCGAGGATGGCGTAGTCGTGCCGCGCCTTCTTGTTGGAGGCGACCACCTTGCGACCCTTTTCCCGTGGCATCGGCGCCACCCCCTTTCCGCCGGCTCCCCGGCCGGCGGCCGACGAGCGAAGATCATGCTACCGGAACCACAAGAGCCCTCCCGCGCCGTTTATTCCGGCACGGGAGGGCTCTTGGCCAGAGCCGTACGGGTAACTAGACCCGCAGGTAGAAGCGGAGCGTGACCCAGGCGGTGATGGCGCTGACCAGGCCACCGACGGCGGCCATCAGCGGGAAGGTCAGGAAGATCTCGGACCAGGAGATCGGAGTGATCAGGCCCTCCAGCGCCGCCATCGAGCTGCCGGCCGCGAGTGTCTTCACGCCGATCAGCGCGAGCAGACCGAGGATGGAGCCGATCAGGCCGGCCACCACCGCCTCCAGCACGAACGGCGCCTGGATGAACCAGTTGGAGGCGCCGACCAGCTTCATGACCGCGACCTCACGGCGCTTGCTGTAGGCGGCCACCTGGATGGTGTTCGCGACCAGCAGCAGGGCGGCGGCGGCCATCACGATGGCCAGCGCCAACGCGCCGTTCTGGATGCCGGTGAGCACGCCGAAGACCTTGTCGAGCAGCTTGGACTGGTCGACGATGGTGTCGATGCCCTCGGCGGCCTTGTACTGGTCGTAGATCTGCTTGTACTGCTGCGGGTCGTTCAGCGTGATCCGGAACGACTCGGGCAGCTGGTCCGCCTTGACCGCGTTCACCAGGTCCGGCGCGTCCGCGTACATCTGCTGGAAGCGCTTGTACGCCTCGTCCTTGTTGACGTACGTGACGTCCTTGACCAGCGGGTCGGCCTTGAGCTTGGTCTCCAGGTCGGTCCGCTGCTGCTCCTGGACGTCGGTCTTCAGGAAGATCGACACCTGGACGTTCTCGTAGTAGAGATCCTTCATGTCGCCGACCTTCTGGTACAGAAGGCCGCTGCCGCCCAGCATGAACAGCGACACCGCCATGGTGATGATCATGGCGACCGTCATGGTGACGTTGCGCCACAGTCCGACCAGTACCTCGGACAGGACGTACTTCATCCGCATCGGGATATTCCTCCGGCTCTCCGGCGTGAGGTGTTCGTCGTCGGGGTCTTCGGGCTGCCTTGTCGGCTCAGCCGTAGACGCCGCGGGCCTGGTCGCGCACGATGCGGCCGCTCTCGATCTCGATCACCCGGCGCCGCATCTGGTTCACGATGTTGGAGTCGTGCGTGACCATCACGACGGTCGTGCCGGTGCGGTTGATCCGGTCCAGCAGGCGCATGATCTCGATCGAGGTGTCCGGGTCCAGGTTTCCGGTCGGCTCGTCCGCCAGCAGGATCAGCGGCCGGTTCACGAACGCCCGGGCCACCGCCACACGCTGCTGCTCACCACCGGAGAGCTCGTGCGGGTAGCGGTGCTCCTTTCCACCGAGACCCACCAGCTCCAGCACCTCCGGTACGACCCGACGGGCGACCGCCTTCGTCTTGCCGATCACCTCCAGCGCGAACGCCACGTTCTCGTACGCGGTGCGGTTCGGCAGCAGCCGGAAGTCCTGGAAGACGCAGCCGATGGAACGCCGGAAGTGGGGTCGCTTCCAGGAACGCATCGACGTGACGTCCTTGCCGTTGACGACGACGCGACCCTTGTTGGGCGTGACCTCGTGCAGCAGCAACTTGATGATGGTGGACTTGCCGGAGCCGGATGGACCGATGAAGAAGACGAACTCGCCCTTCTCGATCGAGACGGACACGTTGTCGAGCGAAGGCCGGGACGCCTTCGGGTACGTCTTCGTCACTTGCTCAAGCTGAATCACGGGTCGGTAGTCTACGCGGTGTAACCGCAGAGCCAAGCCCCACGCCCCTCAGATGCGGCGCGCGTCATCGATTTACCGGGTCAGACCGAGATCGATGACGCGCTGCGTCCGAGTGTGATCACGCACTGTCAGCAGTGAGCTGCTGCTGCTTCCGCCAGCGGATACCCGCTTCGATGAAGCTGTCCAGTTCGCCGTCGAAGACCGCGGACGGATTGCCCGTCTCCTGCTCGGTACGCAGATCCTTCACCATCTGATACGGGTGCAGGACGTACGACCGCATCTGGTCGCCCCAGGAGCCGGCGGCGTCGGTCTTCAGACCGGCCATCTTGGCCTGCTCCTCCTGCCGCTTGCGCTCCAGCAGCCGGGCCTGGAGCACCCGCAGCGCGGACGCCTTGTTCTGGAGCTGGGACTTCTCGTTCTGGCAGGTGACCACGATTCCGGTCGGGATGTGGGTGATCCGGACCGCCGAGTCGGTGGTGTTGACGCTCTGCCCGCCCGGCCCGGAGGACCGGTAGACGTCGATCCGCATCTCGTTCTCGGGGATGTCGATGTGGTCGGTCTGCTCCACCACGGGCAGCACCTCGACGCCGGCGAAGCTGGTCTGCCGGCGGCCCTGGTTGTCGAACGGGCTGATCCGCACCAGCCGGTGGGTGCCGGACTCCACGCTGAGCGTGCCGAAGGCGTAGGGCACCTTCACCGTGAAGGTGGCCGACTTCAGGCCCGCCTCCTCGGCGTAGGACGTCTCGTAGACCTCGGTCGGGTAGCCGTGGCGCTCCGCCCAGCGCAGGTACATCCGCAGCAGCATCTCGGCGAAGTCCGCGGCGTCCACGCCACCGGCCCCGGCCCGGATGGCGACCAGCGCCTCCCGGGAGTCGTACTCGCCGGAGAGCAGCGTGCGGACCTCCATCTCCTGGATGGCCTTGGTCAGCCCGGTGATCTCCGACTCGACCTCGGTCAGCGCGGCCGGGTCGGACTCCGCCTGGGCCAACTCCAGCAGCACGCCGGCGTCGTCGAGCCGGGAGCGCAGGTCCCCCAGCTTGGTGATCTCGCCGTTGACGTACGACAGCTGCGACGTCACCGCCTGCGCCTTGGCCTGGTCGTCCCACAGGTCGGGCGCGGAGGCCTCCTGCTCCAGGCGGGCCTTCTGCTCGCGCAGCTTGTCGAGGTCGAGCACGGCCTCGATGTTGCGCAGCGTGGCGTCGAGTTCCTTGAGCTGTTCGGCATAATCGGCAGCGGTCACGACAGACAACAGTACTGCCTAGTCCAGCGCGTTCGCCGCAGGTGGTCAGCCGGCCGGCGCGGTCTTCAGCCAGGACAGCGCCGCCCGATGGTAGGCGACCGCGAACTCCAGCGCGCTGGCATCGTAGCCGTCGCCCTCCTTCTTCGCGTTCTTGACCTGCTCGCGCACCGCCGCCAGCGCCTCGGTGTGGTACTCGTTGGCCGAGGCGTACAGGTTCTTGAGCTGGCTCGCCGAGTGCAGGTTGCCGAACGCGATCCGCAGCGCCACCGGGTTGCGGATGGTGTCCTTGCCGGGATTCTCCGCGAGCCAGCGGGAGAATGTCCGTTTCCCGGCCGCCGTGAGCGCGTACGGCTGGCTCATCCGCGGCCCGGGCTTGCCGAGCCGCACCAGACCCTTCTCGGCCAGCACCGGCAGCTCCCGGTAGACCTGGCTACGGGTCATCGACCAGTACGGCGCCAGCCGGCGCTCGGCGGCGGCCATCAACTGGCCGCCAGTCATCGGGCCGTCGTGCAGCAGGCCGAGCAGGGCCGCCGCCGTCGGGTTGACTCCGGATTCCGCCATGCCCTCTAAGCTGCCACTTTGTCGGCTCTGGCGTCCAGGATTTGCCGTTTTCGCCACTCGTAGGCGGTCCAGAGTGCACCGTCGACCGACGACAGTAAGGAGGGGCCCCTTCCTAACAGACGTCTGTTAGGAAGGGGCCCCTCCTTACACCTCAGCCCATGTGCGGGTAGGTGTGGTCGGTCGGCGGGACGAACGTCTCCTTGATCGTCCGGGGTGACGTCCAGCGGACCAGGTTGTGCCAGGAGCCCGCCTTGTCGTTGGTGCCGCTGGCCCGCGCGCCGCCGAACGGCTGCTGCCCGACCACCGCGCCGGTCGGCTTGTCGTTGATGTAGAAGTTGCCGGCCGCGTACCGCATCTTCTCCGCCACCTGGTCGACCACCCGGCGGTCGGTCGCGAAGATCGACCCGGTCAGCGCGTACGGCGCGATCGACTCGGCCTGGGCGACCACGTCGTCGAACCGGGCGTCGTCGAAGACGTGCACGCCCAGGATCGGCCCGAAGTACTCGGTGGTGAACGTCTCGTGCGCGGCGTCCGAGCACTCGAAGAGCGTGGGCCGGACGAAGTATCCGACCGAGTCGTCGGCGGTGCCGCCGGCCAGCACGCGACAGCTGTCGTCGCCCTTGATCAGCTCCAGCGCGGCGGTGTGCCGGCCGAACGCCCGGTCGTCGATGACCGCGCCGCCGAAGTTGCTGAAGTCGGTCACGTCGCCGTACGTCAGCGCGTCCGCGGAGGCGGCGAGCCGGTCCCGCAGCCCGCCCTCCCAGAGCGAGCGCGGCACGTACGCCCGCGAGGCGGCCGAGCACTTCTGGCCCTGGTACTCGTAGGCGCCCCGGAGCAGCGCGGTGTGCAGCGCGTCCACGTCGGCGCTGGTGTGCGCCACCACGAAGTCCTTGCCGCCGGTCTCGCCGACCAGTCGCGGGTAACCCCGGTAGCGGGCGATGTTCTCGCCGACCGTGCGCCAGAGCTGCTGGAAGACCTTGGTGGAGCCGGTGAAGTGGATGCCGGCCAGGTCGGGGTCGGCGAGCACCACGTCGGAGACCTCCTCGCCGCGCCCGGTGACCATGTTGATCACACCGGGCGGCAGGCCGGCCGCCTCGAACAGCCGCATGGTGAAGTGCGCGGCGAACTGCTGGGTCGGGCCCGGCTTCCAGACCACGGTGTTGCCGAGCATGGCCGGCGCGGACGGCAGGTTGCCGGCGATGGCGGTGAAGTTGAACGGCGTGACCGCGTAGACGAAGCCCTCCAGCGGCCGGTGGTCGAAGCGGTTCCACACGCCCGGCGAGGACATCGGCTGCTCGGCCAGGAGCCGGCGGGCGAAGTGGACGTTGAACCGGAGGAAGTCGATCAGCTCGCAGGCGGCGTCGATCTCGGCCTGGACGGCGGTCTTGGACTGGCCCAGCATGGTGGCCGCGTTGAGCGTGTCCCGCCAGGGGCCGGCCAGCAGGTCGGCGGCGCGCAGGAAGATCGCGGCCCGCTCCTCGAACGGCAGTGCCCGCCACATCGGGGCGGCGTCCTTGGCCGCCTTGACGGCGGCGCGGGCGTCGTCGTGGGTGGCGTGGCCGGTGACGCCCAGCACGTGCGCGTGCTTGTGCGGCTGGACCACGTCGATCGACTCGCCGCCGGCCATCCGCTGCTCGCCGGCGATGGTCATCGGCAGCTCGATCCGCTCGGCGGCCAGCTCGGCCAGCCGCCGCTGGAGCCGCTCCCGGTCGGCGCTGCCGGGCTCGTAGGTGTGGACCGGCTCGTTGCGCGGCTCGGGGACGGAGAACACGGCGTCCATCACAGGCTCCTGTGCGATCTCGACGGCGATGGCGAAACCGGACCCGCGGGCACCGGCCGGGCGGCCGGGTGCCGGACACCACGCGGCGGACCGGTCGCGGCGGCGGGACCTGCGCCGATTCTTTCACGCGACGTTCCCGTCGGCCCGGGCTCCCCGGGTGCGGGCCGGGAGATCGGACGCACCCGCCCTCTCCGGACCATCGGCAGGAGTGGCTCCCACCCGACGAAACGTCAGAATAGAGAGCTTCTGGTCGAAGATTCGTCAGAGCCCGCGTCGGGCCGAACGGGGGCGGCCCGGCCGTCACCGCCGGCGGTCGGCCACCGCGGCGGGCCCGCCGGAGCGGCGTCGCGGGACGCGTACGCTGGATGGCCGGTGACCTGCCCGGCCCGCGCGGGGCGATCCGGCAGCCGTCGAAAGGGAGACGATGAGCAACCAGCCCGGCAGCTCCACGGCCGCGGAACCGGACCGGCCCGAGGCCGACGCGCCGCCCGTCGCCGGCCAGGTCGGCACCGCCGCCGGCCGGCCGGGGTACGCGCCGGGGGCGCTGCCGCTGGCCGTGCTGTCGCTCGCCTGGCTGGTGGCCATGCTCTGGTCCACCCGGGAGGCGATCACCTCGACCGCGGCCGGGGTCACCGCGATCAGCCTCTCCGCGTACGCGCTCCCCGGCGTGATCACCGCGGCGCTGGTCACCGGCGCCACCGTCGCGCTGGCCGCCACGAACCGGCTGGACCGCGCCTCGCTGCGCTTCCTGGCCACCGTCGGCGCCGGCCTGCTGGTCGGGCTCGCCACCGCGGTGGGCATCAACCTCACGTACGCCGACAACGCCACCACCAACACCATCGCCGGCACCACGGCCGCCGCCGCGATCATCGGCGGGGCGCTGGCCGGCGCGCGCCAGGCGCGGGTGGTGGCCGGTCTCGCCGCGGCCACGCTCGCCGCGCAGATCTTCGTGGTGCTGTTCAGCCGCGCCCGGGACCCGCTCTCCGACCTGTACGGCGCCGGGGAGACGCAGCAGTCGGTGCTGGACGCCGCCAAGTGGGTGTCCCGGACGGAGTCGCTGCTCGCCGGGCTGATCGCCGGCCTGGTGGCGTACCTCTACCTCGCCTGGTCGCGCCGGCGCGCGGAAGGCCGGGACGGCGGGGCGTCGTCGCTGCGCTGGCCGGCGTACCTGGTGGCCGGCGCCGGCGCCGGGCTGCTCCTGCTGCTCACCGAGGTGATCATCCGGATCGGCGGGCGCGGGCTGCTCGACCTGGCCGCCGCGCTCAGCGAGGCCGACCAGGTGGCGCAGACCGCGCTCGGCACCTCCCGGGTGGACAACGCGATCTGGGTGCTCTTCGTGGGCGCGCTCACCACGCTCATCGTCTTCGGGCGCACGCTCGGGCCGCGCGCCGTCGACGACGAGGAGGACGAGCCGGCGGCCTGAGCCGTCCGGCGGCCCTCAGCCGGCGTCGCGCAGCAGCAGGTCCAGCTCCGTGACGTCGTACCACTCCAGCTCGTGGTCCTCGACGCCGTCGACGGTGAACTGGGCGTCGGGGTCACCGGCCTGCGCCTGCGCCGCCACGTCGGCGGCGGCGGCCACGTCCCCGGCCGCGTCCGCGCCGTCCACGTGGATCGCGGCGACGGACTTCACCGGCACCGGTCCGGCCGGCCGGACCACGCTGGAGCCCAGCTCGCCGGCGACCCGGTCGACCGCGCGGGCCGGCAGGTCGGCCGAGACCACCACCCGCCGCCGCGGAGCGCCGGGATCGGCCCGCAGCAGGAGCAACGCGTCCTGGGCGGCCCGGGTGAAGGCGACGTACTCCAGCTCCTCCTCGTCGCCCTCGGCGTACCACTCGCGCAGCTCCGGGGTGACCGCGTGTGCCACCTCGGCGGCCAGGCCCTCGTCCCGCAGCCGGGCCAGCATCGGGACGGTCGCCGGCAGGTACACCCGGACAAGCTCGTCGGTCACCGCACTCTCCCCGCACTCTCCGCCGCTCGCCGGCGGACGCCGGCTCCGGGCGCCGATCATGCCGTACGCCGACACCGTCATACACCCGGCACCCGCCGGGGAGAAGCGTCCCACCGGTGTGTCCGCCGAAGCGGGCGTGAACGGTGTCGCTCGCTGGTGGCAAACTGAGGCAAACGAAGCCAACCCCGGGAGTCATCGTGGAGTCGAGGTTCCTGCTGCTCTCCGACGTCGCCGCCGAGCTGAACGTCTCGGACTCGCAGGTCTACCACATGGTCCGGAGCGGCGAGCTGCCCGCGATCAAGATCGGCGGCCGGGGCCAGTGGCGGGTCGAACGGGCGCGCCTGGAGGAGTACATCGAGCGCAAGTACGCCGAGACCGCCGAGTGGGTACGTGGCAACCCGCTGGGCGAGCGCGACGTGGAGTGACCTTCCGAGAACCGTGAGCCATTGACGCGTACGCTTCTCATGCTTGAAGATGAGGGTCATCGAAGGCAAACGCAGGCAAACGCAGGATTCGAGGGCTGACATGGTTGACACCCGCCGTCCCCGGGCACCGCGTCCACCGGTCCGTCTCCGCCCCGCCCCGCCGCTCGACCCGCCCTGCACCGACGAGGACGCCGTCTGGAGCCACGTCGGCCAGCTCGCGCTCGACCTGGTCGACAGGCGTCGCCGGGAATCCGACCGGCCTGCCAACCGGGCCCCGGACCGCGCTCCCGGCTGGCCGCGCTGGTCCACCGCCGGGATCGCCGCCGGGCGGCCCACCGGCGAACCGCCGTCCTCCGGGATCGCCGCCGCCACGCCCGAGGCGACCCGGGCGGCGCACCGGTTCGTCCGCATGTTCCTGGAGATCGTCAACGGCTTCCGGCCGCCCGGGCAGCTCCGGCCGCTCTGCCTGCCCGAGGCCGCCGCCCAGGTGTCGGCCGAGCTGACCCGGGCGGCCCGCCGGGTCACCCCGGTCCGCCGCCGCAGCGCCCGGCCGGCCCTGCTCCTGCGCCGGCTGCGCGTCTGTGAACCCCGGGCCGGCGCGGTGGAGGCCACTGCCGTGTTCGCCGGCATGGGCGGCACCGGTTGGGCCATCGCCGTGCGCCTGGAACACCGCCGCGGCAACTGGCTCTGCCTCGTCCTGGACGTGCTCTGACCCGCCCTCCTCGTCGATCGGCGGTAAGGGCGGCCGGCACCCCCTCCCGCCTTCCTCGGGGTTGATCAAGGAGTTTGTGTCGGAGTCGATCTCCGCGACGACGCGAACTCCTTGATCAACCGGCCGGTTCCATCCGGCCGGTTGATCATCAAGTTGACCGCGCTGAGATACGCCCGGGCCTCGAGATCGCGGGCGCCTTGACGACCCCGCTCGCAGGTCGACGCACGCACACTCCAGCGCGCACAGGAGCCCCGACAGGCCCACCGGACGCCGACGGGCCCCGGCCGGTGGCCGGGGCCCGTCGGGCTGGTGCTGGGGTCAGTTGCCGCCGTTGGGCGAGCCGTGGCAGCGCTTGTACTTGCGGCCGGAGCCGCACGGGCAGGGCGCGTTCCGGGACGGGCCCTCACCGCCGTCGACCTGGGCGGACGCGGAGCGCCGGGCGGCACTGCTCGCGGCAGCCGCCTGGCCGCTCGCCCCGGCCGGGGTCCGACGCGGCGTCGAGGCGGCCGGGCGTTCCGGCGCGGGCTGGCCGATGCCCAGCGCCGGCGCCTGCTGCTCGACCCGCTCGATCACCGGGGCGCCGCGACCGGCCTCGCCGTCGACGGCGGGCGCGGAGTATTGCAGACCCTGCTGCTGCGGCGTGCGGTTGAGACCCTTGGCCCGGATCTCCACCGGCTTCTCCAGCAGCTCCACCTCCTCGGCCTCCGGCGCGGCCTCCTCGACCTGCACGTCGAGGTTGTAGAGGAAGCCGACCGTCTCCTCCTTGATGCCGTCCATCATGGTGGCGAACATGTCGAAGCCCTCGCGCTGGTACTCGATGACCGGGTCACGCTGGGCGTACGCCCGCAGGCTGATGCCCTCCTGGAGGTAGTCCATCTCGTAGAGGTGCTCGCGCCACTTGCGGTCGATCACCTGGAGCAGGACCATCCGCTCCAACTGGCGGACCGCCTCCTCGCCGAGGGTCTCCTCGCGCCGGTCGTACGCGGCGTGCGCGTCCTCCTTGAGTCGGGCGAGCAGGAAGTCCTGGTCGAGGCCGGCCCGGGAGCCCACCTCCTCCTCCAGCTCGTCGACCGTGACGCCGACCGGGTAGAGCTGCTTCAGGCTGGACCAGAGCTGGTCGAGATCCCAGTCCTCCGCGTAGCCGTCGCTGGTGGCGCCCACTACGTACGCGCCGACCGTGTCGTCGATCATGTTGCGGACCTGGTCGGAGAGGTCCTCGCCGTTGAGCACCCGGAGGCGCTCGGCGTAGACCACCTGGCGCTGCTTGTTGAGCACCTCGTCGTACTTCAGGACGTTCTTGCGGATCTCGGCGTTCTGGCCCTCGATCTGGGCCTGGGCGCTCTTGATCTGGCGGGTGACCATCTTCGACTCGATGGGCACGTCCTCCGGGATGTTGAAGCGGTCCATCACCGCCTCGACCGCGCCCGCGCGGAACCGCTTCATCAGCTCGTCCTGGAGCGACAGGTAGAACCGGGACTCGCCCGGGTCGCCCTGCCGGCCGGCCCGGCCCCGGAGCTGGTTGTCGATCCGGCGGGACTCGTGCCGCTCGGTGCCCAGCACGTAGAGCCCACCGGCGGCGGCGACCTCCTCCGCCTCGGCGTCGCAGGCCTGCTTCCAGGTCGGGAGGCTCTCCTCCATCGCCTTGGCGTACTCCTCCGGCTGCTCGACCGGGTCGAGGCCGCGCTGGCGGAGGTCGTTGGCGGCGAGGAACTCGGGGTTGCCGCCGAGCAGGATGTCGGTGCCGCGACCGGCCATGTTGGTGGCGACCGTCACCGCGCCCTTGCGCCCGGCCTGGGCGACGATCTCCGCCTCCTTGGCGTGGAACTTCGCGTTCAACACCGAGTGCGGGATGCCGCGGCGGCGCAGCATGTGCGACAGGATCTCGGAGTTCTCCACCGAGACGGTGCCGACCAGCACCGGCTGGCCCTGCTCGTGCCGCTCGGCGATGTCCTCCACCACGGCGTTGAACTTGGCCTTCTCGGTCTTGTAGATGACGTCGGGCTTGTCCATCCGGACCATCGGCCGGTGCGTCGGGATGGTCACGACGCCGACCTTGTAGACCTTGTTGAACTCGCCCGCCTCGGTCTGCGCGGTGCCGGTCATGCCGGACAGCTTCTCGTAGAGGCGGAAGTAGTTCTGGAGGGTGATGGTGGCCAGGGTCTGGTTCTCCTGCTTGATCTCCACCCCCTCCTTGGCCTCGATCGCCTGGTGCATGCCCTCGTTGTAGCGGCGGCCGTGCAGGATGCGGCCGGTGAACTCGTCGACGATCAGGACCTCGCCGTCGCTGACGATGTAGTCCTTGTCGCGCTTGTAGAGCTCCTTGGCCTTGATGGCGTTGTTCAGGTAGCCGACCAGGGGCGTGTTGACCGACTCGTAGAGGTTGTCGATGCCGAGCCGGTCCTCCACCCGGGCCACCCCGCGCTCGCTGACCGCGATGGTGCGCTTGGCGTGGTCGACCTCGTAGTCGCCCTCGCCGTCGGTGCCGGGCTGGAGCCGGGCCACCACCCCGGCGAACTCCTGGTACCACCGGGCGGAGTGCTCGGCCGGCCCGGAGATGATCAGCGGGGTGCGCGCCTCGTCGATGAGGATCGAGTCGACCTCGTCGACCACCGCGAAGAAGTGGCCGCGCTGGACCAGCTCCTCCTTCGACCAGGCCATGTTGTCGCGCAGGTAGTCGAAGCCGAACTCGTTGTTGGTGCCGTAGGTGATGTCGCACTCGTAGGCCGCGCGGTGCTCGGTGGCGGGCCGGTTCGGCAGCACCACCCCGACGGTGAGCCCGAGGAACTCGTGCACCCGGCCCATCCACGCGGCGTCGCGCTCGGCCAGGTAGTCGTTCACGGTGATCACGTGCACGCCCTTGCCGGCGAGCGCGTTCAGGTAGACCGGCATGACCGAGGTCAGCGTCTTGCCCTCACCGGTCTTCATCTCGGCGATGTTGCCGAAGTGCAGCGCCGCGCCGCCCATCACCTGGACGTCGTAGGGGCGCTGACCGAGCACCCGCGAGGCGGCCTCACGGCACACCGCGAACGCCTCGGGCAACAGGTCGTCGAGGGTCTCGCCGTCGGCGAGCCGCTCCTTGAACTGGTCGGTCATGCCGCGCAGCTCGTCGTCGTCGAGGTTGACGTAGTCGTCCTCGATCGAGTTGACGGCGGCCGCGATGGCCTTCAGCCGACGCACCATGCGGCCCTCGCCGGCGCGAAGGACCTTTTCCAGAATCGACACGGATCAACGCTCCCCTAGACGGTCTCGAACCATCGTAGGCGCTCCGACGCGGCGATGGTCACTGGTGGCGGCGGTCCGAACCCGGGAACCCGACATAACGCCGCGGGCACGCGGGCAGCAACCGCTAATCGGGTTACGCCGTCCGCGAACGATCCGGCACCATGGCTCGGATGGAGCCTGTGGAGATCGTCGAGGACGGGCTGTTGCTGCGCCCCTGGCGGGCGGCGGACGCCGACGCGGTGCACCGCGCCTGCCAGGACCCGGACATCCAGCGCTGGACCACCGTACCTCGCCCGTACCGGCCCGAACACGCCCTCGCGTTCGTGACCACGGTCGCCGCGACGGCCTGGTCGACGGGTGCCGGCGCGCTGTTCGCGGTCTGCGACGCCGACAGCGGCGAGCTGCTCGCCTCGTGCGGCCTGGTCTCCGTCGACCGCGCGCTCGACTCGGCCGAGATCGGCTACTGGACCGCGCCCTGGGCGCGGGGCCGGGGCGTCGCGGTCCGCGCCGTCCGCGCGGTCGCCCGCTGGGCGTTCGACGCGCTCGGCCTGCGCCGGCTGACCTGGCAGGCCGAGATCGGCAACCACGCGTCCCGGCTGGTCGCGCTGCGGGCCGGATTCCGTGTCGAGGGAGAGCTGCGGCTGGCCCACCCGGCCGACGAGGGCCGGCCGGAGGGGTGGATCGGCTCGCTGCTCCCGGCCGGGCTGGCCGCGCCGGGCGACCCGGTCCCGTACGGTCCGACCACGCTCCAGGCCCGCCGGGCGGCCGTCTTCGGCCGGCCGCAGCCCGTCCTGTTCGCCACCGCCGGCGGCACCGAACTGCGGCTGCGCCCGCTCGAGGAACGCGACCTCCCCGACATCACCCGCACCTGTCAGGACGAGCAGACGGTGCGCTGGACCACGGTGCCGCACCCCTACCGGCCGGAGGACGCCGAGGGCTACCTGCGGGACCTGGTGCGACCGGCCTGGGCCCGGGGCACCGCCGCGATGTTCGCGGTGGCCGACCCGGACGACCACTACGTCGCCTCGATCGACCTGCGCATCCTGCCCACCGACCCGCTGGTCGCCGACGTCGGCTTCATGACCGCCCCGGAAGCCCGGGGGCGGGGCTACCTGCCGGCCGCGCTCACCGCGCTCTGCGCCTGGGGGTTCACCACGCTCGGCCTGGCCCGGGTCGAGTGGCGGGCCAACGTGGGCAACACCGCGTCCCGGCGGGCGGCCGAGAAGGCCGGCTTCACCGTCGAGGGCACGCTGCGCGGCGGTGTCCAGCACCGCGGCGAGCGGCAGGACGTGTGGATCGGCGGCCTGCTGCCCCAGGACCTGGTGTGACCCCGGAGACGATCGAGGGGTACGGGGTCCGGCTGCGCCCCTGCGACCCGGCGGACGTGCCCGGGACGGTGGCCGGCTGCGCCGACCCGGAGACCCGGCGGTTCATCCCGCTGCTGCCCGACCCGTACGACGCGGACAGCGCGCGCTGGTGGATCACCGAAGGGGCGCCGGCCGCCCGGGCGGCGGGCGGGGCCGCGTACACGATCGCCGACCCGGCCACCGACCGGCTGCTCGGCAGCATCGGCCTGACCCGGCTCAGCGCCGAGCGGGCGACCTACGAGATCGGCTACTGGGTGGGGCCGTCGGCGCGCGGCCGGGGCGTGGCGACCGCCGCCACCCGGCTGCTGACCGAGCGGGCCTTCGCCGCCGGCGCAGCCCGGCTGGAACTGCTCACCCACCAGGAGAACGTGCCGAGTCAGCGAACGGCGCTGACCTGCGGCTACCGGCGTGAGGGCGTGCGGCGGGGCGCCGGCACGCCACGCGACGGCGTCCGCCCCGACCTGGTCGTCTGGGCGCGGCTGGCCGACGACCCGCCCGGGCCGACCGCCCGGCTGCTGCCGGACCTGCCCGGCGGCCGGCTCACCGACGGCGTGGTGACGCTGCGCCGCGTCGAACCGGCGGACGAGGACATGATGTACCGGCTGCACACGCTGCCGGAGGTGGTGGCGAGCCGGGTGCCGCCGATGCCGCCGGAGCGGGCGTCGATCGCCCGCCGGTGCCGGCTCGCGGCGAGTCACTGGCTGGCCGGCGACGCCGCCGACCTGGCCGTCGTCGACGCGGCCACCGGCACGCCCGTGGGCGGTTGCCTGCTGGCGTACGACGAGCCGGCCACCGGTCAGGCGATGCTGGGCTACAGCCTGCTGCCCGAGGCCCGCGGCCGGGGCCTGGCCAGCGGGACGGTCCGGCTCGTCGCCGGCTGGGCCTTCGGCGTCGGGGTGGCCCGCCTCTGGGCCGGCACCCGACCGGAGAACGTCGCCTCCCAGCGGGTGCTGGAGCGGGCCGGCTTCCGGCGGGAGGGCCTGCTGCGGGGGCGGCTGCCCGGCCTGGCCGGCGCCCGCACCGACACGGTGATCTTCGGTCGGCTGGCGTCGGACGGGGAATGAGCGGAGCCCCCGCGGCGGGCGGGGGCTCCGGGTCGTGGCCGAGGGTCAGGTGTCGAGCGAGATGATCCCGTAGTCGTACGCGCGTCGACGGTAGACCACGCTCGGACGGCCGGACTCCTTGTCCAGGAACAGGTAGAAGTCGTGGCCGACCAGCTCCATCTGGAACAGCGCGTCGTCGACGGTCATCGGTTCGGCGGGGTGGACCTTCTCCCGGGCGATGTGCCACGGCTGGTCGTCGGGTTCGGCGTAGCCGTCGGCGTCGGGGCGTTCCGCCACGGCGGTGGCCGTGGCGTGCCCGTTCAGCGACGCCAACCCGGGCCCGTCGAGGTCGGCCACCGGCAGCCCGGCGGTCGCGGCGGCCACCGAGAGCGGCGCGTGCCGCCCGCGGTGCACCCGGCGGCGGTCGGCCGCGCGGCGGAACCGGGTGTCCAGCTTGGCGATGGCGGCGTCGAGCGCGCTGTAGAAGTCGTTCGTGCAGGCCTCGGCCCGGATCACCGGGCCCCGCGACACGCAGGTGATCTCCACCCGCTGGCAGTGGTCGGCCTGGCGCGGATTGCGCTCGTGGAACAACTCGACATCCACGCGAATGAGTTTGTGGTCGTAGCGTTCGATCTTCGCGAGTTTTTCGGCTACGTGCACCCGGTAATGGTCCGGCACTTCGACGTTACGGCCCTTGACCACGATGTCCACGTGACCTCCCTTGTTCGGACGGTCGTTCGGTCCGGATCTTCCGGTCGACGCGCCTGGGACGGCCCCGCTCGGCGTCGACCGGTGATGTACGGCTACGCCTCCTTCCAGTGCCGGGGAAGATTGGCATCCTCACTACCCCCGACACGGAAACGCTAACTCCTGTTCGGTCACCAGTCACCCCCGGTTGTCGAGAGCGGTCGCGAAAATTAACACCTCATACACCATGGGGTGAAACGGAACCACGAAGCGTCACCGAGGCCGCCGCTTTTGCGTTGCGGCGAGCACCGCCGCGACCTTTGGCGTCATTCCCGCGCGGTGCAATTTCCGGCTCACCGCCGCCAGCGTGGCACCGGTGGTGACGATGTCGTCGAGCAGCACCACGGTCCCGGCCGGCGCCGCCGTCCCCGGCCGGCGCAATCGGAACGCCGCCTCCGCCGCCGCGGCCCGGCCGGCGCTGTCCAGCACCACCGAGTCCGGCCGGGGCAGCGCCCGCAGCGGTCGCAGCACGCGAACCGGCCAGCCGGCCGCGCGCAGCCGGGCCGCGGCGGGCCGGGCCAGCCGCTCCAGGTGGTCGCCGTACCGGGCCCGGGCCGCGCGGGTGGTGTCCGGCACCGCCACCAGCGTCACCGGGCCGGGCCGGCCCACCGCCACGGCCACCACCTCGGCCAGCAACGCGCCCAACGGCCGGGCCAACCCGTGTCGGCCCCGTTCCTTGTACGCCAGCAGCCCCTCACGCAACGCCCCGCCGTACGGGCCGAGGGCCACGCAGGGCGGCAGGCCGGGTGGGGCCGGATCGGGCCGGGTCGACGCGGGCCGCAGCGCCTGAAGCTCGGCCACGCAGCGCGGGCAGAAGCCCTGCCGCAGCGCCGGGGAGCGGACCGCGCACCCGGCGCACCCGGTGGGCAGCACCAGATCGGTCAGGTCCGACCAGAGGCCGCCCAGGTCCGGCACCGGCATCTCAGTAGAAGAAGAACGGTGCGGTCGGGTTGGCCGTCTTGCCGCCCGCCGGCAGGTCCAGCACCTGCTCCGGCGTGACGAGGTCGAACGGGTTGTTCCGCCAGGCGCTGCCGGCGGTCTCGAACATGAACGAGAGCGCGGGCAACCCGCCTCCCCCGCCGCCCGGGTATCCCGCCAACTGGGTCACCGCGGCGCCGATCCCGGACTTCAGTGTGGAGCCCAGGCCGCCGTCGATGCTGAGCTGGTGGATGGCCGAACGTCGGTCCGGGTCGTTGCCGGCGATCACCAGTTGGTCCTCCGCGATCCAGTCGACCGCCGTCACGCCGGTGAGCAGCGTGGGCAGCCGGCGGGGCTGGCCCAGGGTGACCACGCCGCCCTCCACGCTCACCGGCGCCACGTAGACCGCGCCGCCGCTGACCAGCGCGATCCGGTGGCCGTCGAGGGAAGCGGCGACCGCCACGACGCTTCCGGAGACGTTCAGCGGGACGGGGCTCAGCGTGGCCGTCCCGTCGAACCGGTAGAGCTTGCCGTCGGCCGCCACCAGACCCGCCGGATGGTCGGTGGCCAGCGAGCGCAGCCAGGTGGGCCGGCTCATCGTCTGGAACCCGGCCTTCGGGTCGCTGGTGTTGAACACCGCCACCGGTTCCGGCCCGGTGCCCACCTTGAGCCGGAGCCGCCGGTCCGCCCCGGTCACCACCAGCGCGGCCAGCACCTGGTCCTCGGCGCGGGCGAGGGTCGCCGAGACCACGTTCCGGTTCTCCGCGGCCGGCAACGGGACGACGGCCCGCTGCTCGGTGCCGATGGCGAGCGGATGGAGGACCCCGTCGTAGACGCTGAACCGGGTGGGATTCGCGCCCCTCGGGTACGCGAGATGGGTGTCGCGCTCCCGCTCCAGGTCGACGCTGAACCGCTTCTGGTTCTGGATCTTCAGCTCGAGCTGCCCGGTCAACTCCGGCAACGACCAGGCGAGCTGGGTGCCGAGCCGGGCCAACCGCCCCTCGTTGGCGCCCGGCATGGTCAGGTTGACCTCCCACTGGGAGTCCGCGCCGGTGGCGTTGTTGATCGGGCGGGTGCCGTCCGGGAGCCCGGTGACACCCGGCGCCAGCCAGTCGGACGGGCCACCGGCCAGCCACTTCACCACCTCGGTGACGCGCCGCTCCGCCGACACCGACGACGGCAGGTAACGCAGGTCGGGCACCAGCCGGGTCAGGTCGGAGTTCCAGAAGTAGACGGTGCGCGAGCGGTAGTACTGGCGCAGCGCCGTGTCGCTGGTCAGCAGCACGTTCGGCAGGCTGGTGATCAGCAGCCCGGTCCCGGCCGGCTCGGCCCGCCGCAACTGGAAGACGTACTCGGTCTCGGTGGCCCCCGGCGGGCCGAGGGTGCCGTCGGCCCGCAGCACTCCGACCTGCTGCACCTTGATCGTGACCCGGCTGGTGCCCTGGTTGTTCGGCGGGGTGCTCTCCTTCGCCCGCAGCCGGACCACGGTGAGTTCGACCTCGCTGGTCTGCGGCTTGCCGGGCAGCAGTTCCCGGGCCTCCGGGGCGAGGAACTTCTGGGCCCGGGTGTACGCCTGGTCGCGCTCCCCGGCAGCGGCCGCGCTCAGGTAGTTCTCGATGAACGGCACCGGCTCGTCGCTGTCGGTCGGCGCGGGCGGCGAGGCCGGCGGGCCGTTGAGCGAGCCGGCCTCGCCGGCCGGCACCGAACCGTCGACCTGAACGTCCGTCTGGGCCGGAATGCCGCACCCGGCCGGCAGCAGGACGCCGGCCAGCAGCACGGCCAGCAGCCGCCGCGGCACGTTCACGGCCCCACCTCCATCCGCGCGGAGTCGTCGGCGGGGCCGACGGCCAGCGCACCGGCGCCGCTGCCCGGACCGATGGCGAGCAGGCCACCGTCGCGGGGGACGCCGAACGGCAGGGCCGCGTCGGCCGGCACCAGCCGCAACGGCGAGGTGGTCAGTCGGTCGCCGGCCCGCGCCGGCAGCGTGAGCCGGAACTGCGCGCCCTGCCCCGGTGCTCCCCACGCCTCCAGCCAGCCGCCGTGCAACCGGGCGTCCTCCACGCTGATCGACAGGCCCAGGCCGGTGCCGCCGGTCTGCCGGGCCCGGGACGGGTCGGCCCGCCAGAACCGGTTGAAGACCAACTTCTCCTCCCCCGGCTTGAGCCCGACGCCGTGGTCCCGCACGGTGATCGCCACCGCGCTCTGGTCGACGCCCAGCGTGACCCGCACCGGCTTGGCCTCGCCGTGCTCGACCGCGTTGCCGACCAGGTTGCGCAGCACCCGCTCGACCCGGCGCGGGTCCACCTCGGCGATCACCGGAGCGTCCGGCAGATCCAGGTCGATGGTCACCCCGACCCGCTCGGCCAGCCCGGCCAGGCGCTCGACCACCCGGTGCACCACCGGCACCAGATCGGTCGGCTCGCTGTCCAGCACGGCGAAACCGGCGTCGAACCGGCTGATCTCCAACAGGTCGGTGAGCAGCTCCTCGAACCGGTCCAGCTCGGCCTGGAGCAGCTCGGCGCTGCGCGCCACCGCCGGATCGAACTCGTCCCGTTCCGCGAAGATCAGGTCGGCCGCCATCCGGACCGTGGTCAGCGGCGTCCGCAGCTCGTGCGAGACGTCCGAGGTGAACCGGCGTTGCAGCCGGGACATCTCCTCCAGCCGGAGGATCTGCCGTTGCAGGTTGGTCGCCATCTGGTTGAACGAGGCGGCGAGCAGGGCCAGGTCGTCCTCACCGGAGACCACCATGCGCTGGTCGAGCAGGCCGGCGGAGAGCCGCTGGGCGGTGCGCGCGGCCACCCGGACCGGCGTCACCACCAGCCGGGTCACCAGCGCGGCCAGCAGGCCGAGCAGGAGCACCAGCGCGACGCCGGTGGCGACCACGGTGGCCCGGGCGTCGGCCGCGGTGGCGTCCTGCCGGGCCAGGGGCACGAGGTAGTAGAGCTCGACCTGCCCGAACCGGGTGCGCACCGGGGAGCCGTAGACCAGGTACTTCGTGCGGTCGCCGCCGAGCGTGCCGGTGCGGATCTGATGGGCCACCTTGCCGGACGCCACGGTGGCCCGCAGCTCGTCGCCGATCACCGTGCGCACCGGCACGTCCGGGGAGACGCGGGGCTCGATGAACTCGGCGAAGTTGTCGGCGGTGATCGCCACCACCACGCCGCTGGTCTGCGCCGGGTCCCCGCCGGCCAGGTAGTTGACCGTGCCGTCGATGGTGTCCTGGAGTTGGGCCTCCTGCGGCTGGCTGTAGAGGTTGAACTGCTTCGCCGCGTACTCGCTGCCGTTGCTCAGCCGCATCCGTACGTCGGTCTCGGCGTTCTCCAGCAGGATGTTGGTGATCTTGTCGGCGATCAGGTAGGCGAAACCGCCCACCAGCAGACTCGACGCCACAAGTGTGATGGTGACCACGCGGACCTGGAGCGACCGCCGCCAGGCCTGGCGCACGCCGGCGGCGAACCGCGTCGACCGGCCGGCCAGCGCGCGCCAGAGCGCCCGCGCGGCGCGGAGCCGGCGGGGCGAGGCGGTCGGCGGGTCGGGCAGCGGGGCGGTCAGCACAGTGCTGACCAGGTTATCCGGTGCCCGCCTTGTAGCCCACGCCCCGGACGGTGAGGATGATTTCGGGTCGCTCCGGATCCGGCTCGATCTTGGCCCGCAGCCGCTGCACGTGCACGTTGACCAGCCGGGTGTCGGCGGCGTGCCGGTAGCCCCACACCTGCTCCAGCAGCACCTCCCGGGTGAACACCTGGCGGGGCTTGCGGGCGAGCGCGACCAGCAGGTCGAACTCCAGCGGCGTCAGCTTGACCTCCTCGGCGTCCCGGCTGACCGTGTGCGCCGGCACGTCGATGGTGATCTGGTTGCCGGGCGGGCCGATGGTGAGCAGCTCCGGCGCGACGTCCTCGCCGCGACGCAGCCGGGCCCGCATCCGGGCCACCAGCTCCTTGGGCTTGAACGGCTTGACCACGTAGTCGTCGGCGCCGGACTCCAGCCCCAGCACCACGTCGACCGTGTCGCTCTTGGCGGTCAGCATCACGATCGGCACCCCGGACTCGGCGCGGATCGCCCGGGCCACGTCGATGCCGCTCATCCCCGGCAACATCAGGTCGAGCAGGACGATGTCGGGCCGGCTGTCGCGGAACGCGGCCAATGCCCGTTCTCCGTCGGCGACGAAGGACGGCACGAAGCCCTCGCTGCGCAACACGATGCCGAGCATCTCGGCAAGGGCGGGGTCGTCGTCGACCACGAGTACGCGGGCTCTCATGGGGTTTATCGTTCCATCCCCGTTCATCTGGAGGGTCGGAGTCTTTCCCGGCACGGTAGCGCCGAGCGCGCCCCCGCACCACAGCTGACGGCGTGGTCACCAGCGTGGCGCGCCGCGACGGACGGGTCCACCGGATGCGGACCCGCCGTGCAACCATGATCCCCCGGGTGCCCCGCCGCCCGCCACCTCTGCTGTCCTGCCCGCCCGGGAGTACGCGTGTCCGACGTCGGCCCGACCGCGGTGCTCCCGCGCCGTCCGCTGACCGTCGGTGAGCTGCTCGACGCCGCCGTGCTGCTGCTGCGCGACCAGGCCCGGGTGCTGCTGCCGCTCGCCGTCGCGCTGGCCCTCGCCGAGCAGGCCGTGCTGTACCCGGTACGGCTGCTGGCCGGCGCGCACCCGCCCGGCTGGTGGCCCACCGGCGGTGAGTCGTTCGGCTGGTACTGGCTGCTGCTCGCGGCCGGCGCCGGCACCGAGGCGGCGATCATCGCGCTGCTGGGCAACCCGGCCGCGCGGGGCGGCGCGGCGGCGCTGCTCGGCCGCCGCCGCGCACCGTCGGAGCTGCTCCACGAGGCCCGTCCGGGCGCGACCCTGCTGGCCGCGGGCGCGGTCGGGCTCGCCGTCGGCGTCGCCGGGCTGGCCGGGCCCGCCTGGTTCGTCGCGTACGGGCTGCTCGGCCTCGTGGTGCCGGTGCTCGTGCTGGACGGGGTGCCGACGCACCGGGCACCGGGACGGGCGATCCGGCTGGCCGGCCGGGTGGGCGGGCGCGCCGCCGCCGTCCGGCTGCTCGGCTATCTGGGCTGGTGGCTGGTCCGGGTCGGCATCGGGCTGGGCGTCCCCTATGGTCTCGGGCTGCTCGATTTGTTCGACGTGTCGGCCTGGGCGCTGCCGGTCGCCGTCGTGGCGCAGGCGGCGGTGAACGCGCTCGCGTACCCGGCGCTGGCCTGCCTGGACGCGGTGCTGCACCTGGAGACCAGGATGCGCACCGAAGGGCTGGACATCCGACTCTCCCGGGCGCCGGCCGGCGTCCCGGAGCCGGTGCTGCTGGCGGTCGAGCGGTGAGCCGCTGGTGGACCGAGACGGTCGCCGCGCTGGGCGACGTGGTGCCGCTGCCGCTGGTCGCGCTGCTCCTGCTGGCCGCCGCGCTGCTGACGGCGCTGGCCTGGCACTCCTTCCCGGCCTGGGTGCCCCGCCGGCTGCCCCGGATCAGGCTGCCCCGGCTGCGACTGCCCCGCCTACGACTGCCCCGGCTCCGACTGCCCCGGCTCCGACGACCACGGATGCGCCTGCGCCGTCCCGCCCGCCGGCGGCGGCCCGACCCGCCGGTGCGCGTCCCCGCGCCCCGGGCCGCGCCGCCGGCACCCGTCGGCGGCCCGGCGACGGCCGACCGGCTGGCCGCCGAGGGCCGCTACGCCGAGGCGGTGCGGGAACGGCTCCGGGACATGGTCCGGCTCCTGGTCACCCGGCAGGTGGTGGAGCCACGGGCCGGGCTCACCGTCACCGAGCTGACCGAGGCGGCGGCCCGGGCCCGCCCGGCGGTACGGCCCACCCTGCACGCCGCCGGCACGATCTTCTCGGACCTCTGGTACGCCCAGCGTCCCGCCACCGCCGGCCACGACCAACGGATGCGCGCGCTCGCCGCCGAACTGCGCCGCGAACTGACCGGCGAGGAGGACGCGTGGTGACCGTCGCCCCCGCCCCGGCCCGGCCCGCGGCCCCGCCGGCGTCCCGCCGCCGGTGGCACCGCACCGTCGTCCCGCTCGGGCTGGCCGCGCTGCTGATCGGGGCCACCGTGGTGCTGCACGCGGTGGACCAGCCCGACCCGGACGAGCGCGGCTTCCTCTCCCCCGTCGCCGGCGACGACGACGGCGGCAGCCGGCTCGCCGAGGAGCTACGCGCGCAGGGCGTGCCGCTGCGCCGGGAGACCGACACCGCCGGGGCGCTGCGGGCCGCCCGTACGGTGCCGAGCACGCTCTTCGTGCCCGCACCCGACCTGGTGCACCCGGACACGCTCACCGGGCTGACGGCGCTGCCGCCCGGCAGCCGGCTGGTGCTCGTCGAGCCGTCCCGCCGGGTGCTGGCCGAGCTGGGCACCTCGGTCGAGCCGGCCGGTCGCCGGTGGGCCACCCGGGCGCTGCCGCCGGACGCCGGGGGCGCGGAGTGCCGGCTGCCCGAGGCGGTCCGCGCCGGCACCGCCGCGGTCGACCACCAGCGGTACGCGGGGCCGCAGCGCGCCGACCGCTGCTACGGCGGCGCGCTGCTCCGGATCCCGGCCGGCACCGAGGTGGTGCTGGTGGGCGCCAGCGACCCGTTCCGCAACGACCGGATCGACGAGTGGGGCAACCTGGATCTCGCCACCGGCCTGCTCGGCGCCACCGGTCGTCCGCTGGTCTGGCTGGACCTGCCCGCGCCCGACCCGGCCCCGACCGGGACCGGCGCGTCGCGGACCACCGAGACCGAGGCTCCGCCGACGCCCCGCCGCACCGCCGAGCGCCCCGACCGGGCGGACCCGCCGCGGCGCGCCGACAACCCGTTGTGGGACGCGTTCCCGGCCTGGTTCTGGGCGATCCTGGCGCAGCTCGCGCTGGCCGGGCTGCTGGTGGTGCTCTGGCGGGCCCGCCGCCTCGGGCCACCGGTGACGGAGCCGCTGCCGGTGACCGTCCGCGCCGCCGAGACCGTCCGTGGCCGGGCCCGCCTCTACCGGCGGGCCGGCGCCCGGGACACCGTCGCCGCGACGCTGCGCGCCGCCGCCCGGGACCGCGTCCTGCCCCGGCTCAACCTGCCGCCCGACACCCCGGACGACGAGGTGGCGGCCCGGGTCGCGGCGGCGACCGGCGACGACCCGGAGCGGGTGGCCGGGCTGCTGCACGGCCCCGCCCCGGACGACGACCGGGAGCTGCTGGAGCTGGCCCGGGCGTTGGACACGCTGACCCGTACCCTGGCCCCGCCCCCGAGCGAAGGAGAACCCCGGTGACCGGACCCGTCATCGCCGCCGCGTCGCCGGCCGCCCCGTCCGACGCCCGCGCCGCCCTGCACCGGCTGCGCGCCGAGGTGGCCAAGGCCGTCGTCGGCCAGGACGCGGTGGTCACCGGCCTGGTCATCGCGCTGCTCTGCCGGGGGCACGTGCTGCTGGAGGGCGTGCCGGGGGTGGCCAAGACGCTGCTGGTCCGCACGCTCGCCGCCGCGCTCGACCTGGACGCCAAACGGGTGCAGTTCACCCCCGACCTGATGCCCGGCGACGTCACCGGTTCGCTGATCTTCGACCCGCACACCGCCGCGTTCACGTTCCGCGAGGGGCCGGTCTTCACCAACCTGCTCCTCGCCGACGAGATCAACCGCACCCCGCCGAAGACGCAGTCCGCGCTGCTGGAGGTGATGGAGGAACGGCAGGTCACCGTCGAGGGCGAGCGCCGTCCGCTGCCCGAGCCGTTCATCGTCGCGGCCACCCAGAACCCGGTCGAGTACGAGGGCACCTACCCGCTGCCCGAGGCGCAGCTCGACCGCTTCCTGCTCAAGCTGACCGTGCCGCTGCCGGGGCGGGACGAGGAACTGGGTGTGCTCCGCGCGCACCACGCCGGCTTCGACCCACGCGACCTGCGCGCCGCCGGCGTACGCCCGGTGGCCGGCGCGGCCGACCTGGCCACCGCCCGCGCGCAGGCGCACGCCGTGCACGTGGCCGAGCCGGTGCTCGGCTACATCGTGGACCTCTGCCGCGCCACCCGGGCCGCTCCCGCGCTGGAGCTGGGCGCCTCGCCCCGGGGCGCGACCGCGCTGCTCGCCACCGCCAAGGCGTGGGCCTGGCTGGCCGGCCGCGACCACGTCACGCCGGACGACGTGAAGGCGGTGGCCCGCCCGACGCTGCGGCACCGCCTCCGGCCGCGACCGGAGGTGGAGCTGGAGGGCGTGACGGCCGACGCCGTGCTCGACTCGGTGCTGGCCACCGTGCCGACGCCGCGATGACCTGGCGGGCGGGCCTGCTGCTGGCGGCCGGTGCCGGAACGCTGCCGGCCTGGCCGGCGCCGTTCCTCGGCGTCGCCGTGCTGACCGCTACGGTGCTGCTGCTGGTCGCCCTGGACCGGGCGCTCGCCGCCCCGCCGCACGCGCTCACCGCCACCCGCGCCGGCGACCGGACCGTCCGGCTCGGCGGCACCGCCACGGTCACCCTGCACCTGGCCAACCCCACCGACCGGACGCTGCACGCCCAGGTCCGCGACGCGTGGGTGCCGTCCGCCGGGGCGCGTCCCGGGCGGTCGCCGCGGGAGACGCTCACGGTCCCGCCCGGCGGCACGGCCACGTTGCCGGTCCACCTCACCCCGACCCGGCGCGGCGACCGGCCGGCGGTGGCGCTGACCGTCCGCTCGCTGGGGCCGATGCGCCTGGGCTTCCGGCAACGCGCCGAACGGCCCGGCACGCCACCGTGGACGCTGCGCGTGCTGCCCCGCTTCGACTCCCGCCGGCACCTGCCGGAGAAGCTGGCCCGGCTGCGGATCATCGACGGCGTCCAGGTGACCCGGGGACGCGGCCACGGCACCGAGTTCGACACCCTGCGCGAGTACGCCGTCGGCGACGACGTCCGGTCGATCGACTGGCGGGCCAGCGCGCGCCGCGCCGACGTGCTGGTGCGCACCTGGCGACCGGAGCGGGACCGGCGGCTCGTCTGCGTGCTGGACACCGGCCGTACCTCGGCGGTCCGGCTCGGCGACGAACCCCGGCTGGACACCGCGATCGACGCGGCGTTGCTGCTCACCGCGCTGGCCGCCCGCGCCGGGGATCGGGTGGACCTGCTCGCCGTGGACACCGCCGTACGGGCCCGGGTGACCGGCGGCAACCGGCCGGCGCTGCTCACCCGGTTGGTCGAGGCGATGGCGCCGCTCCAGCCGGCGCTTGTCGAGACGGACTTCGAGCTGATCGCCGGTGAGCTGCTGCGCCGGGAGCGGCAGCGCAGCCTGCTGGTGCTCTTCACCGCGCTGGACGCGGGCGCGCTCCGGGAGGGGCTGCTGCCGGTGCTGCCGCGGTTGGCCGCCCGGCACCGGGTGGTGTTGGCGGCCACCCACGATCCGGTGCTGGCCGGGCTCGCCACCGCCACCCCGGTCGGCCCCGACGACCCGTACGCGGCCGCGTCGGCGTGGCGGGCGCTGGCCGAGCGGGACCGGGTGCGCGCCGCGCTGTCCCGGCACGGCGTGACAGTGGTGGACGTCCCCGCCGACCGACTGGCCCCCGCCGTGTCCGACACCTACCTGCACCTGAAGTCCCTGGGCCAGCTCTGACACTTACCCCCGGGCACCTCGGCCCTGATTCACGGAAACAGTGGCTGTGGCGGGCTCCTCAGCCACTGTTTCCGTGAATCTGCGGTCAGTGGTGGCGGGGGCGCGGAGCGGAGGACGCGGCGCGGCGGCCCAGGATGAGCGCGTACGCCAGGAAGGCCGCCCAGACGGTGGCGCCGGCCGCCACCCGCACGGCTGTCGGCACCGGCGCCGGGGTGACGAACGCCTCCAGCAGCGCGGAGACGGCGAACAGCCCGACCAGGCCGACCGCGACCACCATGGCCGACCGCCCCGCCTCGGCGACCGCCCGGCCGCGCCCGAGGTGCGCGGGCGGGGCGATCCACGCCCAGGCGGTGCGCAGCCCGACCCCGGCCGCGACGTAGATGCCGGTCAGCTCCAGCAGGCCGTGCGGCGTGATCAGGCCGAAGAAGACGTCCGCCCGGTCGTAGGAGACCATCACGCCGCCCACCACGCCGATGTTCAGCGCGTTCTGCCACAGCAGCCAGAACACCGGCACCACCAGCACGCCGGCGGCCAGGCACTGGGCCGCCAGCCAGGCGTTGTGCGTCCACAGGTGGAACGCGAACGTCGGCGCGGCGAACTCGGTGTAGTAGCCGGCGAACCCGGAGTCGACGAGTTGCCGGGCCGACTCGGCGCCGATGAACGCGGCGGCGGTGTCCGGGTGGCCGGCGACGAACCAGATGAGGAAGACGCTCAACGCGCTGAAGCCGGTGGCGACGCCGCACCACCACGGCCAGGCCCGGTAGAGGGCGGCCGGCAGGTCGGCCAGCAGGAACCGGCGTACCGCCGCCCAGGACGGCCGGGGCCGGCCGATGATCCGGGCGCGGGCGGCCAGGACCAGGTGGGACAGGTGACCGAGGAGCGCCGGCTCGGGGGCGCGGCTGCGCAGCACGGACAGGTGGGTGGCGGTGCGCTGGTAGAGCGAGACCAGCTCGTCGACCTCGGCCGCGTCCAGCCGACGCCGGCCGGTCAACTGCTCCAGCCGCCGCCACTGCACACCGTGCTCCGCCACGTACGCGTCGAGATCCACTCGTTCATGGTGTTCACTGTCGGGGTGCGCGCGCAACCTCCCCCGCCCTCCCGGTGGGCCGACGCCGGTCTGGTCAGCGGCGAGGCGGTGGAACTGGACGTCCGGGCCGCCCGGCTGGGTTCCCGGGTGCTCGCGCTGCTGATCGACCTGGTCGTCCAGCTCGGCCTGGCGCTGGTGCTCGGTGCGGCGCTGTCCCTGCTGGTGCTCGCGCTGCCGCCGGACCTGATGGACGCCGCGTTGGCCGGCGGCCTCCAGGTCGTGCTGCTGGTGCTGGTGCTGGTCGGCTACCCGGTGGTGATGGAGCGGTTCGCCGGCGGCCGGACGGTGGGCAAGCTGGCGGTGGGACTGCGGGTGGTACGGGCCGACGGCGGGCCGGTCGGGGTCGGGCAGTCGCTGGCCCGGGCGCTGGTGGGCGTCGCGGTGGAGTGGCCCGGCCTGGTGCTGCCGCTGCTGAGCTGGGCGGCGACCGTGACAGTGATGCTCACCGACCCGCGCGGCCGACGGTTGGGCGACCTGGTGGCCGGCACGCTCGTGGTGCACACCCGGGGCGCGTCGGTGTGGCGGCCGTTGCCGCCGGCCGTGCCGCCGCTGCTCGCCTGGGCAGGCACGGTGGACCTGACCCGGGTGGACGACGGGCTCGCCCTGGCCGTCCGGCAGTACGTGGACCGGCTCCCCCAGCTCGCCGCCGCGGACCGGGTGCGGCTGGGCCGGGAGCTGTGGGCTGAGGTGGCCGCGGTGACGTCACCGCCGCCGCCGTGGATCGCGCCGGAGTGGGCGTACCTGGCTGCCGTGCTGGCCGAGCGCCGGCGACGGGCCGGGTACCGGCTGGGCCGGACCCGCACGGTCAGCGCCGCGCTCTGGCCGGAGCTGGCCCCGGCCCCGGCCGCGTCGCCCGGCGTTCCGCTGCGGCGGGCCGCGCCGGAACCCGCCGGGCCCGATCCGGTACGCCGCTGAGCACGGCCGGCCGGCTCAGGAGACCGGGCCGGCTCAGGAGACCGGGCCGGCTCAGGAGAACAGTGTCCGGCCCCACCAGTCGGCGGCGTCGCGGACGCCCGGCGGGCAGGCGAACAGGCCGCTGGAGACGTGGCGGAGGTACTCGTTCATCGCGTCGTTGCGGGCCAGCCGCGTCTGGATCGGCACGAACTGCTTGCGCGGGTCCCGCTGGTAGGCGATGAAGAACAGCCCGGCGTCGAGCCGGCCCAGGCCGTCCGAGCCGTCCACGAAGTTGTAGCCGCGACGCAGCAGGCGGGCGCCGCCGTTCTGGTCCGGGTGGGCGAGCCGCACGTGCGCGGTCGGCGCGATGACCGGCTCGCCGTCGTCGCCCTTGGCGGCGAAGTCCGGCTCGTCGAACTCGTCGCGCCGGCCGAGCGGGGCGCCGCTGCCCTTGGTCCGGCCGGTGATCATCTCCTGCTCGGCCAGCGGGCTGCGGTCCCAGGTCTCGATCAGCATCCGGATCTTGCGGGTGACCAGGTACGAGCCGCCGGCCATCCAGTCCGGGCCGTCGCCGGGCTGCACCCAGAGCTGCTCGCGGAGCAGGTCGGCGTCCTCGGCCTTGAGGTTGGCGGTGCCGTCCTTGAAGCCGAACAGGTTGCGCGGCGTGGCCTGGTCCCGTGACGTCGACGAGGTACGCCCGAACCCGAGCTGCGACCAGCGGACGCTGACCACGCCCATGCCGATCCGGGCCAGGTTGCGGATGGCGTGCACCGCCACCTGCGGATCGTTGGCGCAGGCCTGGACGCAGATGTCGCCGCCGGACAGCTCCGGCTTGAGCGCGTCGCCGGCGAAGTGCGGCAGGTCGGCCAACGCGGCGGGGCGGCGGTCGGCGATGCCGAACCGGTCCCGGCCCTGGGCATCGCGGAACAGCGACGGGCCGAACCCGACCGTGACGGTGAGCTGCGACGGGGGCAGCCCGAGCGCCTCGCCGGTGTCGTCCGGCGGGGCTTCCGGCACGCCACCGACCGCACCGATCAGCCCGGCGTCCTTGCCGGCGGTCATCCGGGCCGCGGCGGCGGTCCACTCCTGGAGCATCGCGACCAGCCGGTCCCGGTCCTTGGTGACCACGTCGAACGCGACGAAGTGCAGCCGGTCCTGGGCCGCGGTGGTGATGCCGGCCTGGTGCTCGCCGAGGAACGGCACCGCCCCGGCGGCCGTCTCGGTGGCCGACGCCTGGCCGCCACCGGCGATCAACGCGCCCGCGCCGGCCGCCACCGCGCCGACGCCGGCCGCACCGACACCGGCCAGCGTCATCGCCCGCCGGCGGGAGATCCCGCGACCGGTCTGCTTGCTGTTCGGCTCGCTCGTCGCGTCACCGCCGGCCGGGGTGCTCATCGCGCGACGGCCGCCGCGATCTTGCTGACCGGCTCGGCCAGCGCGTTGATGCTGTCCGACAGCTCCTTCAGCTCGGTCTTGCTGAGCTGGGTGTGCAGCTTCCAGCCGTCCCCGGCCCGGTGCTTGCCGAGCGCGGCCTCCACGTTGGCGAACTCGGCGTCGAGCTGCTTGACCAGGTCGGGCGCGCGCTGTTCCAGGGCCGGGCGCAGCGCGCCGACGGCGGCCTTCGAGCCCTCCAGGTTGGCGTTGAAGTCCCAGAGGTCGGTGTGCGAGTACCGCTCCTCCTCGCCGGTGATCTTGCCGCTGGCGACCTCGTCGAGCAGCGCCTTGGCACCGTTGGCGAGCTGGAGCGGGGTGAGCTTCTCGGCGTCGGCCTTGGCCACGATCGCCTTGACGTCGACCAGGAGCTGGTCGGCGATCGGGCCGTCCTTGCTGATGTCGCCGGTGGTCCAGAGGTCCTTCTCGATCCGGTGGAAGCCGGTGAACTCCATGCCCTCCTCGACCACCTCCTCGCGACCGTCGATCTTCGGGTCGAGGTCGCCGAAGCTCTCCGCGACCGGCTCGATCCGCTCCCAGTAGGTGCGGGCCACCGGGTAGAGCGCCTTGGCCTTGGCCACGTCGTTGCCCTTGACCGCGGCCACGAACTCCTCGGTCCTGGTCAGCAGCGCGGCGGTCTGGCTGCGCACGTAGCGCTGGTAGCTGGCGGTGGCCTCGGTGAGCGCGGCGTCCGGCGCGACGCTCGCGGCGGTGCCGCTGACCTTCAGCGCGCCCCGGATGCCCCGGCCGCTCATCCCCGGCTTGCAGGCGGTCTCGTACGTCCCGGCGGGCAGCTCGACGCGCAGCTCCCGGCTCAGCCCGGGGGCGATGTTCTCCACCTCGCCCATCACCCGGTCACCGGCGGCGTACACGTAGAACTCGTTGACCTTGGAGCCGTTGTTGGTCACCTTGAACGTCACCTGGCCGGCGTCGATCTCGGTGCTGTCGACCTCGCAGGCGCTGTCCGTCGCCTTGACGGCGATCGGCCCGCCGGCGGTCGCGCCGGCGTCGTCACCACCGCCACAACCGGCCAGTCCGGCGACGGCGAGCAACCCGGCGGCGGCGGGCGCGACGAATCGAGTGGTACGCATCGGTGCGGGATCTCCTCGGAAACGGGCGGTCAGGCGCGCGGGGACGGGACGGCGGCGGCGTCGACAGCGGCCGGCGCGGGCTCGGGGGTGGTCGCGGTGGACTCGGCCGGCGCGTTCCCGGCCGAGGCCACGGTCGGCGCGTCGGCGGCGGGGGCCGCGGTCGGCGCGTCGGTGGCCGGCGCGGCGGGAGGCTTGGCCGGCGCGGCCGGCTTGCGCAGGAAGAGCACCAGCACCGGCACCGCGTACGCGACCCAGGCGACCAGTTCCAGCACGGTCGGCGCGGCGGTGATGTTGAACATGCCGGCGAGCAGCGCGCCGTACCAGGCGTTCGGGTCGAGCGTGGCGGAGATGTCGAAGGCCTGGTTGTTCAGGCCGGGCAGCACGCCGGCCTCCTGGAAGTCGTGCACGCCGTACTTGAGGATGCCGGCGGCGACCAGGATCAGCAGCGCGCCGGTCCAGGTGAAGAAGCGGCTCAGGTTGATCTTCAGGGCGCTGCGGTAGAGCAGGAAGCCGATCACCACGGCGGTGGCGATGCCGCCGACCAGGGCGAGCAGCGAGCCCGCGCCGGTGCCGCCGGCCACGCTCTCGGCCGCGGCGTAGAAGATCAGCGCGGTCTCCAGGCCCTCCCGGACCACCGCGAGGAAGGCCATGCCGGCGACCGCCAGCGACCCGACGGCGAGCGCCTCGGTGAGCTTGCCGCGCAGCTCGCCCGCGATGGACCGGGCGGCCCGGCGCATCCAGAAGATCATCCAGGTCACGAACACGACGGCGGCGACCGAGGTCACCGCCTCGAAGAGCTCGCGCGACTCGGAGGTCCGCAGCAGCGAGGTCGAGGTGTACTGGATCAGCGAGCCGAAGACGACGGAGAGCACCACGGCCAGGCCGACGCCGGCCCAGACCTGGGGCAGCCGGTCACGCCGCTGCGACTTCACCAGGAAGGCGACCAGGATGCTGACCACCAGGGTCGCTTCCAGGCCCTCCCGCAGGCCGATCAGGTACGTGGCGAACATCCGTAACTCCGTAGTCGGTCAGGCATGCCTCAGTTAACTTAGGGCAGCCATACCTTGCTCCTGTTCCGGCACGGCGTCAAGTTGTTCACGGCAACGTCACCCCGCCGGCCGCGACCGTCGTCCCAGCCTCGTCCCGAGCCGGCCGGATCGCACAGGGCCGGAGGACCCGTTCGTCCCCGCGTACGCGAAAAGGGACCGGGACGGCCGCGCGGCGGCCGACCCCGGTCCCTCCCGGGTGCGGGATCAGTAGCGGTAGTGCTCCGACTTGAACGGACCCTCCTGGGAGACGCCCAGGTAGGAGGCCTGCTCCTTGGTCAGCGTCGTCAGCTTGGCGCCGAGCGCGTCCAGGTGCAGCCGGGCGACCTTCTCGTCCAGGTGCTTGGGCAGCACGTAGACGCCGATCGGGTACTCGTCGGTCTTGGTGAACAGCTCGATCTGGGCGATGGTCTGGTTGGCGAACGAGTTCGACATCACGAAGCTCGGGTGCCCGGTGGCGTTGCCCAGGTTCAGCAGGCGGCCCTCGGAGAGCACGATGATGGCGTGGCCGTCATCGAACCGCCACACGTCGACCTGCGGCTTGATGTTCTCCCGGGTCACGTCCGAGCGCTTGGCCAGGCCGGCCATGTCGATCTCGTTGTCGAAGTGGCCGATGTTGCCCACGATGGCCTGGTGCTTCATCCGGGCCATGTGCTCGTTGGTGATCACGTCGAAGCAGCCGGTCGCGGTGATGAAGATGTCGGCCTGCTCGACCACGTCGTCAAGCGTGGCGACCTGGTAACCGTCCATCGCGGCCTGGAGCGCGCAGATCGGGTCGACCTCGGTCACCACGACCCGGGCGCCCTGGCCACGCAGCGACTCGGCGCAGCCCTTGCCCACGTCGCCGTAGCCCATCACGACGGCCATCTTGCCGCCGATCAGCACGTCGGTGGCCCGGTTGATGCCGTCGATGAGCGAGTGGCGGCAGCCGTACTTGTTGTCGAACTTGCTCTTGGTCACCGAGTCGTTGACGTTGATGGCCGGGAAGAGCAGCGTGCCGGCACGGTGCATCTCGTAGAGCCGGTGCACGCCGGTGGTGGTCTCCTCGGTGACGCCCTTGATGCCGGCGGCGATCCGGGTCCAGCGCTGGTTGTCCTCGCCGAGCGAGCGGTGCAGCACCTGGAGGATGACCGCGTACTCCTCGGAGTCGGCGGACTCGACCGGCGGCACGACGCCGGCCTTCTCGAACTCGGCGCCCTTGTGCACGAGCAGCGTCGCGTCGCCGCCGTCGTCGAGGATCATGTTCGGGCCCTGCCCGTCGGGCCAGGCGAGCACCTGCTCGGTGCACCACCAGTACTCCTCCAGCGTCTCGCCCTTCCAGGCGTAGACGGGGACGCCAGCCGGGGCCTCCGGGGTGCCCTCGGCGCCGACCACGATGGCCGCGGCGGCGTGGTCCTGGGTGGAGAAGATGTTGCAGGACGCCCAGCGGACCTGCGCGCCGAGCGCGACCAGGGTCTCGATCAGGACGGCGGTCTGCACGGTCATGTGCAGCGACCCGGTGATGCGGGCGCCGGCGAGCGGCTGGGCGTCGGCGAACTCGCGCCGGATCGCCATCAGGCCGGGCATCTCGTGCTCGGCGAGCCGGATCTCCTTGCGCCCGAACTCGGCGAGCGACAGATCCGCCACCTTGTAGTCGCCCTCGGCGAGGGTGCTCGGCCGGGCGCCGGACGGCGCGCCGCTGGGGGCCGCCGGAAGCGTGCTGGTCATGGAAGCTCCTGTCGAACGAAGGGCTGCGCAGCCTTCCACCTTACGCGCGTGGGCCCGCTCACCCGGCTCCGGTTGGCGCAGGAGCGACGAACAGCGCACGGGGGCGGACGGTCGTGGACGACTTTTCCGCCCACGGCCCGGCCACCCCCGTGCATCCCCCCGGTTTGGATCCCCGCGCGTTCCCGGACGTTCGTCGCGACAACGCTGCGTACACAAAGACTCACACTGAGCGACCGGCCCGTCAAGCGTTTCCGGGAAATCGGCGCCGCGGGGCTCAGGACAGGCCGCAGGTGGCCACGAACGCCTCGCCGTCCCCGGTGAGCACCAGCGGGCCACCGGCGGCGGTGCCGACCGCGGACCGGCCCGCCGCCAACGTCACCACACCCACCCCGTCGTCCACGGTCAGCTTGCCGGCCCCGCAGAGCACCACCCGCGGGCCGGGCAACGTGAACCGCACCTCCGGCGAAGCGGCACCCACCACCACCCGGTGCAACGCGAAATCCTCCACCGGCACCGGCCAGGTCGACACGCCGGGCGCCACCGGCTCCGGCCGCAGCACCGGATCGGCCAGCACCTCGAACCGGAGCACCCGCAGCAACTCGTCCACGTCGATCCGTTTCGAGGTCAACCCGCCGCGCAGCACGTTGTCGCTCGCCGCCATGATCTCCACGCCGGTGCCGCGCAGGTAGGCGTGCAGGTTGCCGGCCGGCATCCAGATGCCCTCGCCAGGCGCCAGCCGCACCCGGTTCAGCAGCAGCGCCACCACCACACCCGGGTCGGTCGGATAACCGGCCGCGAGCGTGCGGACCAGCGCCGCGTCCGGGGACGCCGGCCCGGCGGTCGCCGCCACCAGCACGGCCGCCACCAGCCCGGCGCGCTCCGACTCCGGCCAGCTCAACAGCGCGCGTACGGCCTCCCGCAGCCCCGCCGGACCGCCACGCAACGCGGCCACCACCGGCGCCAACGCGGGTACGCCGAACCCGGCGAGCACCGCCGCCGACTCGGCCGGGTCCCGGAAGCCGCAGAGCGCGTCGAACTCGGAGAGCGCCACCAACAGCTCCGGCTTGTGGTACGGGTCGACGTAGTTGACCCGCCCGGTGTCCGCCGCGTGCCCGGTGCGGGCCTGCTCGGCATCCGGATGCGCCTGGAGGCTCAGCGGCGCGTCGGCGGCCAGCACCTTCAGCAGGAACGGCAGCCGGGTGCCGAACCGGCCGACCAGGCGCTCACCCAGCCAGTGCCCCGGCTCGGCCAGCAACAGCTCGGTGAGACTCACCGGGCCGCCGTCCCGGTCGACGGTGGCCGGGGCTCCCGGGTGGGCGCCCAGCCACAGCTCGGCCTCCGGCCCGTCGCTCGGCACCGCCCGGCCCTGCAACTGCGCGATCGCGGTGCGCGAGCCCCAGGCGTAGTCCCGGATCCGGCCCTGCATCAACTCCATCGGTCAGCTCCCGGGCCGCCCGGCCACCTCGTCGGCCTTTGCCGCCTCCGGCGCGGTCACGTCGTCCGTCTCCGTCTCCGCCTCCGGCACGGCGGTGTCGGCGGCCTGGCCGGTGCCCGCCCGCTGCGCCGCCGCGCTCCAGATGTCCGGCTCCAGGTAGATCACCCGGGCGATCGGCACCTCGCGGCGGATCCGCGCCTCGACCGCGTTGATGCCCCGGGCCAACTCCTCCGCGCTCTCGCAGGCCGGCACCGCGATCTTCGCGGCCACCAGCAGCTCCTCCGGGCCGAGGTAGAGCGTCTTCATGTGGATGATCCGCTCGACCTCCGGGCCGCCGGTGACGGCTTGCTCGATCTTGGCCAGCTCGCTGCGCTCGGCACCCTCACCGAGCAGCAGGCTCTTGGTCTCGATCGCCAGCGTGATCGCGATGATCACCAGCAGCACGCCGATCATCGCGGTGCCGGCCGCGTCCCACATGCCGTTGCCGGTGGCCAGCGTCATGCCGACCCCGAACAGCGCGAAGACCAGACCCACCAGGGCGCCGAAGTCCTCCAGCAGCACCACCGGCAGCTCCGGGGCCTTGGCCCGGCGGATGAACCGGACCCAGGTCTGCTTGCCCCGGATCAGGTTCGACTCCTTGATCGCGGTGCGGAACGAGAAGCCCTCCATCACGATCGCCGCGAGCAGCACCACCACCGGCACCCACTGCCACTCCGTGATCGGGTGCGGGTCGGCCGCCTTGTGGTACGCCTCGTAGAGCGCGAACAGGCCACCGAGGCTGAACAGCACGATCGCCACGATGAACGCGTAGATGTAGCGCTCCCGGCCGTAGCCGAACGGATGCTGCGGCGTGGCCTCCCGCTTGGCCCGCCGGCCGCCGATCAGCAGCAGGCCCTGGTTGCCGGAGTCGGCCACCGAGTGGATCGACTCCGCCAGCATCGACGACGAGCCGGTCAGCAGGAACGCGATGAACTTGGTGACGGCGATGCCGAGGTTCGCCGCCAGGGCGGCGACGATCGCCTTGGTGCCCCCGTTTGCGCTCATGCCCCGCCTCGCTCGATGCCGCACATGCTCACTGGTTTGCCAGCTCCTTCATTTCCGTGATGGCCGGAACCGCCATCGGGTCCAGCCCGTGTGCCAGGGCGAGGTAGATCGAGGCGAAGTCCGGCACCGCCACCAGCGACGCGAGCCGCTCCAGCGCGGAACCACCCTCGGCGGTCACCACGTCGCAGCGCACCCCGCGCCGCTCGGCGAGCGTCTGCACCGCGTCCGCGCGGCGCTCCTCCACCGCCAGCGGCTCGTCGGTGTCGTCGTCGGCGTTGAGGCCGCCGTCGCGCAGCAGCACCAGCCGCAGCCGGATGCCGTCCGGGTCGGAGTCGTCGGGGTCGGCGAAGATGTCCCGCTCGCCCTCGGCCAGCCCGCCGAAGACGCCGTCGAGCAGCCCCACCCGGCCCCGGCCGGCCTCGCCCAGCGCACCGCTCACCACCGGGTAGCGGGAGTTCGCGGACAGCGTGTCACCGAACCGGCGGGCGGCCACGGTGGCCAGCGGGGACGAACCCCACACGATCGGGATCGACCCGGCCAGCCCCAACGCGAGGGACTTCGCCGGATTGACGAACGACTCGGCGGTCGGCCGGCACCGGTCGGCGTCGGCGTCCAGCCGGGCCGCGGTCTCGGCCAGATCCGCCTCGTTGACCTTCACGAGGCCGAGCGTACGGGCGGCGAGCAGGACCGGCACGGTGAGCGCCCACAGGCTGGCCCGGGCCGGGGCCCGCCGCGGCACCGGGATGAACGGCGCACGGGCCCGCTCCGCCACCGACTGGAGTTGCGAATCCGGAGCGCCGACCGCGACCAGCCGGGCGCCGCGCCGGTGCGCCGCCTCGGCCGCGCCCAACGCCTCCGGGCTACGGCCGGAGGCGCTCACCGCGATGACCACGTCCGCCGCGCCCACCCAGCCGGGCACGCCGGCGCTGCGGTGCGGGATCACCGGCACCGGGCAGCGCGGCCCGGCGACCGTGGCCAGCACGTCCCCGGTACGCCCGGCGGTGCCGATGCCGGCGATGACCACCGCCCGGGGTCGCCCGTCGTCGGCCAGCACGGACAGGTTCGCCTCGGCGGCCAACGCCGCCGACTCGCGTACCTGGGCGCCGGCGGAGGCGGTGAACCGCAGCATCCCGCCCGGATCCCGCTCGCCGAGCTGCGCCGGATCGTCCAGCAGTGCCTCGTCCGCGTGCCGGTGCCCGCTCACCCCGGCCGTACCGTCCATCACCGCGACGACCCGCCCCGCGCGTCGTCAGCCGCCGGACCGCCCCGCGCCTCGTCCAGGAGCAGCACCGGGACGTCGTCCCGGACCTCGAAGACGCGACCGCACTCGGTGCAGGTCAACGTCTGCGCCTGCGGGTCGTAGTCGAGCGGGGCGTGGTGTGTGTCCGGGCAGGCGAGAATCTCGAGCAACTGCGGGTCCAGGGCCACGGCGCGGCTCCTTCCACGTATGTGGTCTCACCGGTCGGCGGTGCCGTCCGGCGCACGCGATCTTAACGGCGAACCGGCCCCGGCACCCGGCCCCGTTCGACACCCGGCCGGCCGGGTCCACCCATGGTCACGGTAAACCCGGGAGCCGTCGGGGCCGGCTCAGTCCGGCATGCGGGGCAACAGGCTGGTGGCGTCCCCGTCCGTAGGGGCCGCTGGCGGGGACCCGGCGGGCGGCGTCCCGTACACGTTGCCGGTCGGGCGCGGTGGCGTGGCGCCGCCGCCATACACCGTCGGGGCCGGCCCGGGCGCCCCGGAACGGTAGGTGGTGCTGCTGCGGGGCAGCGGGACCGGGGGATGCTCGACCACCGGGCCGTCGTCCGTCCGGTCCGCGCGGCTGCGGCGCACCAGCAGGACGATCAGCGCGACGCCGACCAGGACCAGCCCGATGCCGAACCACATGATCATGGAACCTCCGAAGGACGAATCGTCGGCCGCGGCACCGGCGGCCGGCTCGACGGCGGCGACCACCGCCGACGTGCCCGCCGTCTCCGGCGGCGTGACGGCGACCGTGCTGGGCGTGGGGGTCGGCGACGGCTTGCGGGAGGGCGTCGGGCTCGGGCTCGGCGTCGGCTCCGCGCCCACCAGCCGGGCCGACCGGCCGGCCCGGCCGAGCACCTGGCCGTTCGCGGCACTCGCCTCGCCGGCGATCTCCAGCCGCCCGCCCACGGTGCCAGACAGGAAGGACACCCGGTAGCGCACCGCCGCGCCCTTGCCCTTGCACAGCGGCCGCTCGACCGACGCCACCTGGGAGGTGGTCACCACGCCACCACCACCGCCGACCGGCACCCCCACCCAGCGGCCACCGGACGCCACCTGCACCCGGACCTGATCGGCCCGCAGACCGTCCAGCCGCAACCCGAGCGTGGTGCGCAACGACACACACCCCTCGGTGCGCTTGCGCACCTCGACCGTCACCGCGCCCGCCGAGCCGCCGGCCGTGAAGCTGCCCGCCGAGCGCAGCCCGACCCGGTCGCCGTCGGCCAGCGCCGGGGACGCCACGGCGACCACCAGGCCACCCAGCATCGCACCGGCCGTGGCCCAACGCGCCGCGTGCCGCCTCACCGACATCCCCACCTCACCGTTTCCGTCCCGGACGAGATCCGCCGGTCAGGTTACTACCGGGCCACCCAGGCACCCGCTCATCGAGCGCCCCACATGTGTGCAGCGTTACGCGCCCCGGTCAGCTCCGGTCGCCACCCGCCGCGAGGGCCCGACGGCAGAGCCGGTCGGCCGTCCGGGTGGTCTCCGGCAGCCGGTACCGGGGCGTCAGAGCCAGTACCCGCTCCACCGCCCCGTCCAACCCGATCCGGTGCCCGACGCTGACGAAGACCGGCCGGACCCCGTCCCGGGTCCGCAGCACCCGCCCGACCACCTCCCCGCCGTCCCACAGGTCGGCCCGGTCGCCGCGCCGTGGGCCCGGCCCGGTCCACGAACCGACAAGCGGCGTCTTGCCCACCCCGACCGCCGGCAGCCCGGTCACCAGCCCCAGGTGGCAGGCCAACCCGAACCGGCGCGGGTGCGCCACCCCGTGCCCGTCGCACACCAGCAGCTCCGGGCGGACGGTCAGCCGCTCCAACGCGGTGAGCAGCGCCGGCATCTCCCGGAAGGCGAACAACCCCGGCACGTACGGGAACGCCGGCCGCCCCACGCACACCGCCTCGTCCACCACGGCCAGGGTGGCCGCGTCCAGCACCGTGACGGCCGCCGCGAGCCGGTCACCGCTCTCCGCGTACGCGACGTCCAGCCCGGCCACCGTCGCGGGCGCGCTCGGACCGGGCCCGACCAGGTCGACCCGCGACCGCAACTCCTCCTGTACGCGCAGCGCCTCCGCCACGTCGGCCGGCGGCCGGTACGGAATCCCCTCCGTCGGCGGCCCGGCCTGGCTCCCGGGGCGCGCAGGGTCGGCGCGCGTCACCGGCCCACCCGACCGTCGATCCGCTCGCGCAGCAGGTCGGCGTGCCCGTTGTGCCGGGCGTACTCCCCGATCGCGTGCACCAGCAGCTCCCGCAGCGAGACCATCCGGTCACCCCGATGCCCCCTGATCTCCAGGTTCGGCGCCTCCGCCACGAACCGCTCGGCGAACGTCACCTCACTGCGCCACGCCGTCCACGCCTGCGCGACCAGCGCCCGATCGGCGACGGCGCCGGTGAAGGGCTCCTCCACGTCACCGGTCGGCCAGATCCGCGACACGTCCTTTCCGGCCATGACGCGGCGGAACCAGTGCCGCTCACGCTCGGCGGCATGACGGAGCAGTCCGAGCAACGACAGCGTCGACGGTGGCACCGACCGCCGGGCGAGTTGCTCCGCGTCGAGCCCGGCGCACGTCAACTCCAGCGTGCGACGGTGGTACCTCAGCTCGCCGGCCAGGACGCTCCGCTCGTCCGCACCCGGACCGTCGACGCGGGGATCCTCGTCCGGCGCGACGAACATGTCCTCCCGGCCGAACCGGCGTGGACCGGCCCCTGCATCGGGGCTCGTATCAGGCATGGCTGGACGATGCCGGAAACAGCATGGACAGGCAAACGCCGCTCACCTGCGATCTCAGGACGCGTCGGTCGCGATGCCGGGATCAGCGCCAGGGTCCCCGGCCCGCTGAAGCTGCTCTTCGAACATCACGAAAGTCCGCCGCCGGATGCCCCGGATGAGTGCCTGCTCGCGCGTCGTCGGGTAGCGACGTTCCTCTCGGATGGTGTCCTCAAGCCCTCGAACGGTTTCGTAGAGCGCGAAGAGGGGTCCCTCACCGCGAAGGTAGCGGCCCCGCTCCTGCTCCACATACCAGACGAACTCGCTGCGATCGATCTCATGTATCTCGTCGCCCCCCACGAAGAGAACCTTGTCCACGAGATTGTTCGCCGCGCGCCAGCCACCGGTGTCTGGCGAGAGTCGCCAACCGGCTGTTCCGCCGTCTTCCGCCTTCACCAGCTTCAGCGGAGACTCGTAGTAGAGGAAGAACTTCGGCAGCGTCGGGCCGGGCGGATGCGTCATCGTCGTCACCCTTCCAGCCCGCCCTGCACGGCGTCCCAGTAGATGCTCTGCGCCCGCCGCAGAAGGCCATCCCGAACCGCTGTCTCGGTCTTCGTCAACGGCCGATGATCCAACTCGGCCAGTGCTTCCAGATCCCGCCTGACTTCATAGAGCGCATGTTCCCACTTCGCCACGTCCTCAAGTGCGGCGAGGTGTAGACGCAGCTCGCCCACATGACCGTTCGAGAGGTTCAGATTCAACAAGATATCCCGGTAGCCGCTGCTCTGCGGCGAGACGAAGCGGTCCTTGATATCCATGATCAACACGTCGGGACGATCAGCCAGAGTCGCCAGCGCACCATAGATTTCACCGAGCGTGGCGAACTCAACCTTGGCCCCCGCCAGGTCCTTCAGACGTGCGGCGTTGTTTGTGTACTCAACCAGCTTGTCCCTAACGCGTTTGCGGCTCTTGGGCTCGCTACGCCAACCCGGCGTACCGGTCTCGCCCGCTATCGTGCTCGCGATGTCGTTCAGCTCCAACTGAGCCACCGCCGCGCCGGCGTACAACCGATCGACGTAGTCATTGAGATAGATCGGGTCGTTCTTCCGGTCCTGTTCAAAGCCGGCTTGTTGAGCCAACTGCCGCCGAGATGCCACCGCTCGGGTGAGACGGCGTTGTTCGGCGGTCAGTGGAGTCGGAACGGGATCCCGGTCGCCGAGAATGACCAGCGCGTCCGGCCCGTTACTCTCGATCTCCTGCACCACGTCACCGAGGACGTCGATGGCCTGTTGGTGGCTGGCGAGATGGTGCAGGGTCACCGGCCTGGCGGTCAGCGAGTTGGCGAGTTCCGGCGTCGCCAGGATCATCCGCACCAGGTCGGGACGCTCCGCGAGCTGTCGCACCAACGTCTCGGCGAGCAGTTCCTCCCGCCGCGGCGGGGCCTCCCAGCTCTGGTCCAGCATCCGCTGCACGCGGGCGTCGGTGAACAGCCGTTTCAGGTCACCGGCCGCGGCCTCGTCCAGCCCTGGTACGAGCCGTCGCAACGTCGACCCGTCGGCGTGCTGCGCCAACTCGACCGGGGTCACCCCGGCGGCGAAGGCGTCAGCCAGGCTGGCGCTGGCCACCAGCGCGTCGCGCACGTAGAGCCCGGCGGCGATACGGTCCGCGTGAGCCGCACGGTGCTTGTCGCGTATCCGGTCAGGCGTCGGCTCGGCATGCGGCGCGTTGCCGGGCGGGCGGTGCAAGGTGGTGGACTCGCCGAGCAGGTGGACGCGGTTGAAGTCGGGCGTACCCCCGTGGTCGCGCGGCAGTGGGTCGGGCGGTCGTGGGGGCACCGGACGGTGCCGTGGCTCGGGCAGCACGTTGAAGTCGCCGGGCGGCCGGCCGGTAAGCGGCATCGGCCGACCGTCCGGGCCGAGGACCAGGGCATCCACCCCCACCACGTTCCCCTCGAACGGGACGCCGCTGTGCCGGTAGAGCGGCTGCCCCGCCACCATCCCGCTCTGCGGGTCGAGGTAGAGCACCGTGCCGTTCTGGTTGAGCGCCACCCAGGCGTGCGAGCCGCCGCCCTCGAAACTGGTGATGAGGAAGGCGTAGCTGCCGTGACCGCCCGACGCCAGTTGCGCGTGCAGGTCGCGGTAGCCGCGCTCGACCAACCTCCGCCGGGCCGCGCCGGTCACCCCGGCGCGGTCGGGCCGGCACAGGTTCTGGAACCGGCCGCCGGTCGTCTCCTCGACCCGCAGCGGGCCGTCGATCTCGCCGCCGACCGGTCGCTGCACGTCGCCCGCGAGATAACCGTCGAAGGTACGCGGCGCGGCGACCCGTGGCCGACCGTGCACCCAGGTCTCGAAGAGGGACAGCGTGCAGTCGAGGCAGTTGATGCCGCGGGTGGCGTCGGCGGCCGGGCCACCGTCGTTGGCCAGCCGGAACCAGTCGCCGCGCCGGGGATCGGCGGTCCGGATGACGCCGCCGTCCGGGTTGCGGGGCATCTGCCGTTCGAGGTCGGTCTGGTGCAGCGCGAGCGGAGGCCGGAGTCCTCCGCGCCGGCCGTAGGGGCGGGACCGGTCGACCGGCGGCGGGTGACCGTGGCCGGTGAGCGCGGAGTGGTCGGCCGTCTCCACCGCGCCGAGGGCCAGGTCCGCCACGTCGTCGTTGATCCGGTAGAAGTCGAGGTCGTCCTCGACCATCACCCGTTCCGGAACCAACTTCCCTTTGAGTACGTGCTGCGCCTCCGCGCGCAACTCCGACGCCTCCAGGTCGGCCTCATGCGCTTCCCGGTGCCAACGCTCGGCGGCGAGCGTCCGCCCCGACCGGCGCAGCTCCAAGGCTTGCGCCGCCCAGTCACTCGCCCGTTCCTCGTGGTAATCGGCGCGTTCATTGAGCCAGTCCGCCCGGGTCTGACGTCGGCGGTCCTCGAACCAGTTGCGCTGGGATCGCAGGTAACCCTGGTAGCGACGTCGATCGAGGGCCTCCCGCTCCGCCATCAGACGCGTGGCCCGCTCCTGCGGAGTTTCGCGGTGGGAAGACGGAGGGTCGTACGGATTGAGGACGCTCGGCGGCGGACTCGTCGGCCCCACCGTCTCCAGCAGCGGGAAGCGGGGATTCGGCACCGGCCGGGGATCGGGGCCGACGCCGGGTGCTCCCGGGTTCGGCGCGACCTGGGGATGGGGCGGCGGAGCTGGCGGCGCGGCGAGATGCCCGTCAAACCCGCCGGCGGTGATCCGATCCGGTGACGGCGGCATCGCCGGGTACGGATGGTCGACGGGCGGGGGCGAAAGTGTCGTCGGGGCCGCCGCCTGCACGGGTGTGGTGGGTGCCGGAGCATGGGTGTCGGTCACCGCCGGCGTCGGGCCCGCGCCGCGCCAAGCGTCGGCGGCCCCCGGAAGAGCGGAGCCGGGGTTCGGCGTGTCGACGGCCACCGAGGACAGCATCGGAGTGGTGGTCGAGGTGGTTGTCACGACGGCGGAATCGACGTTTCCCAGGGCGGGCAGCGTCGGGGTGGACAGTTCCGGCGTCGGGTGTGCCACGCCCACCGGGTCGAGGTGCGGAGCCGCCGTCACGGCATCGGCCAGCGGGGTCGAAGAAGGCGGGCCAGCAACCGGCCGGGAGTGCACGACCGGCTCATCACTCTGCGCGGACGGCGGCCCGGCGGACCGATGGTCCGGAACGAAACCGGTCGGACCCGGCCCGGATGACACCTCCGGGCCGACCGGCGGCAGGTCCAGGCCGACCGGCGGGGCCGTGAGGCCGCCCAGCTTCCCGTCGAGTCGGTGATGCAGCGCCGTCTCGGTCTGCCCGGTGACGGAACCGCTGACGCCGGACGCCGCGGCGCGAGCCAGGTCTTCCAGTGACGGGCCCTGACCGGTGGCCAGCCCGGCTGCGGTCTCGGCGAGGCTCTCGCCGGCCATCTCGCGCCCGAAGCACTCCCCGACCTGCGCGAACCGCCCGCTCGCATGCCGGCCCAGACCGGCGAGCGGCGCGACCGCGCCGCCGGCGAAGCCACCGAGCCCCGACGCGCCCACGTCGGTCAGGTCGAGGCCGTTCCGGCGGCCGGTGGAGTTCTGGTACGCCTGGGTGGCCAGGTTGGTGCCCGCCTCCTGCCCGGCCTCCGCCAGGCCGGCGAGCACGGCCTTGCGGGCGAGACCCCGGGCGCCGCTCTTGACGGCCTCCTTCGCGGCCCGTTCGCCGGCCTCCTTCAGGCCTTCCTTGACCGCCTTGCGGGCCAACTGGGCCACCAGCCGCTTGAAGATCTGTTGCACGGCGATCCGGGTGGCGGTGATCGCGGCGCCGGCCGCCGGTGACGCCGCGCCGAGCGTGAGCACGGTGACCACCGCGAGGGACAGCAGTTCGACGACCAGGATGCCCAGCTCGATCCAGGCTTCCAGCTTCGCGCCCTCGATGTCGCAGCCGCAGGAGTCGACGAGCCGCCCCAGCTCGTCGGTGGCCGCCACGAGGGCGTGCAGCGGCGCGTCCTCGCCTCCCGCCACCTTGTCCCAGGCCGTGTCGAACGCGTGCGCCACCAGACCGACGCCGCCGTATCCGCTCTTCACCTCACCGGCGGCGGTGGTCGCCTCGTCGCGCGGGCCGGCCAGGACGCCGGCGACGGAGTACCACTGGTCGGCCAGGTCCCAGACGGCGCGCTCGTTGCCCTCCGGCCATTCCACGCCGACCACCCAGTCGAGCGCCTCGTAGATCCAGCCGGGCACGTCCCAGGGGCAGTAGTCGAGCGGGTGCGGGATCGGGCTGGGCAGCATGCTCACGCGCGGATCCTCCGGTGGTCAGCGCCAGGGCCGATGCGGGTTGTGCCGTTGGTGCGGGATCTTCCCGAGGTCACGGGCGTTGCTCAGATCGGTCTCCACGGTCGCGGTGACCGAGCGGACCACGTCCGACCCGAGCCCTTCGAGCGAGCGTCCGAGCAGTTCCCACGCCCGCAGCAGCGTCTCGGCGTAGCCCTGGTAGTGCTTGTCGAACGCGGCGCCGATGTCGTCGCGCCCCCACGGTCGTCGGCCACTCGCCGCGGCGATCGGATCGCCGGTCTCGCGCCGGGCCGCCGTGACGGCCTTGCCGGTCGCTGCCAGGTCGCCGCCCCCGCGCCGGGCGCGGTCCGCGTCCAGCCAGATCCCTTCCCCGGCCACGGTCACTCGCCGCGTGACGCCATGGCGTCGGCCCGGCCGAGCAGCGCGCCGAAGTCATGGGTACGCAGGAACTCGACCGAGGACGAGCCGGGCGGCAGATAGCCGGAGACCAGATCGCGGGTGGCGGCGGACGCGGCGGCGGAGGCACGCAGCACGGTCTCGGTGATCTTCCGGCTCAGCGCCCGGGCATCCCGGTCGTGGAACACGGCGGGACTCACCTCGACGGTGATCAGCTCGCCGCGCGCCCCGACCACGACGGTGACCTGGTCGTCGTCGGAGCGTTCGGTCACCCGCAACTCGGCCAGCCTGGTCTGGAGTTCGTCCAGGCCGGACCGCAGTCGTTGGTACTGGCCGTACACCTCGTCGAACCTCGCTCGCAACGCACGGTTCGCATCCCGATCGGCACTCTCGGCCACCACCGCCCCCCTTCCGTCACCGTGGGTAGGGCCGACCATACCGGGTGCCACGGAATCCGTGGGGTCCGGTAATTTCAGGTGGTGATCGAGCGACAGCAGGCCGAGCAGATCGCCTCCGTCTGGGCCCGGCGCGACTCCGACCGCCTCGGCTTTCCCTGCACGCCGGTGGTCGAGGAGTTCGACCTGGGTTACCTGGTGTTGTCCACCGTGTCCAACGAGGCTCGGGCCCTGCCCGGCGACCTGCCGACCACGGTCATCGACAAGGAGACCGGCGAGGTCTCCACCTGGCCCCGGGTGCCGGCGTCGGCGGTCGAGCAGATGTACCGGCAACGCCGGCCGGCCGCGCCGCGCGCCCCCCGTACGGTCGACCCGGCCGGGCAGTTGCTCCGCGAGCTGACCCGGCTGCCTACGCCCGGCGCGGCGGCGCACCTCACCCTGGACGGCCGGCTGCACGTCGCGCAGGGCGCGAAGGGCGACGTCGAGCTGCACCACCATCCACTCGTCCGGTCCTATCTCGACGAACTGCCCGCCGGTCACCTGGTGCGGGGCGGCGATCGGCACGCGGAGATGATCGTCGTCTCCGACGCGTTGCACGAGCACGACCACCGTCGCGCCGCCGAAGGGCTACCGCCGCTGACGCTCGACGAGGCCCGGCAGTGGTTGAGGGTGAGCCGCATCGAGTTCTTCCGCATCCGCGAGTCCGGTGATCCGGCGGGCGGTCAGGCAGACCTGCGATGCGAGTCGTGCATCCGGTTCCTGGTGCATTTCGACGTGCTGCCCTGGCCGGAGCTGGCGTACGCCGAGGAGTGGCGCCCAGATCCGCAGACTCCTCCCGATTCTGAACGGTTCCCGTCCGAAGTGGCGGACGCGCTTGTGGTCGCCGGCTGGCGGCCGCACTTCGGGGACGAGGTGTCGGCCGCCGCCTCGGTCCGCAAGGTCACCGGGGTCCGTGGGGCCCAGCACAGCCATGCTTCCTTCCCCGTCGCCCTGGCGACGCTCACCGCCTTTCCAGGGCTGGTGAGCGCACGGCAAGGCCCTGGCGAAGCGGTGTGGATCTCCCGCTTCGACGTGCGTCCGCGCAAGGTCGCGCACACCGCCGACACCCTCGCGGACTTCGGCGCGGTCCTGGGTGTCCGCCTCTTCCCGTTGGGCAGCGAACGTCAGGAGAGCATCCTCGCGGTCGACGAGCACGGCCGGGTCTTCGCGCTCGACCAGGCCGGCGAATGGTTCCTCGGCGCGGACGTCGATGCCGCTCTCACCACGCTGCTGCTCGGCCGTGCCGCCCCCCGGGTCCGCGATGACGGCACCTGGTGACCGCCTACAACGCCACCCCGGTGAGCACCAGGACGCGCGGCTCGGTGTAGTCGTCCATCGCGCTGCGCAGCCCCTCCCGCCCGACACCCGACCCCTTCACCCCGCCGTACGGCATCTGGTCGGCCCGGTACGACGGCACGTCGCCGACGATCACGCCGCCGACCTCCAGTGTCCGGGCGGCGGCGAACGCCACGTCCAGCCGGTGGGTGAAGACGCCGGCCTGCAACCCGTACGCGGAGTCGTTGACCGCGGCGAACGCGGCCTGGTCGTCCGGGACCGGGGCGACCACGAGCACCGGCCCGAACACCTCCTCGGCGCAGACCTTCGCGTCGGCCGGCACGCCGCTGAGCACGGTCGGCGGGAAGGTCGCGCCGTCGCGCCGGCCGCCCACCTCGATCGTGGCCCCGGCGGCGACCGCCTCGTCCACCCACGCCTCCACCCGCTGCGCCGCCTCGACGGACACCAGCGGCCCGACGTCGGTCAGCTCGGAGCGGGGGTCGCCGGTGCGCAGTTCCTCGACGGCGGTGACGAGCCGGGGCAGGAAGCCGTCGTGGAGCCGTTCGTGCACGTAGACCCGCTGCACCGCGATGCACGACTGCCCGGCCTGATAGTTCGAGAACGTGGCGATGCGGTGCGCGGCGAATGTCAGGTCCTCGTCGGCCGACCAGTCGGCGCAGATCACCGCCGCCGCATTGCCGCCCAGCTCCAGCGTGACGTGCTTGTCCGGGGCGGCGCGGCGGATGGCCGCGCCGACCGGGCCGGAGCCGGTGAACGAGACCACCGGCAGGCGCGGGTCGGCGACCAGTTCGGCGGCGCGTTCGTTGGGCAGCGGCAGCACCGAGAAGATGCCGTCGGGCAGGTCGGTCTCGGCGAGGAGTTCGCCGAGCAGCAGCGCGGTGAGCGGGGTGGCCGGAGCCGGTTTGACCACGATCGGGGCGCCGACGGCGAGCGCCGGAGCGACCTTGTGGGCGACCAGGTTGAGCGGGAAGTTGAACGGGGTGATGCCGAGCACCGGCCCGCGCGGCACGCGCCGGACCAGCGCGATCCGGCCGGTGGCGGCCGGGTCGGTGTCGAGACGTTGCAGCTCGCCGGAGAAGCGGCGGGCCTCCTCGGCGGCCCAGCGGAAGGTCGAGATCGCGCGCCCGACCTCGGCCTTCGCCCACTTGACCGGCTTGCCGTTCTCGGCGGTGATCAGCGCCGCGACCTCGTCGGCCCGTTCGGCGAGCCGCCGGGACACATGGTCCAGGGCGGCGGCGCGGACGTGCGCGGGCAGGGCCGCGGCCTCCGCGGCCACCCGGGCGGCGCCCGCGACGGCGGCTTCGACCTGGTCGGCAGTGGCGAGCGTGGTACGCCCCACCGCCCGCCCGTCGTACGGGTGGGTGACGGTCAGCTCTGCCTCGCCGTGGGCGGGGCGGCCGGCGACGTAGAAGGCTCTCGGCTCCACGTCCGGCAGCGTAGACCAGGAACGCCCGCGCGGAAACAGTTGCCCAAACCCTTGTCTGCCTCGAATTCAGTAGCCAAGATGGCAGTCAGATTGCGAGAACCTCCGCTGACCTTCCTTCCGGCCACCCTCTCGGAGACTTGAGATGAGCGACCAGCAGCAGCTGCGCAACTTCGTCAACGGCGAGTACGTCGACCCGGTGGACGGCGGCTACGCCGATCTGGTCGACCCGTGCACCGGCGAGGTGTTCGCCCGCGCTCCCGTGTCCGGGCCGGCGGACGTGGACGCGGCGATGCGGGCCGCCTCCACCGCGTTCGAGGGCTGGCGGGACGCCACCCCGGCGGAGCGGCAGCGGGCGATGCTGAAGTTCGCCGACGCGGTGGAGGCCCGGGCCGCCGACCTGGTCGACGCGGAGGTGCGCAACACCGGCAAGCCCCGGCAGCTCACCACCGACGAGGAGCTGCCCCCGGCCGTGGACGAGCTGCGGTTCTTCGCCGGCGCGGCGCGCCTGCTGGAGGGGCGTTCGGCGGGTGAGTACCTGGCCGGCCACACGTCGTACGTGCGGCGCGAGCCGATCGGCGTCTGCGCGCAGGTGACGCCCTGGAACTACCCGCTGATGATGGCGGTCTGGAAGATCGCCCCGGCCCTCGCCGCCGGCAACGCGGTGGTGCTGAAGCCGTCGGACACCACGCCGGTGTCGACGCTGCTGCTGGCCGAGATCGCCGCCGAGCACCTGCCACCGGGTGTGTTCAACGTGGTCTGCGGCGACCGGGACACCGGCCGTACGCTGGTCTCCCACCCGACCCCGCAGCTCGTGTCGATCACCGGCTCGACCCGGGCGGGCATGGAGGTCGCCGCCGCGGCGGCGCCGGACCTGAAGCGGACCCACCTGGAGCTGGGCGGCAAGGCCCCGGTGGTGATCTTCGACGACGCGGACGTGGCGGCGGCGGCCGAGGCGATCGCGGTGGGCGGCTACTTCAACGCCGGCCAGGACTGCACGGCCGCGACCCGGGTGCTGACCGGCCCGGGCATCCACGACGACTTCGTCGCCGCGCTCACCGAGCAGGCCCGCAACACCCGCACCGGCGGGCCGGACGACGCGGACGTGCTCTACGGCCCGCTGAACAACGCCAACCAGCTCGCCCGGGTCAGCGGCTTCGTGGACCGCCTGCCGGATCACGCGGACGTCACCACCGGCGGCAGCCGGGTCGGCGAGCGGGGCTTCTTCTACGCCCCGACCGTGGTCTCCGGCGTCCGGCAGGCCGACGAGATCATCCAGGACGAGGTGTTCGGGCCGGTGATCACCGTGCAGCGGTTCTCCGACGAGGACGAGGCGGTGCGCTGGGCCAACGGCGTCGAGTACGGCCTGTCCGCCTCGGTCTGGACCCGCGACCACGGCCGGGCCATGCGGATGACCCGCCGGCTGGACTTCGGCTGCGTCTGGGTGAACACGCACATCCCGTTCGTGTCGGAGATGCCGCACGGCGGCTTCAAGCACTCCGGCCACGGCAAGGACCTGTCGGTCTACAGCCTGGAGGACTACACCCGGATCAAGCACGTCATGCACCACATCGAGGGCTGATTCATGGGATCCAGCGAGGAGCTGCGCAAGCGCCGCGCGTCGGCGGTGGCCCGGGGCGTGGGCAGCGTCGTCGACGCGTACGTCGACCGGGCGGGCGGCGGCACGCTCACCGACGTGGACGGGCGGGAGTGGATCGACTTCGCGGCCGGCATCGCGGTCACCAACGTGGGCAACTCCGCCCCGAAGGTGGTCGAGGCGGTCCGCGCCCAGGTCGAGCGGTTCACCCACACCTGTTTCATGGTCGCGCCGTACGAGTCGTACGTGGCGGTGTGCGAGCAGCTCAACGCGGTGACGCCGGGCGGCTTCGAGAAGCGGTCGGCGCTGTTCAACTCCGGCGCCGAGGCGGTGGAGAACGCGGTGAAGATCGCCCGGCACGCGACCGGGCGGCCGGCGGTGGTGGTGTTCGACCACGCGTACCACGGTCGGACCAACCTGACCATGGCGTTGACCGCGAAGAACATGCCGTACAAGCACCGGTTCGGGCCGTTCGCCGGGGAGGTCTACCGGGTGCCGATGTCGTATCCGCTGCGCGACGGCGGGCTCGACGGGGCGACCGCGGCGGCCCGGTCGATCGAGATGATCGAGAAGCAGGTGGGCGCGGAGAACGTGGCCGCGCTGCTGATCGAGCCGATCCAGGGCGAGGGCGGCTTCGTCGTACCCGCCGAGGGGTTCCTGCCGGCGTTGCGCGAGTGGGCGACGGCGGCCGGGGCGGTCTTCGTCGCCGACGAGATCCAGACCGGTTTCTGCCGCACCGGCGACTGGTTCGCCTGCCAGCACGAGGGCGTCGAGCCGGACCTGGTCACGCTCGCCAAGGGCATGGCCGGCGGGCTGCCGCTGGCGGCGGTGACCGGGCGGGCGGAGCTGATGGACGCGGTGCACATCGGTGGTCTCGGCGGCACGTACGGCGGCAACCCGGTCGCCTGCGCCGCCGCGCTCGCGGCGATGGAGACGATGCGGGAGCTGGATCTGCCCGCCGCCGCGCGCCGGATCGGCGCGGTGATGGGCGAGCGGCTGCACGCGATCGCCGCCCGCGACCCGCGGGTCGCCGAGGTACGCGGCCGGGGCGCGATGCTCGCCGTGGAGATCGTGCAGCCGGGCGGGACCACCCCCGATCCGGTCGCCACGGCGGCGCTGTCGGCGGCCTGCCACGCGGCCGGGCTGCTCACCCTGACCTGCGGGACCTACGGCAACGTGCTGCGTTTCCTGCCCCCACTGGTGATCGCCGACGGCGAGTTGGGCCGGGGCCTCGACATTCTCGATGCCGCGTTCGGCTGACCCGGCCGCCCCCTGATCGTGGAGCACCACGGGCCTGATCCCCCCAGGTCCCGCCCGTGGTGTTCCACTCCCCTCGTGGTCAGCGCAGCAACTGCACCGTGTTGCGGCGGATGACGTTCTTGCCCGGCTCGCGGACCAGGTCCATGGCCGCGGCGTTGAGCAGCACGCAACTGCCCGACGGCCCGACCACGGTCACGGTGGCGCTCTTGTTGTTGTCCAGGTTCGTCACCCGCAGCCGGGTGCCGACCGGGAACTGTCCGCTGGTGGCGGCCGGCGCGCCGACCTCGGCGGAGAACGTGATCGCTCCGGCGCAGACGCTGCCGCCGATCGGCTGCGCGTTGCCGGGCCGCGTCTCGACCGGCTGCCCGCCGCCGGGGGCGGGAGCGGCGCCGTCGAGGCGTTCCACCACGTTGCGGCGGATGACGTTCTTGCCCGGCTCGCGGACCAGGTCCATGGCCGCGGCGTTGAGCAGCACGCAACTGCCCGACGGCCCGACCACGGTCACGGTGGCGCTCTTGTTGTTGTCCAGGTTCGTCACCCGCAGCCGGGTGCCCGCCGGGAACCGGTCGCTGGTGGCGGCCGGTGCCCCGCCTTCCGCCGAGAACGTCACCGACCCGACGCAGGCGGACCGCCCGGCCGGCGTGGTCTCCGCGAATCCCATTCCGGTGCCGACCGAGAGGCCCACCGAGGCGACCACCGCCACGGTCGCCGCCAGCACGTGCTTGCGCTGCACCCTCACGTTGTCTCCCGTCGTCGGTGTCCTCGACGCCTGATACGGATGCCAGCCCCGGACCGTTCAGCCGGACCGCCGGTTAGCGGGGCGCCCTGCTGTGCCGGAGGCGTCAACAGGGGGCCGTCCTTCCTGTCCAAGATCTTGCAGCTTGTGGGCTTCGCGGGGGTGGGATGCTGGTGCCGTCCACTTCGGATCCTCGTCCCAGGAGCCGCGCATGCACCAGGTCCGACCATCCCTGCTCGCCGCCGGCCTCACCACGCTGGCCACCGCCGCCGCCCTCGGACTCGCACCGGGCAGCGCGCTCGCCGCCCCGAGCCCGGCCGCCTCGGCCCCGGCGATCTCCGTCAACTGGTTCGGCGCCGCCGACGTCCACGCGCACACCGGCACGGTGCGGGGCCGGTTCGACTGCGGCGACGAACGCGGCCTGGCGTACATCGAGGTGCACCTGGCTCAGCGGGTGCGGGGCACCGACGTCACCGGCTTCGGGTTCGGCGTGATCGGCGCGTGCACCGACGAGCGTACGGCCGGCACCTGGACGGCGACCGTCCCCGCCGACGCGGGCACCTTCCGCCCCGGCTCCGCCACCGCCACCGCCCGCCTGGTCGTCGAGCCCAACTCGCTCACCGAGACCACCGAGCGCCTACGCCTGCTCCCCCACTGCCCGCGTCACTGACCCCCACCTCCACTCCCGCGATCTTGCAGTTTGTGCCCGCAAGAAGCCGGATTTGCGCGATCTGCCGGGTGCGTAAGTGCAAGATCGCGGGAACGGGAACGGGAACGGGAACGGGGGGTTAGGGGGTTAGGGCGGCGCGGAGGGTGGTGAGGATGTGGGACGGGCGGCGGTAGAGGTCGCGGTCGGTGAAGTAGCGCATCCGCCAGCCGTTCGCGTCCAACCAGTTGATCCGGTCCCGGTCGTACCGCATGCGGTCCCGATCGAGGTGGGTCAGACCGTCGTACTCGATCCCCACCCGACGATCGCGGTAGCCCAGGTCAGTTCGGAAGCGCGGAATGCCGTGCTGATCGAAGATCCACATCTGCGGCTCCGGTGCGGGTAGTCCGCCGTCGAGCAGCACCAGTCGCAACTGGCTCTCCTGTCGACACTCGGATCGGCCGTCGGCTCGCGGCACGAGATCACGAGCCTGCCGGATCCCGCGCAGGGCCCGGTGCAGCGGCAACTCCGCCGCGAAGTCGTCGACCGTGACGGCACCGGAGCGGAGTGCGGCGTCGAGCACCGGCAACGCGTCCATCCGGCGAACCCGGCGGGCCAGGTCGACCGCGCACTGGGCGGCGGGCACACACGGCAGGCCACCGACGCTCACCGGCCGGATCGGTAGCACGGAATGATGGACGACCAGACCGGGCAGCCGAGGCTTGGCGACGCTCGGCGGCAACTGCACGTGCACGGCGACCTCTCGGAGTACGCCGAACCCATGGCGGCGCGCCGCTGTCTGCATGGCCAGCATTGCGCCGTCGGGCAGACACAGCAGCAGCGCGCGCAGCTCGTCCTCGTCGTCGCAGGGCGTCGGCGCGTAGACACCGCGCCGGATCCGGGTCAGCTCCTCCCGCTTGACCTGTGTACGTACCCGCCTCACGGTGAGCAACCGCATCAACTCCCGGGTACGCCACAACTCGGTAGCCATGGGTCCACCATCGCGCCCCCGCCGCCCCGTTCCCCGCCCTCACCCAACCCCGCTGTGGACAACCCCTCCCTTGTGCACAACCCCCAACCCCCGCGCCCCTGTGCTAAACCGCCCCGCCTCCCCGCGCGATCTTGCAGTTGATGCCCGTCTGATGCCCCAAAAGACCGGAATGCCGGGGCACCAACTGCAAGATCAACGCGTCTCTAGGGGGCCACGTTCAGCGGGCGTCGAGGAGGGGTTGGGTGGGGTTCCAGGTCGTGCCCGTCTCGGCGTCGCGGCGGCGGCGGGCAATCGCGGACAGGGCCTCAAGGACGACGCGGTTGCCGAGGTAGGCGGTGATGTCGGCGTGGTCGTACGGCGGGGCGACCTCGACCACGTCCAGGCCGACCACGGGCAGCTCGTAGCAGACCCGGCGGACCGCGTCGAGCAGCTCGCGGGAGGTGAACCCGCCGGGCTCGGGGGTGCCGGTGCCGGGGGCCATGCCGGGGTCGACCACGTCCACGTCGACGGAGAGGAACACGCCCTCGCACTCGTCGGTGGCGATGCCGAACGCCTCGGTGAGACAGGTGTCCAGGCCGCGCGCCACGATCTCGGTCATCTCGTACGAGCGCATCCGCTGCTCCGCCATCCAGGCCAACGTGTCCGGGCCGGGCCAGTAGCCGCGCAGGCCGATCTGGAGGAACCGGTCGCCGCGTACCGCGCCGGACTCGATGAGCCGGCGCATCGGCTGGCCGTGCCCGTGCAGCGAGCCGAACTCGACGTCGCCGGTGTCGGCGTGCGCGTCGAAGTGCACGAGCGAGACACGGCCGAGCCCGTGGTGCCGGGCCACGCCGGTGGCGTCCGGCAGCGCGATGGAGTGGTCGCCGCCGAGCACCACCGGGATCGCCCCGGCGGCGGCGACCGCGTGCACGGCGGTCTCCAGCGCGGCCAGCGAGCGTTCGATGTCGCCGCCGAACATCTCCACGTCCCCGGCGTCGTAGACGCACAGGTCCTTGAGCGCGTCCACGCGCAGCGCCAGCGACGGGCGGGAGCCGTCGTGCGGCAGGTAGCAGGCCTGCCGGATGGCGGACGGCCCGAACCGGGTGCCCGGCCGGTGCGAGGTGCCGCCGTCGAACGGCGCGCCGATGACCACCACGTCGGCGTCGGCGTAGGTGACCGGTTCCTCGACCGTGCACGGCGGCACGCCGAGGAACGTGACGTCGGGGCCGTACATCGGGCCGTAGCGGGTCATCGTTCCTCCATCCCCCAGGGGGAACCGTAGTCGGTGAGCAGGTCGAGGAAGGGCGTCGGCGGCAGCGCCTCGGGGCCGAGCACACCCGTACCGGACCAGGCGCCGGTGGCCAGCAGCTCCAGCGCGACGACCGGGTTGACCGCGGTCTGCCAGACCACCGCCTGGTGCCCGTACTCGGTCATCGACCACTCGTTGTCGACCACGTGGTAGAGGTAGACCCCGCGGGGCCGGCCGTCCGGCCCGGTGCCGGTGACGTACGTGCCGGCGCAGGTCTTGCCGCTCATCCGATCGCCGAGCGTGGCCGGGTCGGGCAGCGCGGCGGCCACCACGTCGCGCGGCGCCACGTCGACGCCGCGCACCCGCACCGGGGCGGTCGAGTCCAGGCCGAGCTTGTGCAGCGTGCGCAGCACCTCGATGAACTCCGCGCCGAGGCCGTACTTGAAGGTGACCCGCCTCGCCTTCACCCAGCGCGGGATGAGCAGCACCTCCTCGTGCTCCACGTTGACGCACTCGACCGGGCCGATGCCGGCCGGGAAGTCGAAGACCTCCGGCTCACTGAACGGCTCGGTGGTGAACCAGCCGCGGTCGGCCTCCCAGACCACCGGCGGGTTGAGGCACTCCTCGATGGTGGTCCAGATGGAGAACGACGGCGCGAAGTCGTAGCCGGCGACGGTGAGGTTCGCGCCGTCGCGTACCCCGATCTCGTCGATCCCGGTGAACAGCTCGTCGGCGGCGTAGCGGGCGAACACGTCGGACAGGCCCGGCTCGACGCCGATGCCGCAGAGCGCCAGCCGGCCGGCGGCGGCCCAGCGGTCGGCGGCGGCGAACTGCTCGTCGCCGAGCTTGACGCCGGTCTCCGCGTAGGGGCGGTCGGGGTGCGGCCGGGACAGCGACATGGCCATGTCGAGGTAGTCGGCGCCGGCCGCGAACGCCCCGTCGAAGATCGGCAGGACGAAGCGCGGGTCGACCGCGTTGAACACGTGGGTGATCCGGTGTTCCCGGCAGAGCGCGGCGACCGCGTCGGCGTCCGAGGCGTCGACGGTGGCGGCCACGAACCGGTCGCCGTGTCCGGCGACCGCCCGGGCGGCGCGCGCCGGGTCGTGGTCGGCGACCACCATGGTCTCGAAGAAGGAACGGCGGGCGGCGATGGATACGGCGGCGGAGCCGACGCCACCGGCGCCGACGAGCAGGATACGCATCAGGAGTCGAACCCCAGTCCAAAACGGTCGAGAGTACGGAGCCAGAGGTTGCGCCGCCCGTCCCGCGCGTCGGCGCGGGCGAGCGACCATCGGGTGAGGTTGATGCCGGCGGCCCGGATCGGCTCCGGCGGGAACGGCAGCGGCTTGCGGCGGACCAGGTCGAGTCGGGTGAGCGGGGTGTCCGCGCCGGCGAGCAGGTCGAGCGTGACCCGCGCGCCGAACCGGGTCGCGCCGACGCCGAGCCCGGTGTACCCGGCCGCGTACGCCAGTCGCCCCTGGTGGGCGGTGCCGAAGAACGCGCAGAACCGGGTGCAGGTGTCGATGACGCCGCCCCAACGGTGGCTGAACCGCAGCCCGTCCAGTTGCGGGAACGTGGTGAGGAAGTGCGCGGCCAGCGTGTGGAACGTGGCCTCGCGTTGTTCCAGCGCGGGGGCCACACGGTTGCCGTAGTGGTAGACGGCGTCGTAGCCGCCGAACAGGATCCGGTTGTCGGCGGTGAGCCGGTAGTAGTGGAACTGGTTGCCGGTGTCCGCCAGCCCCTGCCGGTTGCGCCAGCCGACCGCGTCCCGCTGGGCGGCGGTCAGCGGCTCGGTCATCAGCGCGTAGTCGTAGACCGGCACGGTCCAGGCGCGCAGCCGGCGCAGCAGCGGCGGGAACGCGTTGGTGGCCAGCGCCACCCGGGCCGCGCGTACGGTGCCGGGCGCGGCGTCCGCGCCGCCGGCCGTGGTGGCGCGCAGCGCCGGGCCGTCGGCGGTCAGCCCGGTGACCCGGGTGTGCTCGTGGATCCGGACGCCGAGGTCGAGCGCGGCCCGGCGCAGCCCCCAGGCGAGCTTCGCCGGGTCGAGCAGCGCCGTCCGGTCGGTGTCCCAGAGCCCTCCGAGGTACGTCGGCGAGGCCACCTCGGCGCGTACCTCGTCGCGGTCGAGCAGCCGCACGTCGCGGCCGTGCCGGCGGCCCAGCTCGGCGTCGGCGGCGAGCCCGTCGAGCTGGTACGGCGCGACGGCCACCGCCAGTTCGCCGGTGCGTTCGAAGTCGCAGTCGATGCCGTGCCTGTCGATCGTCGCGCCGATCGCGTCCAGGTTCTCCCGGCCGAGCCGTTCCAGCTCGCCGATCTCGTCGGGGAACCGCTCGACGCCGTTGGCCAGCCCGTGCGTGAGCGACGCGGCGCAGAACCCGCCGTTGCGCCCGGACGCCGCCCAGCCACAGGTGCCGGCGTCGACCAGCAGCACGTCGCGGTCCGGGTCGGCCTCCTTGGCCAGCAACGCGGTCCACAGCCCGGCGTATCCGCCGCCGATCACCAGCAGGTCGGCGGTCGCCGGGCCGGTGAGCGGCGGCAGCGGGTCGGGGCGTGTCGGGCGGTCCAGCCAGTACGGCACGGGCGCGGCGTCGGCCAGCGCCCGGCCGGTATGCGGGAGCGTCATGGCCTGCCCGCCGGGGTGGCGATCACCGCGAGCGCCGCCTTGCGGGCCCGCCGGCCGCGCAGCGAGCTGGCCCCGACCAGCAGCAACGCTATTCCGAACATGGCCGTGCCGATGACGTTGACCTGCGGCGGGATGCCCCGCTGGGCGGCACCCCAGACGTACATCGGGAACGTGACGGTGGTGCCGGCGTTGAAGTTGGTGATGATGAAGTCGTCGAAGCTGAGTGAGAACGCCAGCAGCGCGGCGGCGACGATGCCGGGCAGCACCAGCGGCAGCGTGATCCGGCGGAACGTCTGCCACTCGCTGGCGTACAGGTCCATGGCGGCCTCCTCCAGCCGCCGGTCCATGCCGGCGAGCCGGGCCTTCACGGTGACCACCACGAACGACACGCAGAACATCACGTGCGCGATGACGATGGTCCAGAAGCCCTGCGGCACGCCGGCGGCGACGAAGAGCGCGAGCAGCGAGGTGCCCATCACCAGTTCCGGGGTGGCCATCGGCAGGAAGATCAGTCCGTTGATCCCGGACCGGCCGCGGAAGCCGTGCCGGACCAGCGCGAACGCCATCAGCGTGCCGAGCACGGTGGAGACCACGGTGGCGATCAGACCGATCTCCATGCTGCGCACCACCGCATCGCACATGTCGGCGGTGGCGCAGGGGCGGGCCCAGTTGTCCAGCGTGAACTCGTTGAAGTCGTAGGAGACCCGGCTGGACGGGCGGTTGAAGGAGAGCCCGGCGACCACCAGGATCGGCAGCGTGAGGTAGCCGAGCACGAGCAGGGCCACGCCCATCACCCACCGGTCGGCGAGCCAGCGTCGCGCGTTCACAGCACCTCCTCCGTGCCGGCCCGGCGCAGGTAGGCGAAGACGATCACCAGGATCGCGGCCATCAGCAGGAACGACAGCGCCGCGCCCTGCGGATAGTCGAGCCGGACCAGGAACGCCGAGTCGATGACGTTGCCGATCATGTACTCGTTCGGCGTGCCGAGCAGCTCCGCGTTGATGTAGTCGCCGGTGGCCGGGATGAAGAACAGCAGCGTGCCGGCGATCAGGCCGGGCATCGACAGCGGCAACGTGACCCGGGCGAACGCGCGCAGCGGGCTCGCGTACAGGTCGCTCGCCGCCTCCAGCAGCCGGGGATCGAGCCGCTCCAGGCTCGCGTACAGCGGCAGCACCAGGAACGGCAGGAAGTTGTACGTCAGGCCGAGCACCACCGCGATCGGGGTGGCCAGCAGCCGGCCGTCCGGCCCGAGCAGGTGCACGTCGCGCAGCAGCCCGACCACCGCGCCGTTGTCCGACAGGATGGTCTTCCAGGCCAGCGTGCGCACCAGGAAGCTGGTGAACATCGGCGCGACCACGGCCACCAGCAGCAGGTTCTTCCAGCGGCCGGCCTTCTGCGCGATCGCGTACGCCAGCGGGTACCCCATCAGCAGCGCCAGCACCAGCGCGATCGCCGAGTACAGGAAGGACCGCAGGAACTGCGGCCAGTACGCCTGCAACGCGTCCGGGTAGTTGCCGACCGCCCAGGTCATCGCGTACCCGGTGGAGAGCGAGCCGGCCGGGTCGTAGAGGCTGGCGGCGGCGAGTTGCAGCAGCGGCAGCGCGAAGAAGACCAGCAGCCAGGCCGCGCCGGGCAGCAACAGCAGGTACGGCAGCAGCCGGTTCCGCCCGCGCCGCGCCGGCGGGGGCGCGGGTGACCCGGCGGAGGTGGGGACGTGGGCCAGCGCGGTCACGGCAACGCCCCGACCGGCGGCTCGTCGAGCAGCGGCGTGGTCTGGTCGTCCGCGCCGCCGGCCCGGGGCAGCAGGAACGCGTGCCGGGGGTCCCAGTGCGCGGTCACCGGCGTGCCGGTGGCGAGCCGACCGCCCAGCCCGCTGTTCGCCGCGAACACGGACAGCTCGCTGCCCCACGCGGTGCGCACCAGGTACTGGGTGCTCACCCCGACGTAGGAGGCGTCGGTGACCACGCCGCCGACGTGCTGGTGGCCGGCGGGCACCTCGTCGGGGCCGTCGACCAGGTGCAGCTTTTCCGGGCGTACGCCGAGGAAGGCCGGCCCGTCGACGAGCCGGGCCCGGCCGGCGGGCACCGAGAAGCGCGCGCCGTGCGCGGTGACCAGCACGTCGTCCCCGGCGTGGCCGCCGGCCTCACCGGCGAGCAGGTTGGACTGGCCGAGGAAGTTCGCCACGAACGCGGTGGCCGGGTACTCGTAGATGTCAGCCGGCGCGCCGAGCTGCTCGATCCGGCCGGCGTTCATCACCGCGACCGTGTCGGCCATCGTCATGGCCTCCTCCTGGTCGTGGGTGACGTGCACGAACGTGATGCCGACCTCGGTCTGGATGCGCTTCAGCTCAAGCTGCATCTGCCGGCGCAGTTTCAGGTCGAGCGCGCCGAGCGGCTCGTCGAGCAGCAGCACCTGCGGGTGGTTGATGAGCGCCCGGGCCAGCGCGACGCGCTGCTGCTGGCCGCCGGAGAGCTGGGCCGGCCGGCGTCGGCCGTACCCCTGGAGCTGCACCAACGCGAGCATCCGCTCGACCTGGTCGCCCACCTTGCGGATGCCCCGGCGGCGCAGCCCGAACGCCACGTTCTCGTGGATGTCGAGGTGCGGAAAGAGCGCGTAGCTCTGGAACACGGTGTTGACCGGCCGCTTGTACGGCCGCAGCCCGGTGATGTCCCGGTCGCCGAGCAGCACCTGCCCGCCGGTCGGTGTCTCCAGCCCGGCGATCATCCGCAGTGTGGTGGTCTTGCCGCAGCCGGACGCGCCGAGCAGGGCGAAGAACGAGCCCTGCGGAACGGTGAGGCTGAGGTCGTCCACGGCGGTGAAGACGCCGAACCGCTTGGTCAGGTCGGCCAGTCGCAGATCGCCGGCCGGTGTTTCCTGCGCCATCTGCCTCACGCCCCGATGACCTGCTGGAACTTGGTCTCGTACTCCTTCTCGCGTTGCTCGTCGAGGGCCATGAAGACCTTCGACTTCGCCAGCATCGCGTCGTCCGGGAAGATCAGCGGGTTTCCCGCCAGGTCCGGGTCGATCTTCTCCATCTCGGCCTGCGCGCCCTGCACCGGACAGATGTAGTTGACGTACGCGGCCAGCTTCGCCGCCACCGCCGGGTCGTAGTAGTAGTTCATCAGCGCCTCGGCGTTGGCCTTGTGGGTGGCCTTGTTCGGCACCAGCATGTTGTCCGACCAGAGCATCACGCCGGACTCCGGCACCACGAACTTGATCTTGGAGTCCTCGAAGCCGAGCTGGATCACGTCGCCGGACCAGCCGATGCACGCGGCGATGTCACCCTTGGCCAGGTCGGGCGCGTAGTCGTTGCCGGTGAAGCGCCGGATCTGCTTGCTGTCCACGGCCTTCTTGAGCTTGTTCAGCGCGTCGTCGAACTGGGCCGGGGTGAAGTTGGCCGGGTCGTGGCCGTTCGACTGGAGCAGCAGGCCCATGGTGTCGCGCATCTCCGACAGCGCGGTCACCTTGCCCTTGAGGTCGGGGCGGGTGAGCAACTCGTCGACGGTGCGGATCTCCTTGGCCACCTTCGCGTTGTAGGCCAGGCCGGCGAGGCCGGACTGCCATGGGATCGCGAGCTGGGTGTCCTTGTCGAAGGACCGGCCACGCAGCGACGGCAGCAGGTTCGCCTCGACGTTTCCGATCTTCGCCTTGTCCAGCTTCTGGACCCAGCCGAGCCGGATCATCCGGGCGGCCATCCAGTCGGTGAGCACCATGATGTCCCGGCCGGTGCTCTGACAGCCGGCGAGCTGGTTCTGCACCTTGCCGAAGAACTCGTTGTTGTCGTTGACGTCCTCGGTGTAGGTCACCTGGACGCCGGTGCTGGCGATGAACGCGTCGAGCGTGGGGCGCTTCGACTCGTCCTTCTCGTCGGTGTCCATGTACTGCGGCCAGTTCGAGAACGCCAACTTCTTCTCGGTGGCGGACACGTCGTCGCTCTTACAGCCGGCCTCGGTCTGCTGGGCGCCCTTCGTGCCGCAGCCGGCAAGCGTGCCCGCGGTGGCGAGCAGCGCGGCCGAGCCGAGCGTTCCGGTGAGCAGACCACGCCGGGTGAGCGTCCGGAGGGGACTACGCATGTGACGACTCCTTGGGGGGCATCGTCGGCGGCGGGACGGGGGTGGCTCGCCGGCGGGAGGTCAGTGGCGATGGAGGCCTGATCCTGACATGAGGAACCCTCTCTCACAAGGGATTCCGTTGTGGGAATAGCTAAGGACCACGAATTACGCCAGACTGCGCCGGGGCACTACGCTTCTGCACAGCGAATCGGACATGGGGAGCGGCGATGGCCAACCGGCAACTGGAGAACGGCAACGGCACCCGCCGCGTCACCGTGCGTGAGGGCTCCAATCACGCTCTGTTGGACGACGTGGCCAAGCAGATCATCGAGCAGCTCCAAGAGGACGGCCGCCGCCCGTACGCGAGCATCGGCAAGGCGGTCGGGCTCTCCGAGGCGGCGGTACGCCAGCGCGTGCAGCGCCTGCTCGACGCCGGCGTCATGCAGATCGTTGCGGTGACCGATCCGCTCCAACTCGGCTTCCCCCGGCAGGCCATGATCGGGCTGCGCACCGACGGCGACCTGGAGCCGGTGGCCGACCGGCTCGCCGAGTTCGAGGAGGTCGACTACGTGGTGATCACCGCCGGCTCGTTCGACCTGCTGGCCGAGGTGGTGTGCCGCAACGACGCACACCTGCTGGAGATCCTCCAGAAGCTGCGCGGCGTGCCCGGGGTGCTGTCGACCGAGGCGTTCGTCTATCTCAAGCTGCGCAAGCAGACCTACACCTGGGGCACGGCCTGAGCCTGGCCGACGAAGGCCCGCCAGGCGGTCGGCGTGAAGCTGAGCGTGCCGCCGGCGCGGTCCTTGCTGTCGCGCACCAGCACCCGACCGGGCAGGTTGTCGGCCACCTCGACACAATTTCCGCCATTGTTGCTGCTGCGGGTCGCGGTGCGCCAGCGGGCGCCGGTCATGTCCATGTCTCCGCCACTCCCCTGATCAGCTCCATCGAGCGCCGCCGGGGCAGCGCCTCGCCGGTCACGCTCTCCCACCTCCGACCCAGGCTAGCCACGTCGACCGGATCGGTCACGACCTGACCGCGAAGCTGATTGTCGAGATACGCCAATTCCGTCCCGTCGGGCAGCCGGCCCAGCACGAACGGGCCGGCCAGCCCGGTGTGCCACGGGTTGTCGGCCGGAATCACCCGGACCTGGACGTGCTCCCACTCGGCGACCGCCGCGAGATGCCGGAGTTGCCCGGCCATCACCGACCCGTCGCCGACCGGCCGGCGCAGCACCACCTCGTCGATCACCACGACGAGTTGCGGCGGGTCGCCCCGGTCGAGGACGCGCTGACGCGCGATCCGGCTCGCCACGATCTCGTCCACCTCGGCGGGCGGCAGCAACGCGCCGGTGCCCAGCACCGCGCGGGCGTACCCCTCGGTCTGGAGCAGGCCCGGCACGAGCAGCGGCTCATACGATCGCAACGAGGTGGCGTCCTGCTCCAGGTCGGCCCACGGGCGGAACCACGGCAGGTCGCGGCGGCGGAACGGCTCCGGCCACAGCTCGGCGACCTCGCGGCCCAGCACCTCGGCGACCGCGACCCGGCTGTGCGGATGGGGGATGCGATCGGCCGTCAGCCAGCGCGCCGCCGTCTTCGGGTCGACCTGGACCTTCGCGGCGAGCGACTCGGCCGTCTCGCCCCGCTCCGCCATCGCCAACCGCAGCACCTCGTTCGCCAACGGACCCCTCCCGCCCTCGTCACTCGACGGCCTGCGGCGGGACACCCCGCTCACCGTCGCGTCGCTCGATGCGCTGCGCCGCACGATAGCCACGCTGCGTGTGCACGTCTGCGGTCCACCGGCGTGTTGCGGTGGGACATGTTGGCGGACGTCCCGCACGTCCTCGACCGCTGCGCGAACCGGTCGGGCGGGCGGCACTGCGGCATGGCGTGCCGGGCCGCTACGAACTTGATGGCGTGGACGGCTCACGACGGTGAACCGTCCACGCGCTCAAGTTGGTAGCCGGTGAGCGCACTCGCCGTCCGGACGCGCCGGGTTCGCCGGGACGACGAATCACGAAGGTGCGGTTTCCGTTGTGTGGAAGCCCACAGCGCGCCGAATTCGTCGCGCCTACCCTCCTGCGCCACCGATAACACTTGCCTTGGCCGTATCGACTGTGGGATAACCGTGGGCAGAGCGGCCGGTGTCACCCCTGACCGGCCCGAGACCCGATGGGGCTGACATGGCCAACGCCACCGACCACCTCTGGATGCACTTCACCCGGATGGCCAGCTACTCCGCCGGCGAGGTTCCGACCATCGTGCGGGGCGAGGGCGCGTACGTCTGGGACGCACAGGGCCGCCGCTACCTCGACGGGCTCGCCGGGCTCTTCGTCGTCAACGCCGGCCACGGCCGGACCGAGCTGGCCGAGGCCGCCGCCAAGCAGGCCGGCGAGCTGGCCTACTTCCCGCTCTGGTCGTACGCCCACCCGACCGCCGTGGAGTTGGCCGAGAAGATCGCCGCGCTGACCCCCGGCGACCTGAACCGGATCTTCTTCACCACCGGCGGCTCCGAGGCCGTCGAGGCGGCCTGGAAGCTGGCCCGCGCCTACTTCAAGCGCACCGGCCAGCCCAACAAGCACAAGGTGGTCAGCCGCTACATCGCCTACCACGGCACCTCGATGGGCGCACTGTCGATCACCGGGCTGCCCGGCATCAAGAGCGACTTCGAGCCGCTGGTGCCCGGCGGGATCAAGGTGCCGAACACCAACTTCTACCGCGCTCCGGAGCACGGCGACGACGCCGAGGCGTTCGGCCGGTGGGCCGCCGACGAGATCGGCCGGGCGATCGAACGGGAGGGGCCGGACACGGTCGCCGCGGTCTTCCTGGAGCCGGTGCAGAACTCCGGCGGCTGCTTCCCGCCGCCGCCCGGCTACTTCGCCCGGGTGCGGGAGATCTGCGACGCGTACGACGTGCTGCTGGTCAGCGACGAGGTGATCTGCTCCTGGGGCCGGCTCGGCGAGTACTTCGGCGCCACCCGGTACGGCTACCAGCCGGACATCATCACCACCGCCAAGGGCATCACCTCCGGCTACGCGCCGCTCGGCGCGATGATCGCCAGCGACCGGCTGATGGAGCCGTTCCTCACCGAGACCGGCATGTTCGCCCACGGCGTGACGTTCGGCGGGCACCCGGTCTCCTGCGCGGTGGCGCTGGCCAACCTGGAGGTGTTCGCCCGGGAGGACCTGGTCGGGCACGTCCGGGCCAACGAGGACGCGTTCCGCGCCACCCTGGAGAAGCTGACCGACCTGCCGATCGTCGGCGACGTCCGGGGCGACGGCTACTTCTACGGCATCGAGCTGGTCAAGGACAAGACGACCCGGGAGACGTTCGACGAGGCGGAGTCCGAGCGGCTGCTGCGCGGCTTCCTCTCCACCGCACTCTTCCAGGCCGGGCTCTACTGCCGGGCCGACGACCGGGGCGACCCGGTGGTGCAGCTCGCCCCGCCGCTGATCGCCGAGCAGCAGCAGTTCGACGAGATCGAGCAGATCCTGCGCACGGTGTTGACCGAGGCGTGGTCCCGGCTGTAGACGGTGCGCTACCAGGAGTTGTCCCACTGGCTGTCCGACCTGGACGAGCCGCTGACCCCACGGCCCGGCCTGCCCGGCGACACGGACGCCGACGTGGCGATCGTGGGCGCCGGATACACCGGGCTGTGGACGGCGTACTACCTGGCGCGGGCCGATCCGACGCTGCGGGTCGTCGTGCTGGAGCGGGAGATCGCCGGGTACGGCGCGTCCGGCCGCAACGGCGGCTGGTGCTCGGCGCTGTTCCCCACCTCGCTGCCGGCGCTGGCCCGACGCCACGGGCCGGACCGGGCGCTGGCCATGCAGCGGGCCATGCACGCCACCGTCCACGAGGTGGGCCGGGTGGCCGCCACCGAGGGCATCGACTGCGACTGGCGGGCCGGCGGCACCGTGGTGCTGGCCCGCACCGGGGCGCAGCTCGACCGGGCCCGCGCCGAGGTCGCCCAGGCCCACGCGCACGGGCTCACCGACGACGACCTGGTGCTGCTCGACGCCGCCGAGGCCACCGCCCGCTGCGCCGCCGACGGGGTACGCGGCGGCACGTACACGCCGCACTGCGCCACCGTGCAGCCGGCGAAGCTGGTCCGGGGCCTGGCCCGGGCGGTGGAGCGCCGGGGCGTACGCGTCTTCGAACGCACCCCGGTCACCGCGCTGCGGCCCGGCGCGGCGGTGACCCCGGCGGGCGTGGTCCGGGCGCCGGTGGTGGTCCGCGCCACCGAGGGCTTCACGCCGGGGCTGCCCGGGCACCGGCGGGCGGTCGCGCCGGTCTACTCACTGATGGTGGCCACCGCGCCGCTGCCGGCGGAGACCTGGGCCCGGATCGGCCTGGCCGACCGGGAGACGTTCGCCGACCACCGGCATCTCATCGTGTACGGCCAGCGCACCGCCGACGGTCGGCTGGCGTTCGGCGGGCGGGGCGCCCCCTACCACTACGGCTCCCGGGTGCGCCCCGGCTTCGACCGGGAGCCCCGGGTGTTCGCGGCGTTGCGCCGCACGCTCGGCGAGCTGTTTCCCGCGCTCGGGCCGGACGTGCCGGTGACGCACGCCTGGGGCGGCCCGCTCGGTGTGGCCCGGGACTGGGCCGCCTCGGTGGGGCTGGACCGCCGCACCGGGCTGGCCTGGGCCGGCGGGTACGTCGGCGACGGGGTGGGCACCAGCAACCTGGCCGGCCGTACGCTTGCCGACCTGATCCGGGGCGAGGCGAGCGACCTGACCGCGTTGCCCTGGGTCGGGCACCGCTCGCCGCGCTGGGAGCCGGAGCCGCTGCGGTGGCTGGCCATGAACGCCGGCTTGAAGATCATGTCGTCGGCCGACGCCACCGAGAACCGCACCCACCGCCCGGCCCGCCGCGCCACCCTCTTCAACCGTTTCCTGGGCCACTGACCCGACGGTCAGTGGTTGGGCGGGATCACCCGGAGGTGGCCGCGACGGCCCTGCTGGTGCGGCGGCTGGGAGTTCGGCTTGGGGTGGGGCTCCTCGGGGGGACGCGGCGGCGCCGGGCGGGCGGCCTCGCGGACCGCCTCGGCCAGCGCGACCAGGTCGTCGGTGGTGGGCGGCGGCGGCTCGAACTCGCCCTCGTGCCGTACCACGTCCCAGCCGCGCGGGGCGGTCAGGCTGCGGGCGTGCTGCTCACACAGGTCGTACGTGTGCGGTTCGGCGAACGCCGCGAGCGGCCCCACCACCGCTGTCGACTCGTTGTAGACATAGGTCAATGTGGCGACCGCTTGCCGGGGGCAGCCGTTACGGGAGCAGCGCCGTGGTGACCTCACGTGCGGCAGGGTATCCCCATTACCGGGTCCGGCGCACCGCTTCGCGTTACGACACGCCCGTCACGGTGATCACAATTCGTCCGATCGGCGCACCGGCGCGCCGGGCGTGCCGCGCGACGGCGGGACGGCCGGGTCACCGGGCTACCCTGTGCGTCATGACGAGCCCGCAGAACAGCCGCCCCGGCTCGGGCCGGCGCACCCACCGCGACCGGCACGGTCGCGGGCTGCGCGGGCGGCTGGTGCCGGCCACCGTGCCGCTGGCCCGGACCAAGGCCGAGGTCTTCGACGACCTGGTGCTCGACACCGTGGAGACGCTCGAACGCCGGTTCGCCAAGGAGCTGGCCGGGGTGGAGTTCGCCGTCGAGGACGTCCCACCGGATCTGAACGTCTACGACTCGGACGTGCTGGAGGACGGCGAGGTGCCGCTCGCCCGACTGCTGCCGGGTCGCCCCGGCCGGCAGGAGGTGCCGCCGCGCATCGTGCTCTACCGGCGACCGTTGGAGTTCCGCGCGATGGACCGGGAGGACCTCGCGGATCTCGTGCACGACGTGATCATCGAGCAGGTGGCGAACCTGCTCGGGGTCGACCCCGACGAGCTGGCCTGACCGCCGGCCGCGTCGCACCCCGCGCACCCCACGGACCCGGGCGGCCCCCACCGCCCGGTCCATGTCGGGTCAGGCGGCCACCCGCCGCTTGAGCTTGCGCCGCTCCCGTTCGGAGAGCCCGCCCCAGATCCCGAACCGCTCGTCGTGGCCGAGCGCGTACTCCAGACATTCCGTCTTGACTTCACACCGCGAGCAGATGCGCTTCGCCTCGCGGGTCGAGCCGCCCTTCTCGGGAAAGAACGCCTCCGGGTCGGTCTGCGAGCAGAGCGCCCGCTCCTGCCACTCCGGCGCGTTCCCGAGCAGGTCGGCCACCTCGAGCTGGCCGTCCATCGATTGCCTCCTTGTCGCGCACCGGCGTCATTCGCCGCTGCAACCCCCCACGCGAAAGGCGTGCTTGTCCGTACGGACCCAATTAGTGCGTTCCGCGCGAACAACCCCATTCAAATTACACGCGTGTAATGCGTGCGCCGTCAAGCCAAACTTGATAATGGAGTCGCCCTCCCGACACGTCCGGCGCGACCGCTGCGGCCGTCCGTAGCCTCGCAACCTGCCCTATCGATTCAGACCCCGGGCGAGTAACGCCCTCCCCGGCGAGTTGCCCCAAGTTTTCTGCCGTGGCGCAACACCGGCGGGCCGGCCGGACGCCCCCGTCGGCCGCCGCCCAAGATCACTAATGGTGGGGCAAAGGTTAACGCGCTCGGCGCGGTACCGCCCGTCCAGCCCGCCAACGCCGACCGCGCCCCGTCCAACATGTGGACGGGGCGCGTGGGTCACTGAGCGTTCGGTCAGTCGGTTCGCGGTGGTGAACTGGTCGGCCAGACGAATTCGGTGATCGCCCCGCCGGTGACGGAGATCGCGCCGGCCGATGTGTCATCGTCCCACCAGACGGTATAAACGCCCGCCTCCAGGTCCGGGTAGACGGCACTGTGGAAGACCCCGTCCAGGACGTGCCGCTCCCGTACCGCCGAGTGGGTACGCGGGCCGTCCCGGTCCGCGCGACTGATCTCGATCTCCCGTCCGTGCAGGTCCCGGCCGGTGTGGATGATCAGTGCGCCGGTGTCGCCGCCGAGGTCGAGCATCACGGTCCCGCGGTACGACGGGCCGAGGTCGTGGTGCCGGTGCATGCCGCCCCCTCCCCTCAGGACCGCTTCGCCGGCGGGTTGCCGAACCCGTCGTACGGGGTGCCGAGGAACGGGAAGTCACCGAGGAACGGCGCGGTCACGTCCGTCGCGTCCAGACCCGGCGTGACGGCTGCCGCCGCGGCGTCCGGCTTGAACGTCCGGTCGACCAGCGGGACGGTCAACCCGGCGATCGCGCGCAGCGCGATGGTCACCACGTCGTCGGTGACCCGGCGGCCGTTGGGGAAGCCCGCCAGGTCGCCGCCGAGCACCCCGAACCGGTCCGGCCGGGCGCTGGGCCGGATCGCCGTGTTCAGCCGCAGCATGTCGGCCTGGGTGTCGCCGGTGGTGTTCGCGAAGCCGTCGACCAGCCCGGCCGGTACGCCGGTGAGCAGCAGCGCCACCAGGTCGGCGCGCGGCTTCTTCGCCTTGTTCAACGCGTCCAGGTTGGGAAAGACACCCGGATAGAGCACCGGCAGCAGCGCGGCCAGCTCGGGGCGCTCGACGAACCCGGCGAACCGCTTGTCCTCCGACGGCGGCAGCGTGTTCCACAGGTCCTTCTTCGACATCGGCACGATCACCTCGTTGAACAACGGGTTGCCGAGCCGGGACACCTGGACGAAGGGGCCGGTGGCGGTGTCCGCGGACACCCGGTCGCCGAGCACCCGCACCTGCTGCCGGGACGCGGTGGTCCAGACGCCGATCGTCGACACGCTGTCGGCGTAGCCGTACCGGGCGGCCTTCCGGCGCACCTTGCCCAACGGCACCTGGACCGCGATGCTGTGCACGTTCAGCCGGTCCAACGCGTTGACCGGCTCGCCCTCGGTCTTGAACAGCTTCTTGCCGGCCACGTGGAGCTGCTGGAACGGTCGCAGCGTACCCAGGTCGAACACCGCGCCCAGGTCGACGAAGAACCCGTCGGCGCGCTGGCCGGCGAACACCTTCTCGCCGGTGGACAGCTTGAACGTCGCCTGCTTCACCAGGTTCTGGTAGTTCGGCGTGGACAGCGGGCCGACGTTGCACGGCGGGCAGGGCAGCTTGTTCGCCAGCACGTGCTCCCGGCCGTCCGCGATCCGGGTCAGCCTGTAGAACTGCCGCCGGTTCCAGTTCTTGCTGTCAAGCGACTCGATCGGCCCGGTGTTGTAGAGAAAACTGTTCTGATTCGTGATCTCGGTGGTGAATTCGAAACGATAGGTGACGTCCGGGTAACCGTCGCCGTCGTTGTCGACGTGGATCTCGTACCGGACGTCGTCACCGAACTCGAAGAAGTTGGGGCCGCCGGAGGGAAGCTGCACCGGCACGTAGTTGGCGATCAACGTGACCGTGTCCGGCCGGGTCGGGCTGACGAACGCGTACAGGTCGGAACTGTCGGCGACCGGATCCTTGGCGATCTCCGGGGCCTCGCGGTGAGAGGACATGGCGGACCACACCTTCGTCGGGGAAACGTCTGTCGGACCGGCGCCGGGAGCCCGCGCCGGGAGGAGCGGGGTCAGCGGCGGGCGGCGCGCACCAGACGGTCGGCCAGCCCACGGTCGCGCACCTGGACCCGGGTCGTGCCGACGAAGACGTCCATCGTGCCGGTGGCGGCGTCGCGCAGGTGGACCACGATCGGCTCGTCGCGCCGGCCCGCGGTGGGGGCGTTCTGCGCGGCGGACAGGCCCGGCACGGTGAGCGCCGCCGCGCCCAGCGTGGCGCTCGCGGCGGCGGTCAGCGTCTGCCGGCGGGTCAGCCGCGGCCAGGGCCGCCGCTTCGGCGCGTCGGTGGTCTCGTCAGTGCTCATCGGCAACCTTTCCGCAACCGGCGCCGCAGCGCCGCGGGGACCGGGCACCCGGACGCCGCCGGATCCCCGGGCTGGGGGTCACCGGCGGCGGTCCTCGCCGCAACCGCCGCCGGCACCCACAGGTACGGCGCGGCGCGGCGAAAGGTTCGACGTCAGGCGCGGGCGTGACCGTACGCGGTCGTCCGCTTGCGGAACGGCCGGCCGGCCGCCGTGGCGATCGACCGCAACTGCTCCTCGGTACGGGCCGAACCGTTGCCCGAGCCGGCCATCCGGGAGATGGTCTCCTCCATCAGCGTGCCGCCGAGGTCGTTGCAGCCGCCGCGCAGCATCTCCACCGTGCCGGCGTCGCCGAGCTTCACCCAGGAGCACTGGATGTTGTCGATCCGGCCGTGCAGCAGCAGCCGGGCCATCGCGTGCACCACCCGGTTCTCCCGCCAGGTCGGCCCCGGCCGGGCGATGCCGGCCAGGTAGATCGGCGCGTTGGTGTGCACGAACGGCAGCGCCACGAACTCGGTGAACCCGCCGGTGCGGTCCTGCACGCCGGCCAGCACCCGCAGGTGGGCCAGCCACTGGCCGGGGTGGTCGACGTGCCCGTACATCATCGTGGAGCTGGACCGGATGCCCAGCTCGTGGGCCGTGCTGACCACCTCGACCCAGGCGGCGGCCGGCAGTTTGCCCTTGGTGAGCACCCAGCGCACGTCGTCGTCGAGGATCTCCGCGGCGGTGCCCGGGATGGTGTCCAGCCCGGCCTCGCGCAGCATGCCCAGCCACTCCCGCACCGGCACGCCGGCCTTCGCGGCGGCGGTGACGATCTCCATCGGGGAGAACGCGTGCACGTGCATCCCGGGCACCCGCGCCTTGATCGCGCGGACGATGTCGGCGTAGCCGGTGACCGGCATCTTCGGGTCGATGCCACCCTGGAGGCAGACCTCGGTGGCACCGGCCGTCCACGCCTCCTCGGCCCGGTCGGCGACCTGTTTCAGGGAGAGCCGGAACGCGTCGGCGTCGCTCTCCCGCTGCGCGAACGCACAGAACCGGCAGCCCACGTAGCAGACGTTCGTGAAGTTGATGTTCCGGTTGACCACGTAGGTCACGTCGTCGCCGACCGCGTCCCGGCGCACGTCGTCGGCGGTCCGGCACAACTCGTCCAGCGCCGGGCCGTCCGCGCCGAACAACGCCAGCGCCTGTGCCTCGTGCGCCGGCGTCAGCAGCGCGGCCGGGTCGTCCGCCGCCAGCCGCAGGCCGGCGCGCAGGTCGGCGTCCCCGCCGCCGGTCCCGGGCACCGGGCGGGTGACCTTGTTCGCCACCTCGGACCAGTCGCCGTAGACGCTGTCGAAGTCGCCGCGCCGGTCCTCCGTCCGCCCGGTCACGTCGATGGTGACGTGCAGGTCGGTCCGGCCGCCGAAGACCTCCTCCGGTTCCTGCCAGGGCCGCCCCACCGGGCGGGCCGCCTCGACCGCCAGCCCGGTCGCCGGCTCGGCGAGCGCGGTGACGTGCGGCAGCAGGCGCGGGTCCAGCCACGGCCCGCCGGCCCGCACGTACTCCGGGTAGACGGTCAACCGCTCGCGCAGCGTGAACCCGGCGGCCGCGGTCCGCGCGGCCAGCTCGTCGAGCTGCGGCCAGGGCCGCTCCGGGTTGACGTGGTCCGGCGTCACCGGGGAGACGCCGCCCCAGTCGTCGATGCCGGCGCGCAGCAGCAGGTCGTACTCGCCGGCGATCAGGTTCGGCGGGGCCTGGATGCGCGCCTTCGGGCCGAGCAGCACCCGGGCCACCGCCACGGTCGCGGCCAGGTCGTGCAGCTCCGCGTCCGGCATGCCGCGCATCGCGGTGTCCGGCTTGGCGCGGAAGTTCTGCACGATCACCTCCTGGAGGTGGCCGTACTCCCGCATCGCGCGACGGATCGCGAACAACGCGTCGACCCGCTCGGCCCGGTGCTCGCCGATGCCGATCAGGATGCCGGTGGTGAACGGCACGCCGACCCGACCGGCGTCGTCGAGCACCCGCAGCCGCACCGCGGGTTCCTTGTCCGGCGAGCCGAAGTGCGGGCCGCCCGGCTCCGACCAGAGCCGGGTCGCGGTGGTCTCCAGCATCATGCCCATGCTCGGTGCGACCGGCTTGAGCCGCTGCAACTCCGACCAGGACAGCACGCCCGGGTTCAGGTGCGGCAGCAGGCCGGTCTCCTCCAGCACCGCCACCGCGCAGGCGCGCAGGTAGTCGAGCGTGGAGTCGTAGCCCCGCTCGTCCAGCCACTCGCGGGCCGCCGGCCAGCGCTCCTCCGGCCGGTCGCCGAGCGTGAACAGCGCCTCCTTGCAGCCCTGCGCCGCGCCCTCCCGGGCGATGGCGAGGACCTCGTCGCGCTCCAGGTAGGCGGCGGGCAGCCGGTGCGGCACGGTGGCGAACGTGCAGTAGTGGCAGCGGTCCCGACAGAGCCGGGTCAGCGGGATGAAGACCTTCTTGGAGTACGTGACCACGCCCGGCCGGCCGGCCTCCCGCAGCCCGGCGTCGCGGATCTCCCCGGCGATGCGGAACAGCTCGTCGAGCGCCGCGCCGCGTGCGGTGAGCAGGGCCGCCGCCTCGTCCGCGTCCAACGCCCGACCGGTGGCGGCGCGGCCCAGCGCCCGCCGGACGCTCGCCTCGGTCGGTACGAACTCGCTGCGCTCAACCATCCGCCCAGCCTATGCGCTGCCGACGGCGCAAGGCGGGGCCCCCTTTTAACGCCTCGGGTAGAGAAGGGTCCCCTCCTGACACCTCCGGCGGCGCGGCGGCGGGCGATGGGATCCACCGCCCGCCGCCGGGACTCACCGGGGCTGGTTCGGGTCCTCGCGGTCGAAGCGCTGGGTGCGCTCGTCGTCGGCCGGGGACGCCGGCTGGCCCGGCTCGGCGCTCTGGCGCGGGATCGCCTGGGTCGGGTCGGCCGACGGCGGCTGACCGAACGGCGGCGCCGACGGCGCCGAACCGGCCGGCGGGGCGCCGAACTGCGGGGCGCCGGCCTGCGGGGCGCCGAACTGCGGACCCCCCGCCTGCGGGCCGGCCTGGGGCCCACCGAACTGCTGGCCGGCGAACGGCGGGGCCGACTGCGGGGCGTGCGGCGGGGCGGTGTTGAACGGCGGCGCCGACTGCGGCTGGCCGTACGGACCGGCCTGCGGCCAACCGGGCTGCGGGGGCGCGCCCGCCGACGGGTAGCCCGCCGGGGCCTGGCCCGGCTGCGGCGGCACCCCGGCCGGCGGGTAGCCGCCCTGGGCGGGGTAGCCGCCGGGCTGGCCGGGCTGCTGCGGCCAGCCCGGCTGGGCCTGACCGTAGACGCCGGGCTGCGGCTTGGGCTTCGGCACGTAGTAGAGCGTGCGCCAGATCTTGAACACCACGAACCCGGCGATCGCGAAGACGGCCAGCCAGGCCACCCGGGTGAGCAGCCCGAGGAACGCGTCAAGCACCTCGCCGTCGGCGAGCCGGTTCACCAGCCAGATCAGGAACGTCAGCGCACCGAAGACGGCGGAGACGGCGAACTCGATCAACGCCACCTGGGTGATCAGTTTCGCCTTCGGCAGCACCGGACGGATGTGCGTGGCGAGCAGCACGGCCAGCAGCGGCAGGACCGTCGACTCCAGCCCGACGAAGGTGAAGTAGGTGCTGCCGGCCCGACCGCCGAACGTGCTGTAGTCGTCGACCGGCACCAGCAGGCGCAGCAGGCCGACGAAGAGCAATACGGCGTTCGCGCCGAGCAGAACGAGCGCGGCCAGTTCGCGCAGCGGCTTGGTCAGTTGGCTGGCCTGCGCGGCGTCACCGGACGCGGGCTCGGTGGGGCTGGTCACGGACTCCCCCAGGGGACGAAAGCGGACAGTTGGCGACGTGAGCCTAGTCTCTCCGGCCACCGGGCGATCCACGGCGGCACGTGCGGAAGGATGGACGTCATGCGCATCGTGGTACTGACCGGCGGCATCGGGGGCGCCCGGTTCCTGCTCGGCGTCCGGGCGTACGCCCGGGAGACCGGCGCCGACGTGACCGCCGTGGTAAACGTCGGCGACGACCTGCTGCTGCACGGGCTGAAGGTCTGCCCCGACCTGGACAGCGTGCTCTACACGCTGGGCGGCGGCGCCGATCCGGAGCGTGGCTGGGGGCGGGTCGGTGAGACCTGGACGGTGAAGACCGAGCTGGCCGCGTACGGGGCGGAGCCGAGCTGGTTCGGCCTCGGCGACAAGGACCTCGCCACCCACCTGGTGCGCACCTCCATGCTCAACGCCGGTTACCCGCTGTCCCAGGTCACCGAGGCGCTGGCCACCCGCTGGCAGCCCGGCGTACGCCTGCTGCCGGCCACCGACGAGCGGCTGGAGACGCACGCGATCGTGAGCGGGAGGAGTGAGCTTGCGAGCCCCGCAGTCGCGAACAGCGCCGGCACTGTCGCCGACGAGCAGGGGCGACGGGCGGTCCACTTCCAGGAGTGGTGGGTGCGGTACCGGGCCGAGGTGCCGACCGAGCAGTTCGTCTTCGTCGGCGCGGAGGCGGCGAAGCCCGCCCCCGGTGTGGTCGAGGCGATCGCCGCCGCGGACGTGGTGCTGATCGCGCCGAGCAATCCGGTGGTCAGCGTCGCCCCGGTGCTGGCCGTGCCCGGTCTGCGCGACGCGGTGGTCGGTGGTCCGGCCCCGGTGATCGGGGTGTCGCCGATCATCGGCGGCGCGCCGGTACGCGGCATGGCCGACCGCTGCCTGGCCGTGCTCGGCGTGGAGTGCAGCGCGGCCGGGGTGGGCGCCCTCTACGGCAGCCGGTCCGGCGGCGGGCTGCTCGACGGCTGGCTGGTCGCCCCGGAGGACGAGGACGCCGTGGTGCCGGGCGTGACCGTCCGCGCGGCGCCGCTGCGGATGACCGACGAGGCGGCGACCGCCGCGATGGTGCGCGCCGCGTTGGAGTTGATGTGAGGCTGGAGATCCTGCCGGTGCCGGGCATCGGCCACGTGACCGAGGGCGACGACCTGGCGGCGCTGATCGCCGGCGCGGCACCCTGGCTGCGCGACGGCGACGTGCTGGTGGTCACCAGCAAGATCGTGTCGAAGGCGGAGGGCCGGCTGGTCGACGTGCCCGCCGACGGTCCGGAACGCCTCGCCGCGCGGGACCGGGTGCTGGCCGCCGAGACCGCCCGGGTGGTCGCCACCCGGGGCGCGACCCGGATCGTGCAGACCCACCACGGCTTCGTGATGGCCTCCGCCGGCATCGACGCGTCCAACGTGGACAAGACCCGCCTGGTGCTGCTGCCGGTCGACCCGGACGCGTCCGCCCGGGCGTTGCGGGCCGCGCTGCGCGAGCGGCACGGTCTGGACGTCGCGGTCATCGTCAGCGACACCATGGGCCGCCCGTGGCGCAACGGCCTGACCGACGTGGCGCTCGGCGTGGCCGGCATCCCGGCGATCCGCGACCACCGGGGCGAGGTCGACCCGTACGGCAACGAACTCCAGCTCACCCAGATGGCGGTGGTCGACGAACTGGCCGCCGCCGGTGAGCTGATCAAGGGCAAGTGCGACCAGGTGCCCGTCGCCGTGGTCCGCGGTTACCTCGGCACGACCCGGGACGACGACGAGGGCGCCCGCGCGCTGGTGCGGGACGCCTCGCTGGACCTCTTCTCGCTGGGCACCGCCGAGGCGCACGCCGCCGGCCTCCGGGCGGCGGCCACGCTCCCCGACGGGACCGGCCCGACGCCCCCCGACCCGGCCGCGGTGGACCGGGCGATCGCCGCGGTCGCCGACGTGGTCGCCCCGGGCACCGTGTTCACCCACGTCACCGACGACGAGGTACGCGCCGGGTTCGCCGCCACGGTGCCCGACTGGCCGGCCACCGCCACCGGTCTACTGCTCGGCGCGGCGCCGACACCTGTCGACCGGCCGGACCTGGTCCGGTTCGGCGCGGACCTGCAACGCCTACGCACCGCGCTGGCCGCCGAGGGCATCGGGTCGGTGCTGCTGCCACCGCCGGCGGGCAGCACCGCCAGCGCCACGCTGGCACTCTGACCGCCCCGGCGCGGTCAGGCGTCGAGGACGGCGCGGTCAGGCGTCGAGGACGGCGCGACCCAGCGGGGTCAGCGTGTGCAGCACGGTGTTGCGGTCCCGGTGGCTGACCAGCAGCCCGGCGTTGCGCAGCACGGTGGTGTGCTGACTGGCCGCGGCGGCGGAGATACGCAGCCGCCGGGCCATCTCGCCGGTGGTGCAGCCCTCGTCGGCGACCTGGAGCACCGCCGCGCGGGTGCGGCCCAGCAGCGCGGCGAGCGCCTCGCTCTGCCCGGCGCCGAGGCCGGGCGTGAGGCCGCCGAGCCGGTCGACCGGGTAGACCAGCACCGGGGGCAACGTCGGATCGACAAGCGCCACCGGAGTGCGGGAACAAAAGAAGGACGGGACGAGCAGCAGCCCCCGGCCGTCCAGGTGCAGCTCCCGGCTGTCCGGGTAGTCGAGCACCTCGAGCACCCCGCCGCCCCACCGCATGGCGGGTCGCAGGCTGGCGAGCAACCCCTCGGCGCCACCGTCGAGCATGGCTCGGGCACGGCGGGCCCGGTCCGCCTCGACGGCGGCCTGGACCCGGGCCCAGTAGGGCGTGACGGCCAGGGACTGGTAGCGCGCCATGGCGTCGGTGAGGTTCTGCAACACCTCGGGTTCGCCCCGGGCGAGCGTGGTCGCCGAGGGCGGCAGCGGGGTCTCCGGGGCCAGCATGGTCAGGTCACGGCGCAGCATGCCGCGCGGGGTGCCGCGGACCGCCTCCAACCCCGCTTCGATGCCGTCCTTGCTGGCGGACGGCGTGAGGAAGTCGGGAAAGTAGCCGCGCGGTGGATTGAGCGCGAGGAGCAACCGGTAGCGCTCGGCGCTGTTGTCGGCCCGCAGCCCCTGCGCGACGGCGCGCCGCCAGGTGGTCATCATGGGGTCACGGCCGCGCCCCTGAAGCAGGTGCAGGCTGAGGACCAGTTCCCAGAGCGGGTCCGCGGCCGGGGCGACCCGGGTCCGCAGAATGTCCTCACTCGAGAAAATAATCTTCAGCATGGAGAGCGCTCCCGGGTGGACGGCGGAGGTGCCCGCCACCCCTGGCACTTTACCCGCCGGCAGTAATCTCCATCTTTAAGCGTGACGTGAAAAACCTCGACGGTAGGGCGGCCGGTTCGGCAGACTCTTCCTTGCCCGCCGACGCCGGGGCGCAGTGTCGACCCGGGCGCCGGCTGACGGGCGTGGCCGGACGGCACCACGAGGGTCTGCGGATTCGTTCCGCAGGGGTGCCGTCCGGCCCTCGCTCATCCGATCCAGAGCGCCACCCGGTGGTCCTCGTCGGTCACGTAATAGCAGCGTCCCGCCTCTTCCGCCAGCCCTTCCACGTGATGGAACGGGGCCAGCTCCGCCACCAGCTCCGCGCCCACCCGGGCGTCGTCCGCGGCACAGTGGCGGAACCGCACGTGGCGGGACGTCACCCTCCCGCCGTGCGGGTGGTCGTCGAGCAGCACCGAACCCTTGCCCAGCGCGTCGATCGACCCGATCACCGCCGCGTAGCCGCCGTCGTCTGTCGGCGTGATCGCGCGGAAGCCGGCCAGCGCGCCGGCCGGCGTCACCCCGGTCAGCGCGTACGCCCCGAGCGCCCGGGGCCAGCTCGGCGCGGTCCGGTCGAACATCCCCGCCACCCCGGCCAGCTCCACGTAGATCGGCTCACCGGCGGCGGTCACCGGGAAACGCAGCCCGAGCAGCGCCGTCCCGGCCGGCGTGAACGCCGCCGCCTCCACGTTCAGCGGCAGGTCGTCCTCGGCCAGCCGACTCACCCAGCCCTTGGCCCGGGCGGTGCCCCGCGCCACGGTCTCCGTCACGAACCGCTGCCGGACCCGCTCGCCCGGCGGCAGCGTGGCCAGCGGCGCGGCGACGAGCGCGTCGTTGATCGCCCGGTGCAGCCGGAACCGGTTGCGTACCACGTGCACGGCGAGCGGCCCGGACACCGCGTCGTCCTCCCGGAACCGGGCCACGAACGCGCGCCGGGGCCGCAACGGCCCGGCCTTGGACCCGAAGTGCGAGCCGAAGACGTACACCCAGCCGTCGTGGTGGGCGAGCGCCTCGCCGTCCTCGGTGCGGCCGTTCTCCGGGCCCGCGTCGGCGGGCACGTGGTGCGCCACCCACTCACCGTCGTCGCGTTCCAGCAGCAGCGCCAGGCACTGCTCGACCGGCCCCTCGTCCAGCACGGTCCAGAAGCCGCGCCGCGCGCCGTACGCCCGCAGCAGCGTCGGCGAACGGACCGGCAGCAGGTCGCTTGCCTCGTTGCCGGCCACCAGGAACTCGACGAGTCGAAGGGTCACCGGGTCAGGGTACGGAGGCCGCGCTCGTACAGTGTCCGGGTGCCCGACACCGATCACACCGCGTACGCCGACCTGCACGCCGACGCCACGACGACGCTGAGCCGATGGACGGCGACCAGCCCGGCCGCCGCCGCCAACCGGGACCGGACGCTGGCGCTGCTGGCCGCCGGGCCGGTGGCGATGAGCCGCGCGCACCGACCCGGGCACGTCACCGCCAGCGCGTTGGTCCTCGACCCGACCGGCGCCCGGGTGCTGCTCTGCCTGCACGGCAGGTTCCGCAAGTGGGTGCAGCTCGGCGGGCACTGCGAGCCCGGCGACCGGACGCTGGCGGCGGCGGCGCTGCGCGAGGCGACCGAGGAGTCCGGGATCACCGGCCTGACCCTGGACCCGGAACCGATCGACGTGGACGTCCACCCGGTCGCCTGCCAGGGCGGCTCCCTGCACTACGACGTCCGGTACGCCGTGTTCGCCCCGGCCGGCGCGGTCGAACGGGTCAGCGACGAGTCCGAGGCGCTGGGCTGGTTCCCACCGGACCGGCTGCCGGAACCGCTGGCCGGCGGGACCGCCCAACTGGTGGCGCCGGCGCTCGCGGCGCTGGCCCGTCGCGCCACCGGGTGACGGGACGGGCCGGCGGCGCGGCGGCTCAGACCAGGCCCTCCTCGCCGCGCTCCTTGAGCTGGTCGACGATCTTCTTCACGTCCTGTGCCCGGTCCCGGGGGCAGACCAGCAGCGCGTCCGGGGTGTCCACCACGATCAGGTCACGCACGCCGACGGTGGCGACCAGGCGGCCGGAGTGCGGCACCACCACGGTGCCGGTGGTGTCGTGCAGCAGCACGCCCGGCTTCGCGTCCCCGCCGAGCACCACGTTGCCGGCGGCGTCGGTCGGCAACACCTCGCTGAGCGTGTGGAAGTCGCCGACGTCGTTCCAGCCGAAGTCGCCGGGCACGGTCGCCACCCGGCCGGCGGTCGCCGCGCCCTCCATCACCGCGTAGTCGACCGAGATCTTCGGCAGCGTCGGCCAGACCGTGCCGAGCACGTCGTCCTGCTCGGGGTTGCCCCAGGCCGCCGCGATCGCGGTGATCCCGGCGTGCAGCGCCGGCTGCTGGCGGGCCAGCTCGGCCAGGAAAACGTCCACCCGCCAGACGAACATGCCGGCGTTCCAGAGGTGCCGGCCGGAACGGAGGTACCCCTCGGCCACCTCGGCCGCGGGCTTCTCCTTGAACTCGTGCACCGGGCGCAGCGGCCCGGCGCCGACCGGGTCACCGGTCTCCAGGTAGCCGTAGCCGGTCTCCGGGCGGGTCGGGGTGATGCCCACCGTCATCAGCAACCCCTGCTCGGCCCCGTGGATCGCCTGCCGCACCACCTCGGCCCAGCCGGCCGGGTCGGCGATCAGGTGGTCGGCGGCGAACGCGCCCATCACCGCGTCCGGGGCGCGGCCGGCGATCACCGCGGCGGCCAGCGCGATGGCCGCGCAGGAGTCCCGTGGCGACGGCTCGACCAGGATGTTCTCCTCCGGCAGGCCAGCCAGTTGCCGGGCCACCGCCGCGGCGTGCGCGGCCCCGGTGACCACCAGTGTGCGTTCCGGTGTGGTCAGCGGCCCCAACCGGCCCACCGTGGCCTGCAACAGCGAGGCGGAGGTGCCGGTCAGCGGGTGGAGGAACTTGGGATGGCCGGCGCGGGACAGCGGCCACAACCTTGTGCCGCTGCCGCCCGCCGGGATGACGGCGTAGAACATCAGCACATCATGCCCGAAGCGGGCGAGCCGCCACGGCGGATGAGGCGGCGCGCCGCCCGCCGGTCAGGCGCGGGCCCGCCGCCAGGCGGCGATGTGCACCTCGGCGCTGGACTCCCAGGTGAACTCCTTGGCCCGGTCGAAGCCGGCCTTGGCCAGCGACAGCCGCCGCTGCTCGTCGTCCAGCAGGGCACCCAGGTCGGCGGCGATCTGATCCGGGTCCTCGCTGGTGTACGCCACCGCGTCGCCGCCCACCTCGGGCAGGGAGAGCCGCGGCGTGGTGAGCACCGGCGCGGCGCACGCCATCGCCTCCAGGATCGGCAGCCCGAAGCCCTCGCCGTAGGACGGGTAGGCGGCCACCAGGGCGCCGCCGAGGAAGCCCGGCAGGTCGGCGTAGCGCAGGTAGCCGGGGCGCAGCAGCCGCAGGTGCGACGGGACCTCGGCGACCGCACGGTCGATGTCGTCGTCGTGCCCCTGGCCGCCGGCCACCACCAGCACCGGCGGGTTCGGCCGGTCGGCCACCGCCCGGGCCCAACCGCGGATCAGGTTGGGCACGTTCTTGCGCGGCTCCTTGGCGCCGAGGAACGCGATGTAGCTGTTGTCACCGAGACCCAACCGGGCCCGGACCCGGGCCTTCTCCTCGTCGCCCGGCGCGTGGAAGGCGGCCTGGTCGACACCGTGGTAGGCGACGTCGATCCGGGTCGGGTCGGCGTCCAGCAGCCGGATCAGCTCGTCCCGGGTGGCCTTGCTCGGCACGATCACCCGGGCGGCGCGACGCAGCGAGGTCTTGATCGCGCTGCGGAAGAACGTCCGGCGCGACTTGTCGTAGTGCTCCGGCTCGGTGAAGAACGTCGCGTCGTGCACGGTGACCGTCACCGGACACCCGGCCCGAAGCGGACAGGTGTAGAACGGCGAGTGCAGCACCTCCGCGCCGACCTGCTGGGCCAGCAGCGGCAGGCCGGTCTGCTCCCAGGCGAGCCGCGCGGGCCGGTGCGCCACCGCCGCCGGCGCCGGGACGATCTCGGCCCCGGGCAGCATCCGGGTGTAGCGCTCCAGGTCGGTGCGGAGACTCACCACCGCCAGGTCGACGCCGTCGCCGCAGACCCGGCCGAGCGCGCCGAGCAGGCCGTCGACGTATCGACCGACGCCGCCGCGATCGGCGGGGACACTCGTGGCGTCGATGAGAACGCGGGGCGGGCGACCGGCGGTCACGGGGCGACTCCTCAGGTGGCACGGTTGTGGGGAAGAACACTGTCGGCAAGCCTACGCCGCGCGGGCCGTCCGACGCTGACTGCGACCCGACGGTACGCCGACTTGTCGTCGTCATCGAGTACGCGGTTCGGGCGCGTATCGTTCGCTCCGATGGCCGACAACATTGCCCGCGTCTTCGCCGACGCGACCGCGTCCGACCCCACCCGACCGCTGCTGACCTGGTACGACGACGCCACCGGCGAACGCACCGAGCTGTCCGGCGCGACGCTGGCGAACTGGGTGGCCAAGACCGCCAACCTGCTCGTGGACGAGGTCGGCACCGCACCGGACGAGATGGCCGGCGTGTTGCTGCCGCCGCACTGGCAGACCGCTGCGGTGCTGCTCGGCTGCTGGTCGGCGGCGTTGACCGTGGTCGACGCGCCGGGTCCGGTGGAGGTGCTGTTCACCGCCGTCGACCGGGTCGACGAGGCGGCCCGCTGGCCGGCCGGCGAGCGTTACGCGCTGGCGCTGGACCCGTTCGCGCTGCCGATGCGGCAGGTGCCGGCCGGCTGCACCGACTTCGTGTCGGCGGTACGCGGGCACGGCGACCACTTCACCGCGTACCCCTCGGGTGGCGCGGGGGACGCGGCGCTGCTGGCCCGCGCGGAGGCCCGCGCCACGGAGCTGGGCCTCGCCCCCGGCGACCGCCTGCTGGTCGACGTGACCCGGCATCCCGACCCGGTCGACTGGCTGCTGGCCCCGCTGACGGCAGGCGCCACGGTGGTCGCCTGCGCCCACCCCACCCCGACCCACCTGCCCGCCCGCGCCGAGACGGAACGAACCACCCACACCCTCCCCTGACCCCACCCCACCTCGTCGATCTTGCAGTTGCCGCCCCTGGGTTGAGGCATTCACCCCTTTTGCCAGGGCAACAAGTGCAAGATCGACGAGGTGGGGTGGGGTGGGGTGGGGTCAGGAGGCGCGCTGTTGGGCCAGGGCGGCGAAGGCCGTCAGGGACTCGGGGTTGGCCAGGGCGCCCTTGGCCGCCGCCGCGTCGACCGGGGTGCCGGTGAGGATCTTCTTGACCGGGACCTCCAGCTTCTTCGCGCTCAGCGTGCGCGGGACCGCGCGGACCTGGTGGATCTCGTCCGGCACGTGCCGGGGCGACAGCGCGGTCCGCAGCTCGCGGCAGATCTTCCTCCGCATCGCGTCGTCCAGCTCCAGGCCGTCGGCGAGCACCACGAACAGCAGCAGCTCCCCCGCGCCGCCCTCGTCGTCCTCCAGGTGCACCACCACCGAGTCGACCACCTCGTCGAGCCCCTCCACCACGGAGTAGAACTCGGCCGTGCCGAGGCGCACGCCGCCCCGGTTCAGCGTGGCGTCCGAGCGGCCGGTGATGACGCAGCCGCCGCGTTCGTTCACCGTGATCCAGTCGCCGTGCCGCCACACCCCCGGATAGACCTCGAAGTACGCCTCCCGGTAGCGGGCGCCGTCCGGGTCGTTCCAGAACCCGACCGGCATGCTCGGCATCGGCTCGGTGATCACCAGCTCGCCGAGCTGGCCGACCACCGCCGACCCGTCGGCGGACCGGGCCTCCACCTTCGCGCCGAGCGCCCGGCAGGCGATCTCACCGGCGTGCACCGGCAGCAGCGGCACGCCGCCGACGAACCCGGTGCAGACGTCCGTGCCGCCGGAGAGCGACTGGAGCTGGAGGCGGTCGCTGACGTTCTCGTACACCCAGGTGAAGCCCTCGGCGGGCAGCGGCGCGCCGGTCGAGCCGAGGCCGCGCAGCGCGGACAGGTCGGCGATCTCCCGCGGCACCAGCCCGGCCTTGCGGGAGGCCAGCAGGAACGGGGCCGAGGTGCCGAAGTAGGTGGTGCCGGTCTCCGCCGCCAGCCGCCACAGCGCACCCAGGTCCGGATGGCCCGGATTGCCGTCGAACAACACGATCGCCGCGCCCACCGCCGGCCCGGAGACCAGGAAGTTCCACATCATCCAGCCGGTGGTGGTGAACCAGAAGAACCGGTCGGACGGGCCCAGGTCGTGGTGCAGCGCCAGCATCTTCAGGTGTTCCAGCAGGATGCCGCCGTGGCCGTGCACGATCGGCTTCGGCAGGCCGGTGGTGCCGGAGGAGTACAGCACGTACAGCGGGTGGTCGAAGGCGACCGGGGCGAAGGCCAGCGGCTCGTCGGTCTCCGCCGTTAGCTCCGCCCAGGTCATCGCGCCGTCCGGGGCCGGGCCGGCCGGATCGAGGTACCCGACGGCGACGGTGTGCCGCAACGACGGCAACGCGGCCCGGACCGCGGCCACCTCGGCGCGCCTGTCGATCGGCTTGTCGCCGTACCGGTAGCCGTCCACCGCGACCAGCACCGTGGGCTCGATCTGCTGCCAGCGGTCGGTGACGCTGCGGGTGCCGAACTCCGGCGCGCAGGAGGAGAAGATCGCGCCCAGGCTGGCGGTGGCGAGCAGCAGGACGTACGTCTCCGGGATGTTCGGCGCGTACGCGGCCACCCGGTCGCCGGGGCCGACGCCGAGCCGGCGCAGGCCGGCGGCCACCCGGCGGACCCGCTCGCGGAGCTGCGCCGCGGTGAGCGTCTCCGGGGCGCGGGTCTGCCCGTGCGCGATCACCGCCGGTTCGTCGTCGCCGAGCCCCGGCATGCGCAGCACGTTCTCCGCGTAGTTGAGCGTCGCCCCGGGGAACCAGCGGGCGCCGGGCATGGACCTCCCGGCCAGTGTTGCGGTCGGGGGCGTGTGTGCAAGCACGTCGAAGTAGTCCCAGATCGAGGACCAGAACCCGGTCAGATCGGTCACCGACCACTGCCACAGCGCGTCGTAGTCGGCGAACTCCAGCCCGCGGTGCTCGGCCAGCCAGCGCAGGTAGTCACCGATCCGGGACCGCTCGCGCACGTCGGCCGGGGGCGTCCACAGCACGTCAGACACGTTCCACCCTCCCCTGGGGCCCGGCACGACACTGTGCATGGGCCGTGGCGCCATCTTGCCCTACCTCGTACCGCCATTCTCCGCACCCGGTGCCGCCCACGGGGCGTGCCCACCCCACACCCCGCACCCCCACCCCATGTGGATCGCGCGGCAAGCGGGGGCGTTTCCTCTACCGGAGGCGTTAGGCGGGGGCCCCTCCTTTCACCTCGCGGTGGAGTTGGATGGCGCGCCGGCGGGCCAGCCGGTGGGCGCGCCGGATCTCCGCCTCCCGGAAGCGGCGCTCGTCGTCGGGCGTCTCGGGCAGCACCGGGCGGACCGGGCGGGGCGCGCCGCCGACGTCCACACCCACGAAGACCAGGTACGCGGTGGCGACCCGGACCGGCTCGTCCTCGGCCGAGTCCCAGCGTTCGGCGACCACCCGCACCCCCACCTCCATCGAGGTGCTGCCGGTCCAGTTGACCTGGGCGTGGGCGTGCACGAGGTCGCCCACCCGGACCGGCTCGGAGAAGACGATCTCGTCGATGGAGGCGGTGACCGCGGTGCCGCCGCTGTGCCGGGCCGCCGCCGCGCCGGCCACGTCGTCGACGAACTTCATCAGTACCCCACCGTGCACGGTCCCGTACAGATTGACATCGACGGCGGTCATGATGCGACTCAGCGTGACGCGGGAGTACGAGGTCGGCTTACCCGACGGGACCGCGGGATGATCTGTCATGCCGGAAACGGTACGGTGCGCGGATGCGACATCTCTGGAGCTTCCTCGCCGGGTTGGTGGTGGCACCCGTCACCTGGGTGCTCGTCACCCTCGGTCAGGACGGATCTGGGCGGACCGTCAACCGCTGGGTGGAGATCGGTACGTACAGCACCCCCAACCTGATCGAACCGGCCGTCTACCTGGGCGTCGCCGGCATCCTGCTCGGCCTGCTCGGCACGCTGCGTTTCTCGCCGCTCGGCCCGCTGGTGGCGGGGCTGCTGCTCGCGGCCCCGTACGTGGGGCTGTTCGTCGCGCCCTTCACCGTGCGGGACCGGATCCCCGGCGACCTGAAGCTGCTCGGCGACCCGCTGCCGCTGCGCCAGCCGCTGGACAACGGCACGCTGTTCCTCATCGGCCTGCTACTGCTGATGGCCGTGTTCAGCGGTGGACGCTGGCGTCGCCGGCCCGCGCCGGAGGGAGCCGGGGCGGAGCTGACCCCGGCCGGCACTCCGGCCGAGCCCGAGCCCGCGCTCACCGGCTGGTCCGCGCCGGGCCCGGCGAAGGACCCGGACACCGCCCCGCTCACGCTGGCCTATCCCGAATCCCCGACCGAACCCCTGCCCCGCCGCACCGGCGGCGAGTCACCCTGGTCGGCGCCACCGCGCGCCGGCACCCGCCCGGACAGCCCCGACGACCTCCGCTGACCACCCCGGGTGGGCCGCCGGTCCCGGTCGGCCCACCCCCTCCGGGGGCCGGCGACGCATCGGCCGAGTCGGATCTCGGACCCCGACCGCGGTACCCACGCACGAGTGACTGTCACTACAGTCAGCCGTTATGCCGATGCCTTCCGTCAGGACGCGACGGGCCGTCGGCGTGGCCACCGTCGTCCTGGCGTCGGCGCTCCTGGTCATCGGCGTCCGCCTGGCCACCCGGGGTGATCCCCCGGTCGACGACGCCACCCGGGTCTGGTGCCTGTCGGCGGCCCACCGTCCGGGCCTGGTGGACGCCGCCCGCGCGCTCGGCCTCGCCACCCCCGGCCCGGCCGAGGGGCAACTGAGCTGGTCCGGCCGCCAGGGCAGCCCGGAGCAGTGGCAGGCCGACCGGCGGGCCGACTTCGACCGCACCTGTCGGGCGCTGACGGCCGCCGCCCGGTTGGACCGGGCCGGCGCCGGCACGCCGCCGCCGTCGCCCTGGGCCACTCTCCTCCCGTCGATCCTGCTGGCCGCCGCCAGCGCCGCGCTGGCCGGCTGGTTCAGCCGCCGGTCGGCCACCGCCGGCACCCGGCGGACGGAGGCGGACGCGCTGCGCGCGGCGACCCGGGAGTACGCGCTGGCCGTCGAGTCCCTGCTGTCGCACGTGGAACGGGTCACCCCGGGCCCGTTCCCGGGGGTGGACGACCTCCGGGCCCGGCGCCGGGAGCTGGCCAGCCGACTGCACACGGTGACCGGCGCGCATCCGCGTTGGCGGCTGGCCCGCCGGCTGGGTGACACGCTCGACTCGTCCGCGGGCCCGCTGCACGACGTGCCGCGCGGCGGGGCGGCGGACGATCCCCGGCGCGCCGACTGGGTGCGCGGGCAACGCACGGAACTGAGCCGGCTGGAGGCGCAGGTGGAGCAGGTGGCCCAGGCGGTGGAGAATCCCGGGCTGGTCCCGGGCCGCACCCCGGCGGCCGTACGGTGAACCCCCAGCCGCCCGACGCGCCGCCGCCGGCGCCGGGTCATCCGCCGAACCCGTTCGCGGTGCCCAGGTTGGGCAGCACCGACCCGCTCAACCCGCTCTGGTACGCCGAACACGTCAACTACTACGTCCCGGTGGACAACACCGAGGCGTCCTTCGAGCAGTGTCAGGGCCGGTTCGCCGACGTCGCCCACCTGCACCACGAGGGGCGGCTGGTGCTGGTCCGGGGCGAGCGGGGGTGCGGGAAGACCGCGCTGGTCAACCGCTGCGCGCACTGGCTGCGCGATCGGCTCGGCCGGGACGGGCTGCGGGCGGAGGTGGTCAACCTGCGCCAGGAGGCCCACGAGAACGACCCGATCCCCACCCGGCGGGAGCACACCTGCCGGGCGCTGCTCGACAAGCTGAACGAGCTGCAACTGCTGCGCCACAACCTGGCGTACGAGATGCGCGACCGGCCCGACGACGCGTACCGCAACCTGCCCGGCTGCCTGGACACCGACCAGGCGCTGATCGTGCTGCTGCCGCCGGTGGAGCTGATCGAGGAGCTGCACTACTACGCCGCGCGGGCGCCCCGGCGGATGGTCTTCTTCGCCGAGACCACCAGCGCGCTGGACCGCCGGGACCGGGACGTGCTGGGTCGCAACACCGTCCACCTGGAGGTCGACGGCTTCGACCACCGGCACGCGGCCCGTTTCGCCGCCGACCGGCTCGGCCGGCTGACACCCGGGCTGCTGCCTCCGCTGGCGGATACCGCACTGGAGGAGTACATAGACGACGGCAGATTGGCAACGATCCGCGAGATGCAATGGTTACTCTTCGGCGTTTACGAGACACTACGTGTGCAAGATGAGCGACCCAACCAGGTGACCTGGCAGGATCTGGCCCGACACTTCATGAGAGAAGCCCGCCGCCTCAGGGAGCAGCCTTGATGGACGCGTACGACCCGGCCCCGATCGGCGAGGCGAACCCCTATCCGTCGAGCGCCGTGGCGCAGGTCGCCGACACCGGGTCGACCGTCTACACCATTCCCACCGCGGCGGTCCGCCGGGCCACCGACGCGATGAACGGCTACCTCGACGCGCTGCACGACGCTGCGCAGACGCCGGCCGGTCGGGTGGTCGCCGTGGTGGGCGACTACGGCACCGGCAAGACCCACCTGGCGTCCTACCTGGTCCGACACGCCACCGAGCGCCTCGACGGCGACCTCCAGTCGATCTACCTGACCGCCCCGCCGGACACGTTCGTCTCGCTGTACCGGACCTTCGCCGACAAGCTCGCCGACCGCCGGGAGGTGGTGCACCGGCGCGTCCGCGGCCTGTACGCCGACATCCTCGCCGTCGAGCTGCGCCGGTCCCGGGTAACCGAACCCCTGGCCGAGCAACTGCTCGCCGGCACCCTGGACCCGGTCGCCGTGGTGGACACGTTCAACATGATGGAGAGCCAACTGCTCGGGCAGTTGCGCGACCGGCTGCGGAAGGTCACCGAGAACGCCGAGTTCGCCCGCGCGCTGACGCTGCTGCTGCGCGGCGGGTTCGAGGACCCGGTCTGGGAGTGGATCGCCGGTCGGCCGCCGGCCGACGTGCTCCGCGAGCGGGGGATCACCGGCACGCTCACCGGCAGCGAGGCCACCGCGCTCCAGGCGATGGGCGTCTTCGCGCTGCTGATCGGCTACGGCCCGAACCCGTTCGTCCTGGTCATCGACGAGTTGGACCAGCTGCTCACCGCCGCCGGCCGGCGGGAGGACGAAGCCCTCGACGCGTTCAAGGAGATGCTGCGGGTCTTCGCCGCCTCCAACACGTTCCTCCTGCTCGCCGGGCTGCCCGACCTGCTCAGCACGCTGCGCCGCGACGTGCGGGACCGCAGCGGCGAGCAGATCACGATGACCCCGCTCAGCCCGGCCGACGTGCTCGACTACGTGCTGCGGCGGCAGCGGGGCCGGCTGGAGCCGTTCAGCGAGGCGACCGTCGGGCAGCTCGTCGAGCTGGCCAACGGCGTCCCCCGGGGCATCATCTCGCTCTGTCACCGGCTCTGGCGCCGGGCCCGCGACCAGGGCGGCCAGGTCACCGCCGGCATGGTCCGGGAGGCCGCCCGCGAACTGTACGGGGGCGTCGGCGCGCAGAACATCCTGGCCGAGATCCGGCGGGTGCTGGTGAGCACCGGCCACGAGAACTCCCGGCCGGACTTCTTCCCCATCGACGACCCGGACAGCCGCATCGACTACTGGATCCCGGCCGGTCGGGACGACGCCGGCTGCGGCATCCTGGTCTCCGGTCCGCTGCTGGAGGAGAGCGACGCCGCCCGGGTGGAGACCCGGGCCCGGATCAGCCACGCGTACCGCGACTGCGAACTGCTGCTCGTCGTGCTGGAGCCGGTGCCCGAGCGCTTCCTCCCCCGGATCCGCGAGGCCGTCGGCCGGGAGCCGCTGCTCTACCGCCCCCGGTCGTTCGCCGACCAGCTCGCCGCCGAGGTGACGTCGATGACCGGGCGGATCGAGGAGCGTTATCCGGCCGACGGGGCGCTGGTGCCGTTGGCGCCGCACATGGCCCGGCTGGACCGCCGCCAGTCGGCCACCCAGCACCTGCTCGGCCTGCTCAACGGTTCGCTCAGCGACCTGCGGGCCCAGAACGACGAGCACCTAGCGGCCATCCGCCGGGAGCTGCGCGAGCTGCAACGCTGGCCGGTCCCGCCCGGCGACCGCCGAAACGGCGACGACCTCGCCGACCTGCCGACGTCGGTGACCGAGCTGTTCGACCGCGCCTTCGCCGTGGTGGACCTGCGGACGCCGGTCGGCGTGCTGTTCCGGCGGTCGTTCGTCGAGGACGAGGGCGGCCGGGGCGCGCGGCAGGCGGTCCGGGCCCGGGTCCGGACCCCGGAGGTCCAGTCGGCGGTCGGCGTCGCCACGCTGCTGAACGCGCTCGTCGAGGCGTTCGGGCTGGCCGTGGCGGAGTGGTACCGTGCGGCCCGCCAGCGCCCCGGCGGTCCCGCCCCCTTTCAGTGGGACCGGCTGAACGAGATGTGCCAGATCTTCGACGCCGTGCACGAATACCTGCCCGTGCGGCAGCTCCGCGGCGCGCGGGACCTCGTGGACGACGACGTCCGCCGGTCGGAGACGGCGAGCGACGTGCTGACCGACTTCAGTGCGCGGGTACGTCGGGAGCTGGTGACCGCCCTGACCGACGACGCGGCCTGACCGCCGGCGCCGGCCCGGCAGGGGCCGTCCCCGGACCACCCCGGCCGGACGCCTCACGCAGGCCGTTCGTCAACGCGTGCACCAGGTTGACGACGAGGATCGCCGGCGCCACCACGGCGACCGTGCCGACGAACTGCCGTTCCAGCACCAGCGCCAGGATGACGGCGGTGATGCCGTTCTGCTGGCCGAGCAGCACGTCGAGGCGGTCGGCGGCGGGGAGCCGGGCACCGATCACGGACGCCACCACCACGTGCGCCGCCACGGCGGCCAGCCCCAGCACCACGCCCGGTACCGGGTCCACGCCACCGACCAGCACCAGCCCGAGCGCGAACGTGGCGGCCAGGAACGCCCAGCGGGTCAGCAGGTCGAGCGCCGGCCCGATCGGCGGGCGGTAGAACAGCCCGGCCACGGCGAGCCCGAGCAGCAGGAACTGGGTGACCGCCAGCGCCGCGAGCCCGAGCAGGACCACGAGCTGACCGACGGTCACCGCCCGGCCGACCCACCGGGCGCGGGTGACCGCCCGCCGGTGCAGGGCCCGCGTACCCCACCAGGCCACCGCGGCCACGGCGGCGAGCAGCGCGTTCCGCACCAGGGAGAGCGTGAACCCACCCAGCTCCGCCGTCGTCGGGCCGGCCGGATCGCCGGGCAGCGCGGGGACCACCCAGGCGGCGGCGTACACGGTCAGCAGCACGGTGACCGGGTCGTCGAACGACGCCCACGCGGACAGGATCGACTGCGCCTGCCCGGACATCCGGGAGCGCAGCCGGGTCGCCGCGAACGACAACGGGTCGATCTGGGCGACCGCCACCCCGAGGACCAGGAACGCCGGCCGACCGAACGCGAGGTACATCACCGCCGAGATCAGCGCCGCCTTGACCAGCACGCCGACGGTGACCGCCAGCAGCACCAGCCGCAGGTTCCGCCGGGCCGCCGCGAGGTCGATGCCGTGGGTGCTGGCGAACAGGCCGACCGCCAGCAGCGCGGTGGCCACCGTCAGGTAACCGGCTGACCGGTGGACGTCGGTCCAGCCCCGCCCGGCCGCCAACGCCCAACCGGCGGTGGCGACCAGCACGAACAGCGCGGTGCGGCGCAGCGACGGCAGCACCGCCTCGACCACCCGGGCCCGGCGGTCGGCGGGAGCCGGCCCCGCCCCGCCCGGCGGCGCGCTCACCCGGCCAGCTCGGCGCCGAACACCGCCGCCTTCTCGTCCCCCTCCGCCACCCGGTCCTGGTCGAGCGTGACGGCGAGCAGGTAGCGGTCCAGCCCCACCGGATAGCAGTAGAACGCGCCCTGCTCGACGTCGAGCACCAGCCGGCGCACCCGGGAGCCGATCGCCGGGTGCGCGGACCGCACCACGGCGCGCAGCAGCTCGTCCACCCGCTGGGCGAGGTGGCCGTAGAAGGCCCGCCGCCGGGCCGGGGACGCGTCCGCGAAGAAGTCGCCCAGCCGCGGGTCGTCGAGCACGTCCGCGGTGGCCTCCAGCCGGCCCGGTCGGCACACCGCCACGTAGTGCAGGCCCTCGGCGTGGACCTGCCCGGCGCAGCGGGCCGCCAACCCGGCGTACGACTCGTCGCGTACCCAGGTCCGGGGCCGGGCCTCGACGGCGGGCGGACCGGACGGGCCGGGCGGTCCCGACGCGGTGCTGACCGGGGTGAGCCAGCCGCCGTAGTTGGTGGGCTGCTCGCCGGCGGCCGTGTGCTCCGCGTTGGCCAGCCGGGACAGGCCGATGTCGGCGGCCCGGATCGTCGGCTGTCGGGGCGGCGGCTCGTCCGCCGGATCCTCCACCCGGACCACCCCGACGAGGTGCTGTTCCCGGCTCAGTTGCAGGGCGAAGAGCGCGCCCCGCGCGGTGTGCAGCACCACCCGGATCAGGTCGCCGCTGCGCGCCGGGCGCAACACCCCGCCCAGGGTGGTCATCGCGTGCACCACGTCCCGGTCGACGAGCTGCCGCTCGTCGGCGTCCAGCTCGTGGGCGCCGGCCACCGGCGCCGGGGCGTCCAGGGCGAAGTCGCAGACCCCGGTGCGGTACCGGGCGAGGTGGAGCATCCCGGGCAGGCTCCGCATCAGCCGCTCGCACGCGTCCACCATGGCCGGCCGCTCCCGGACGTGGTCGGCGAGCATCACGTCGATCCGTCCGTCGACGCCGGACGGCCCGGCTGCCTCGTCGGCGGGGATGGGGGCGCTCATGTCGCCGGGACCTCCATGTCGACGAAGTCGAGCTTCGCGGGGCCGTACGGGATGCCACCGCTGATCTCGCCGTCGGTCACCAACGCGGCCAGGAGCCGCCGGGTGGCGCGCAGGTACGGGTGTTGGAGCCCGAGGAAGTGGCGGCCCTCGTCGAGGACACCGCGCAGCAACCGCTCCGCCTCGGTGGTCCGCTGCGCCGCCGCCAGGCTGCCGGCCAGGTTGACCTGACCGCCGAGCGTCCACGGGTGCGACTCGCCGAGGGTGGCCGCCAGTCCGGTGGCGGCCTGACGCCCGGCGGACACCGCCTCTTCGAGGTCGCCGACGCCGCGCAGCAGCACCCCGCGCAGGCTCAGGCAGACCTGGGTGAACGGATGCTCGGGCGGGAGGTCGCGCCGGTAGCCGGCCAGGCTCTCGTCCGCCAGCCGCACCGCGTGTTCGCTCTCCCCGCCGAGGTGGTAGTCGACGGCGAGACTGAGCCGGCAGGACTGGGTACGCGGATTGTCCTCGCTGAGCAGCCGTCGCAACGCCAGGTAGGCGCGGCTGTTCAGTTCCTTGGCCCGGGTGAGCTCCTCCTGCCGGCGGGCGATGACCGCCAGGTGGCGGATGATCCGCAGCAGCAGCGTGTCCTCCTCGCCGTTGCGGCCGGCCGGCAACCGCTCCTGGTACGCCTCCTGGAGCAGCTTCCGCGCGCTGGCGAGGTCGCCCAGGTCACCCAGGTAGCGACCGAGGTCGCTGGCGAGTTCCAGGGTGTCGGGATGGTCGTCGGCGAAGAGCCGTCGGCGGCGGGCCAGCGTCTCCCGGGCCACCCGGACCGCCTCGTCGGTGCGCCCGGCCAGGTAGTACGACTGGGCCAGGTTGTGCGCCGCGACCAGCGTCTCCGGGTGGGAGTTGCCGAACTGGTCCCGGAAGCCCCGCCAGGTGGCCTGGTCCTCGATGAGCGCCGGCCGGAACCGGCCGAGCCCGCGCAGGTCACCGGCGAGACCCCGGCGGGTGACGAGGACCCGCGGATGGTCGTGACCGAGCAGGACCGTGCTCTCCCGCAGCACCTGCCGGCTCAGCGTCAACGACTCGTCGCTGTGGCCCAGGGACCGGGTGACGTCGGCGAGGCGGGTCGCCAACCGCAGCGTGATCCGGTCCTGCCAGCCGTACGCGGCCAGCCAGCGGTCCAGCACCGGCCGCCAGAGCCGGTGCGCCTCGGCGGCCTCGTCCTCGCCCCGGGCGATGAGGTGTTCGAGCTGCTCGACCACCAGCCGGCGGACGTCGTCCGGGCCGTCCGCGTCCAGTGCGCCGGAGCTGAGCAGATGCTGGTGCAGCTCGTGCCGCAGCGCGGAGGCCGCCGCGATGGTCCGGGGCGCCGCCCCGGCCAGGGCGAGCAGGAACCGCCCGCGGCGCGCGGCGTGCTTCCCGGCGGTCATGTCGGCCAGCACGGTGGCCTGCACGGCGGGGTGCATCCGGACCGTCCCGTCGCGGCCCCAGGCGACGTCGAACAGCCGGAACCGCATCCCCAGCGCCAGCGCCCGGTCCATCTCCCACCCGTCGGCGCGCAGCAGGGCCGCGTCCTCGTCGGTCAGGTCGGCGGCGACCTGCCCGCGCATCCGCCGGGACTGGACCAGCGCGAGCGACATGCCGATCGGCGCGGCGAAGGCGTACATCTCCGTCAGCATCACCGCGACCCGGCCGCTGAACTCCTCGTCCATCAGCCGCAACGCCACCCGGACGATCCGCCGGGTGGGGGACGCCCCGTCGCCGGTGGGCCGGATCGCCTCCAGGAAGGCCGGCACCGCCGCGTCCGGGCCACGCGACCCGGTGACCGCCTCCCGCTTGTCGAGCAGGATGCCGGCCTGGCCCAGCAGCCCCGACGCCAGCCGCAGGTCCAGCGGGAACGTGCCCACCGCGTCGACGACCGCGGCGGCCGGGGCGGCGGACAACCCGGGCACCTGCCGGATGAGCAGCCCGGTCGCGTCGTCGCGGCGCAGCCCGTCGACGGCCACCGAGGGGCCGTAGACGGGCTGGTCCCCGGTGCCGCCGGTGACCACGACGTGCCCGCGGCCGGAGGGCAGCAGCCCGACCAGGTCCGCCGGGTCACCGACCCCGTCGTAGACCAGCAGCCACTGGTCGCCGCGCTTGCGCAGCTCGGCGAGCATCTCGTGGACGGCGTTGCCGCTCGGCTCGACCCCGAGCTCGTCGGCGAGCGCCGCCAGCGCGGTACGCACCGCGTGCCGGCTGCCCGCCGGGATCCAGACGACCAGGCGGTAGTCGCGGTGGAACCGGGCCACGTACTCGCGGGCCAGCGTGCTCTTGCCGGCGGCCAGCGGGCCGCGTACCCACACCGGTTGGCCGCCCGGGTTCGCCAGCAGCGCGTCGCGCAGCTCGCTCAGCTCCCGGTCCCGGCCGACGAACAGCCGCGGCCGGTCGGGCAGGCCGCACGTCTTGCGGGACTGGTCGTCCCGGCCCGGGAAGCCCACCCGCCAGGGCCGGTCCAGCGGCGAGGGCTTGAGCGCGGCCAGGCCCAGCGCGGCGCGCAGGCGTCGACGTGCCTCCGGCTCGTCGCAGTCGAAGAGGTCCACCGGTCGACCGGCCGGGGGTGGACCGGCCGGGACGGTACGCAGCACCAGCAGCTCCGTGCCGGGCCGCGCCGCCATCTCCCCGGTCAGCGCGTCGAGCCACGCCTCGTCGTCGTCCTCGACGCCGGGCCCGCCCGCCCGGTGCGCGGTGGGGTCCGGGGCGACCGCCAGCACGGTGGCCGGCCCGTCGGGGGCCGGACCGCGTGGGCGCCAGGGCCGGACCCGGATGTCGAGTTCGGTCAGCTCGGCGCTCAGCCAGTCGGCCCACGGCCGCTGTCGTCCCGGGGTGGCCACGAACAGCTCGCCGCCGTTCTCGGCGAGCGGCCGGCTGAGCCCGAACCGGTAGCGCGCCCGGACCGGCTCCGCCTCCGGCTCGGCCCGGTCCAGCTCACCCTGCGTCAGCAGGCTCAGCAACTGGCCGTACGCCGCCAGCACCGACGCGCGGTGCGGGGACTCCTCCAGCAGCGGGGCGAGCGGCTGGCCCTCCGGGCCGCCGGGGAGGGCGACCTGCCAGAAGTCGACGCCCACCGCCGGCTCGTCCAGGGCGCCGCGGAAGCTCGACGCCACCTCGTCGGCGTGCCGGCGGGCGGCCACCGCGTCGGCGGGGGCCGACTGCGTGGTGGCGGCGATGATCCGGATTCCGGCGGGAGCGCCGCGGTGCACCTGGCGGGCCACGGCGGCGGCGTCGGCGAGCCGGGGCGCCCGGTAGGGGAAGCAGACGACGAGCGCGTCGCAGAGGACGGCCAGCCACTGGGCGACCGTCTCGGAGAAGTCGGCGGGGTCGAGCAGGACGTCGTCGTACTCGATGAACCGCAACTGCCGGCGCAGTTCACTGCGGATCGTGCCGCCCAGCCCACCGCCGATCTCGGTCACCGGCGGCCAGGTCGCCGACTCGGGCACCCACACCACGTCGAGGTGACCGGCGGGGGCGGCGTAGCGCCGCAGGGTGGGCTGCCCGGTGGTGAACCCGGGCAGCGCGAACATCAGGTCGGTCAGCCCGCGCGGCAGGTGGTCGGTGAGGGGCGACTCCCCGCTGTAGAAGGGGCTGAGGTGCTCGTGCACCCGGACCGCCCCCCGGCCGGCGTCCACCACGAGCACCCGGCGGCCGGCGCGCGCCAGCAGCCAGGCCACGTTGCTTGTCACGTTGGTGCGCCCGGTCAGGCTCTCCGCGGCGACGAAGGCGGTCACCCTGGTCTCGGTCGCCCCCGGCTCGGGCCGGGACGCGGACGTGCCGCGCGCCGGGGCGTCCGGAAAACCGTCGATCGTCATGCCGTCCCCCCGTCGGACCCGGTGTCGGACGTCGTCCACCACCGCCGCGCGCCCGGATTGTCGGCCTGGTTGCCGAACCAGAGGAACTCGGCGGTCGGGTCGCCGCTCTCGTCGATCAGCCGCCGCAGGGACCGGTGCAACTGCCGGCGCGGGATGGCGTCGAGGTCGGCCGGGTCGAGTTCCGCCACATCGAGCAGTTGGGATATCAGTGGCCGGTCGCCACCGCTCACCCGTTCCGACATCTCCGGCCCAACCTTCGATCCATCGACACCACCACTCCGCACGGCACAGCCAGCGTTCCGGCAGTAACATATCGTAGCCTTCATCGATGTCCACCGTCGTCGCGGTGGGCCGCCGACTGGTCTGGGGAGGCCGCGGGTGCCGACGGGCCGGTACGAGATGCCCGTCGGCACGTTCCGGGCGCTCGCCCGGGGCGGTGGCGGCCGGGAGGTGGTCCGGCGGTTGCTCGCGGTGCCGGTGAGTCGGAACCTGCTCGTGCTGCGCTCGGCCGTGGTGCTCGCCACGGACCTCGGACACCCGCACGCGCCGCTGGTCAACGACGCCTGGCAGCTCCTCGGCGAGCTGCGGCGGTCGGCTCCCGGGCCCACCCGCGTGGTGCTCGGCTACCCCACCGTGAGCGTCTGGGCGGCGGGCACGCTGCGGGCCCTGGGGCACGGCGACCGGGGGTCCGCCGACGACCCGGCGACCCTGGGCGCGGTGGTGGCCGCGGCGGCGATGCGGGCCGGCGGGCGGGCCCGTGTCAGCTTCCCGACAAGCTCCTCCGGCGCGGTGACGGTGGCGCTGCCCGGCCTGGGCCGGGTCCACCGCGGCCCCGGTGGCGGGGCCGGGCTGGCGGAGCTGACCGTGGACGGGGCGCGCCGCACGCTGACGCTCGACGGCGTGCCGGTGACCGGCCCGGGGCTGTGCCCCCGGACGACCGGGACGGCGGGCGGCGGCCCGACGCCGGCCTGGCACCCGGTGCCCCGGCTTCGGGCCGACGGGCACGGCCCCCGGCTGCACCTGGACGATCTCCGGTCGCTGGCCCGCCCGGCCGCCGTCGCACCTGTCGACGCGGTCCGGGCCGCCCGCTGGGCGGCCCGGCTGTCCCCGGGCTGGCGGCTGCTGGCCACCCGGCACCGCCGGGCCGCCACCGAGCTGACCGAGGCGATCTCCATGGTGATGCCGCTGGCCCGGGACGCGGCCGGCCGGCCGTGGGCGGCGGTGACCAGCGGGGGGACACCCGACGAGCTGACCGCCCCACTGATCAGCGGCACGTTCCCCGCCGCGGTGGGGTGCGTCGCCCTGTCCGACGGCCCCGGGGCGGCCGGCCCGACCGCCGCGGCCCTCGTGCACGAGCTGGCGCACAACAAGCTGGCCGCCCTGGACCACCTCTTCCCGCTCGTCGAGGCGGCGGAGCCGGCCCGTCACCCGGTGCCGTGGCGGGCCGGCGCCCGTCCGCTGCCGGCGCTCGTGCAGGGCCTCTACGCCCACGTGGCGGTCGGCGAGTTCTGGCGTCGGGAACGGCGCTTCGGTACGACCACCGGCCGCCACCTGGCGCACGCCGAGTTCGCCCGGCTCCGGGGAGCCTGCCGGGAGGTGGCCGACCTGCTCAGGACCGCCGACGGGCTGACCGGGTACGGACGGCTGCTCGTCGACCAGCTCGACGACGTGGTCGACGGCTGGTCCGGCCGGCGGGCCGGGCCGATCGGCACGGGCCGGGCCGGGCGACGTCGACGGCCCCGCCCGGCCCCGCCGGTCAGTTCTTGAGGAGTTGGCGGGCCATGACGATGCGCTGCACCTGGTTGGTGCCCTCGTAGATCTGGGTGATCTTGGCGTCCCGCATCATCCGCTCGAGCGGGTAGTCGCGGGTGTAGCCGTAGCCGCCGAGCAACTGGACCGCGTCGGTGGTGATCTCCATGGCGGCGTCCGAGGCGAAGCACTTGGCGGCCGCGCCGAAGTAGGTCAGGTCCGCGTCGCCCCGCTCGGACTTGCCGGCGGCGGCGTACGTGAGCTGCCGGGCCGCCTCCAGCTTCATGCCCAT